>JAFMIA010000018.1 GCA_017854255.1 Pseudomonadales bacterium
GTGTGAGCGGCAAACCATAACCTACGACTCGGATCGCAACTGGGCAGAAAAACGCGTCAGCCGCCGAAAAATTTTTTCCAGCCAAAAAATCACCACCAAAGCGGGCTAAACCATCGCAAAACACCTCATCCAACCGATCGAGGTCCCGGGCAAGCTCGGCAGACACCGATCGAACCTGAAACCGTGCAGAACAAATCATGGGGCATTCCCCTCGCAAAGCGTGAAACCCAGCATGCATTTCGCTGCTGACTGACCGCGCATAGGTTCTTGCAGCTCTTGAGGTTGGCCAAACCTGCGGTCTGGTCTCTGCCAAATATTCGATAATGGCCAAAGAATCCCAAACGACCTCCTTGCCATCCTGCAGACAGGGCACCCGACCATTGGGTGAAAACGTTTTGTAACGCTGATAGTTATCGGGCCCATCAAACGGCATTAGGATCTCCTGGAAGGGAATATCCAAGCTTCGCATTAAGACCCAGGGCCGTAATGACCACGAGGAATAGTTTTTATTACCGATATAAAGCTGATTCATTTGGGGCGTCTGTAGGGCCATAGCCATTTGCGGCCATACTATACCAATGCCGGCTCTGTAGACGTCAAGCGCGCTAGCGCCATTCAAATGCTGTTTTCTACAAATTGCTTATCAGCATAGCCTAACCCGAATATAACGCCACTAAAGATCATTCTGCAGCCTTCTAAGGTCGTCTTTTTGTCTGGAACTATTTTAAAACCGCGTCTATTTGTTCTTACCATTTTTTGGGATGATGTCATAGATTCTCACCACGGATTCGGCTCCAAAATCGTGATTGATAAAAACAGTCAAGTTTGATGTTTGCTTTTCAACGGGACCCCGAAAAAGATATTAGGACCATCAAATTTCAGTGCATACCGACACGCTGCCCTATAATTTGCCAAAAGGGGTGACCGCAGTAATTGTTCTGGAGAGAGAAGGTCCTAAAGCCTTTAGGACAAAACGACCTTCAAGGCAGGACAAGCGCATGCGCGACCTGTCTGTCATATGATTTAAAGTGTTGCGAAGCAACACGCAGCGTGTCGAGAATTTTGAGGACTTACCTTTGGGAACCTTATAGAAAGGGAATTAACCGCCTGCGATCCTTCAATTGATCTAGACACTCATCCGTTTTTGACACCCCCCTAATTAAGAGAGCGTGGGGTATAAGCCAAAAGCCACCAAGATATGGGGTGAGCGACGGGGATTGAACCCGCGACCACCGGAATCACAATCCGGGGCTCTACCAACTGAGCTACGCCCACCATTTCAAACTTTCTATTGTAACGACCAAGGCTTACAAGGGTTGCAGCGCCGGAGGCCTTTATTGTCAAGTGAAGTGGTACGCCCGACAGGAATCGAACCTGTAACCCTCGGCTTAGAAGGCCGATGCTCTATCCAGTTGAGCTACGGGCGCAAGCTTCGCCGAACTTGTACTGTTTATCGATTTCTTTGTCGCCCCAGCCAGGCTTGACGCCCGTTTGCTTGCACTTGAAATTGGTCGGGGTAGAGAGATTCGAACTCCCGACATCCTGCTCCCAAAGCAGGCGCGCTACCAGACTGCGCTATACCCCGAATGTCAACTGCTGATGCTACAACGGATTGCCTAAACGATCCACTGACCCGGGTCAAAACGTTTTCCTCGACCCCGCTTCCGCAGGCCGCAGATTCTACTGAATGTTTCGGGCCAGCGTCAACGACGACAGGATTAAATATTGAATAAAGACGGCGTACTCGACTGAGAAACCGCAGAAAGCAGGCTGTTGAGCCCCCAACCGGCACTGTTGCAGCACCACTCAACTGTTATAATCGCCTGAAACCAAGCGATTTAATATGACCCATTACTTCATATCCGATCTTCACCTCGACCCAAGTCGATCGCACTGCATTGAAGGATTCCTTCGATACCTGTCCGAGATCAAAGCAAGCGATCAACTTTACATTTTAGGCGACTTATTCGAAGCCTGGCTTGGGGATGACGACGACACCCCCTTCATTCAGGCCATAGCCTCCGCCTTACAGGCCTGTCCGGGGACCTTATATTTCATGCACGGTAACCGAGATTTCTTGTTGGGCGAGGCCTATGCTGCGCGTTGCGGCTTGACCTTACTGCCAGAACACCATCAGATTACAGTCGGATCCGAAACGATTTTGCTGCTACATGGGGACAGTTTGTGTACCGATGATACCGCCTACATGAAAATCCGACCGATGTTGCGTGACCCAAGCTTTCAACAGCAGCTCCTCGCAAAACCGATTCTCGAGCGCCAGGCGATTGCGCTTGATGCCCGGGCCGAAAGTCAGGCCCATACGAGTCAAACCAAACTCGCCATCATGGACGTCACCCCCCACGCTGTGCGCGACGTCCTGCAGGCGCAGCAGTGCCAGACAATGATTCATGGTCACACCCATCGTCCGTTTGATCATCATTCAGTATTGGATAATCAAATCGGGCGACGCATGGTACTGGGTGATTGGGACAATGAGGGCTGGCATATTCGCGAGACAGACAGCGGGCTGATTCTAGAAGCCTTCGCACTTTAGTCCCTTAAGGCAAGAACGACCGCCGCCGCAACCGTCATCCTTGACCACATCAAGCGGCTTATCGACCATCTGACAAACCGCTTTAGATCGATTGCCTAGCGCCCTTTCAAATCACAAGCGACGCGAGCCTAGGCCAAGTTCAATAACAGTCGCTCATGGCGCCAGCCCTTACCTGCGACCTTTCAAGCAAGGCCCGACGATCTGGCAATCCGAAGCTGATCTATCCGAAGACGCCGCCCCAGGCTTCATCTCGCAGGGTTCCCCATGCGCCAAGTACCACAATAAATTATTCTGTCTGAATACCCGGCACACCCGAATGAAACCGAAACTGTTCGTCAGCGCCTGTTATCAGCTCGGCATCTGCCGCCAAAAACACGGAAAGACGCGCCGCTACCGCCGCCTCATTGCCCGAGATTTCGTTGGCAAAATTTAAGTAACTGAGAAAATGCCGCTTTTCTGAGTTCAACAAGGAACCATAAAATGCAGTCAAATCTGGATCCAGCACCTCACACAGACGCCCAAACCGCTCGCAGCTTCTTGCTTCAATGACGGCCGACATCACCAGAAGATCAATCAACCGATCGGGCTCATGGGTTTGTACAAGTCGGCGCATTTCGCCCGCGTAACGCGCCGAGGTCATTTGCTCGTAGTTGATTTTGCGCTCAGCCATGACCCCGAGGACTTGCTCAAAATGTCGGAGCTCTTCTCTGGCGAGCTTGGATAAGGCCTGCAGCAGCACCGGGTACTCAACATAGCGATACATGAGGTTCAGCGCGGTTGAGGCGGCTTTCTTTTCACAGTTTGCGTGATCGATTAGAAGCGTTGGCAGGTCGGCTGACGCCCTTTGCAACCAAGCATCCGGGGTTGGTACGAGATTAAGCTGCTCGAATGTCATAACAATAGATCCTTAGATTGCGATCTTCACTCGCTTAAAATCAGTACGGCTTTAGTGTAGAATCGGCGCATTCTAGCAGCCATGGCTGCCCAAAAAAATCTCAATAAATAACAAGGATACCCCTGTGCTTGAAGCTTATCGACAACACGTTCAAGAACGCGCCGAGGCGGGCATTGTGCCCAAGCCTTTAACTGCCGAGCAGGTTCATGATCTGACTGCCCTGTTAACGAACCCGCCCGCCGGAGAAGAAACCTTCTTACTCGAGCTTATCAGCGATCGAGTGCCAGCAGGTGTCGATGACGCTGCCTATATCAAGGCCGGCTATCTGGCCGCCATCGCGAAAGGTGAAACCGCGTCACCGCTCATCAATCCTGCCCTTGCAACCCAATTGCTGGGCACCATGCTCGGCGGTTATAACATTGAGCCCCTGATTGACCTTTTAGATCACGACGATGTGGCGGACGACGCGGCCGCGGCTTTATCTAAAACATTATTAATGTTTGATGCGTTCCACGATGTCGTCGAAAAAGCAAAAACCAACCCACAGGCTGCTAAGGTGCTCAAGGCTTGGGCGGACGCCGATTGGTTTACCCGCAAGCCCGCTCTGGCTGAGTCCATCACCGTTACCGTTTTCATGGTTGAGGGCGAAACCAATACCGACGATTTGTCCCCCGCAGGGGATGCCTGGAGCCGCCCAGACATTCCGCTGCATGCCAAATCCATGCTAATCAACACGATGGACAAGCCCCTTGAAACCATCGAGCAACTGAAAACCCAAGGCTTCCCGATCGCATACGTTGGTGACGTTGTGGGTACTGGGTCATCCCGTAAGTCGGCAACCAATTCAGTGCTCTGGCACATGGGGGACGACGTCCCGCATATTCCAAACAAGCGTGATGGTGGCTTCGTATTGGGCGGCAAAATTGCCCCCATCTTTTTCAACACGATGGAAGATGCCGGCGCATTGCCGATCGAGTGCGACGTCAGCGCGCTCGAGATGGGCCAAATCATCAATATCCATCCATATGACGGCAAAATTACCGACCAATCGGGCGCGGTGCTGTCCAACTTTGAACTGGCTAATGAAGTCCTCTTGGATGAAGTTCGAGCCGGTGGCAGAATCCCGTTGATTATCGGCCGCGGTCTAACAGAACGTGCGCGAGAGGCCCTAGGTCTTGGCCCATCCGATGTCTTCCGAAAAGATCTGCCTGCCGCAAGCAGCCAACAAGGCTATACCTTGGCGCAAAAGATTGTTGGTAAAGCATGTGGACTGCCTGGCATACGCCCCGGCGACTATTGCGAACCGAGAATGACAACCGTTGGCTCTCAGGATACAACCGGTCCGATGACCCGCGACGAACTTAAAGAACTCGCCTGTCTTGGCTTTTCGGCCGATCTCGTCATGCAATCGTTTTGCCATACGGCGGCTTATCCAAAGCCAGTCGATATCGAAACCCAGCACCAACTCCCTGACTTTATCCAAACCCGTGGCGGCGTTGCATTGCGGCCAGGTGACGGCATCATCCATTCTTGGCTGAATCGAATGTTATTGCCCGACACCGTCGGTACAGGCGGCGACTCCCATACCCGCTTCCCAATGGGCATTAGCTTTCCGGCCGGTTCCGGTTTGGTTGCCTTTGCCGCAGCACTCGGGGTCATGCCACTTGATATGCCAGAGTCTGTACTGGTCCGGTTCAAGGGTGAAATGCAACCCGGCATCACTTTGCGCGATCTGGTTAATGCCATTCCCTATGCGGCTATTCAGCGCGGCCTGCTTACGGTTGCAAAAGAAGGTAAAAAGAATGTCTTCAGCGGCCGGATCCTTGAAATCGAAGGGCTCCCTGATCTGAAAGTTGAACAGGCTTTTGAGATTTCAGATGCTTCAGCAGAAAGATCCGCTGGCGGGTGCACCATTCAACTGGGTGAGGCTTCGATCAAAGAATATCTCACCTCGAATGTGACCTTGCTGAAGTGGATGATTGCCCAAGGTTATGGGGACACCCGAACCATTGCACGTCGAATCGATGCCATGAGCGCCTGGCTTGACAACCCGACCTTGATGACGCCGGATCCCGACGCCAACTATTATGAAATTATTGAAATTGATCTCAATGAAATAAAGGAACCTCTACTCGCCTGCCCCAACGACCCCGATGACGTGAAGCCTCTATCAGAAGTCGCCGGGCGAAAGATCGATGAAGTTTTCATCGGTTCGTGCATGACCAACATTGGGCACTTTAGAGCCGCCGCTAACATGCTCCAAAATGCGAAATCCATCCCCACCCGGTTGTGGATCTCTCCCCCCACTAAAATGGATGAGCATCAATTAATGGAAGAGGGCGTCTATAATGTCTTTGCCCAGGCTGGCGCGCGGACTGAAATGCCAGGATGCTCTTTGTGCATGGGCAATCAAGCGCGAATTGCGCCCAAGTCGACGGCCGTCTCAACCTCAACGCGGAACTTCCCGAATCGTCTTGGCGATGGCGCAGATGTCTTTCTTGCCTCGGCGGAACTCGCGGCAGTCGCCAGTATTTTGGGCAAGCTACCGAGCGTTGAAGAGTATCAGGAATACGCGAAAAACTTAGAGCCCATGAGTGCGGAGATTTACCGCTATCTCAACTTTAACGAAATTGAGTCCTTTCAAAAGTCTGCCGATAGCGCCCTAATCCCAGCCGTGAATGTGGTCGAGGTCAGCTAACCTAACCTGCGACGAATACGGGCTCACGCGAGCCCGTATTCGATCAAACCTTACCTTGTGACCTTCCGTGTTCAAGACGCCACTAGCGCTTCTTTGTAAGCCTCATCCAGGCGAGCCTGACTCTCAGCACCAGCAATGTTTTTGAGATACTGCTTGGCACAACGCTTTGATCATTTTGGTATAGCCGCAACTCGAACCTGTCGACGAACTCACATGCGAGTGCCGCCTCCGCTGGACGCGTTAGACGCCAGACTTCTTGGCAACGGGCAACCCCTGCCCCTCGACTTATTTGATCTCGCGCCTCCCCGTCCAAACAATTAACGTAGCCTCGATACCATCGGGCTTCTTGTGACAATCGTCGCCGGAAGGGGGATGCAACGAAACCTACCGTAATCACTCCGAGGCCAAGTAAAAAAGCGGCCAAAGCAAGGGGCGCCAAATCTTCAAGTTCAAGATCTGGCCAAACCGTTGTTAACCACCGCAGTTGCTGAGCCTGGTCGTAATTCACAACGACCCTGTCCCAAAGGTGACTGAGCGCTTGCAATTGCAACTGCAGATCAAAAAGCCATCCCAAACTCTGCATTTGGAAATAATCCCACGCTTTACCCGTCATCAAACCATCCATACCCGCAGCCGACGCGCCCATACCCGCCTCAATTCGCTCGGGCGCAACAAACGCCGTTGGATCCACCCGGCGCCAGCCCTCCCCTTGCACCCACACCTCAGACCAGGCATGGGCATCGAACTGACGCACTTCGATGTAGTTCCCCGATGGGTTGTAAGCACCGCCCTGATAACCTAGCACCACCCTTGCTGGAATGCCCGCGGCCCGCATAATCCAGGTGAAACTCGCAGCAAAATGTTCACAAAACCCGCGCCGGGTCTCAAACAAAAAGTGATCGATCGAATCTCCTTCGCTCGCACCTGGATTTAACGTGTAGGTAAAGTCATCAAAGTACCAAGCAAGAACAGCCTGAATCCTTGCGTCCGGCGCTTGATGATTCTCGGCAAGCGCCGCGCCATGGGCTTGCGCCAAAGGATTTGTTCGCTTCGGCAGCGCAAGGTACGCCGCGCGCTCCGCCTTTGACAAATCAACCCCATCGACCGGGTTGAGACCGCTTCGCATTTGATACTGACTGACCGTTTGTAAGACGCTCGTGCTGCGCACAAACCCGAGCGGATCTAGGCTGACCGACGCGCCTTCAACGGACAGAATCCGATCTAATGATGGTATAAACGGCACCCGCATCGGCTGACTGAGAAGCTCGTAATCGATCACCTCGGCGGGGGTTCCGATGGCGGTCTTGGGCCTTGGCGGGCTTCCAACAACCCATCCACCCTCCGAGATCTCGCTCAACACCAGGGTCCGCCAATAGAGGTCTCTTGAGGCTGGCGGCGCTGCTGCAAAATTAACTCGAAAGGCCAGCGCATCGGACTGCACCAAACTGTGAATATCACCCAGCATTAACCGATCACTCAAGCCAGTGACAGCCGTCCCCTTCTCTAAGGGGATCGTCCAAAATGGGCTAAGCCTCGGAAAAAAAACAAATAAGATTACGAGCAACGGTACAGCTTGCAGAAACGCGAAGCTGGCAAGCTTTAACGGTTGCCGCCCCAGCGTTTGGGTCGAACTCGAATGAACGGCAATCAGCGTTGCCATGACCATGACCAGGCCCGAAAAGGTCACGATAGTTTGCAACATTGACTCGTCAAACAAAAAATGGGTCATGGCAACAAAAAAACTTAAGAGCATTACCTGAGCGACATCTCGTTTTGAGACGAGTTCAAGCAGCTTCGCCGTGTACATAAACAGTAAGAGATCGACCCAAAACTCGACCACCATCGGACTGCCATATTCTCGCCACAGCAACCCCCAGCCCAAGAACACGCTGGCAACGGCCACCCACTTCGAAGGCAACCTTACGTGGCCCTGAATTCGAGCGAGCGTAAACGCAACGATGACAAAGCAGCCAATTAACATCCATAACGGCATGCGCGATCCGTGCGGCGCGAGCATCAGGCTTTGACTTGCCAACATCCAAAGCAGCGCTGGACGCTGAACCATCATCATTTAAAGTCCTGGCCAATCAAAAAGCGCTAAACGCTTGAGCGCTTCCCGTTCTTGCCCGGGCCCTGATGCGACGGGCAATTGCTGACCGTTTAAATCCAATCCAAAGGCATCACCACGCTGTGATGCCGCCTCAATGAGATAGACCAGACCACCCAACCGGTCAGCCATCGGCAACTCACGCATCGCCTCCAAACGAAGCCACTGACTGGCTGACAGCTGGGACTCATAGGATTTAACCATCAATCGGTCGAGTTTGGCGGATGCACGCCAATGAATATTTCGTTGATCATCGCCGTCTTGGAAGTCTCTCACTGCTTTGACGTCATCCGTCCCTAAACTCGAGCGCCGTCCTGCCCCAAGCTCTGAATCGTTTTGACTCACCAAGTGATCGCAAGGCACCGGTTTCGGATAACTCAGAATTTTGCAGTCGAAGTCCAACCAAGACCATGCCCTAAAAAGTCCAAATGGGTAAACCGTTTCAAGCCTTATGCGGCCTGGCGCATGCCAGCCCCGCTGCTCAGGGGTCGTCTGGCGGTAAATCGTGGTTCCATTGCGATCAACGCCAAAGCCTTGAACAACCCGGGCATTCGGCCAAAAAAAAGACAATCCATCGTGAACCCGGCCGGCATCGCTTTGAACTTGAAAGGCGACCGAGATCTTTTGCCCAACAAACCCTTCAACAGGCACGGTCTGACTGAGGACCAGCCCCGCCAAATTACGATGGGTTTGCAGCATGGCCACTAAAAACAATCCCAACATCAAAAAAGCCAACGCATGGGCCAATGCATTCTGATAATTGATACCGGCAATCAGAATCAAAAGCAGGATCAGGACAAAACCAAAGCCCTGACGGGTAGGCACAATAAAGATGTTACGGTGGGATAATCGGATTGCTTGGGCGGGCGGGACCCGTCGATCGAGCCAGGATTTGAACCGTTTTGTCCGAAATTTTTCGGCCCGCTGAGACCATTTGGTGCTAAGCCACCACATCGACTTGATTCAAAAAATCGTTGATTGAGTGCAGTAATCCAGCACGGTCCTCAGTACTGCGAAACCGCAATCGGTGCTGACAAACCGCGGCGAAGACCGCCTGCACGTCTTCTGGCGTCACAAAATCGCGGCCCTGCAAGAGGGCCCAGGCTCGGCTTGCCGCCATCAGCGCAAGCCCACCTCTCGGCGAGAGTCCCATCTCAAACGACGCATCTCCGCGCGACTCTCGAACCAACCGCAACACATAATCTGCAATCGCGCTGGCAACTTTGACCGCCCGCACGTCTGCTTGCCAGCCAAGCAGTTGCTCGGCCGTACACAAGGCCGGTTGGTCGAGCACTTTTTGGCGAGTAGCGCCGCTGGTTAACAAAACGAGCTCCGCATCTGCACTGGGATAGCCCATTTGCAGCGTCATCAAGAACCGATCCAACTGCGATTCTGGCAGCGGGTAGGTCCCCGAGTGGTGCATCGGATTTTGGGTTGCGATGACGAAAAAAGGCGACGGCAACGGATAGGTTATGCCGTCTTGGCTAACCGCATTTTCTTCCATGGCCTCAAGCAGAGCGCTTTGTGTCTTGGGCATCGCGCGATTAATTTCATCTGCGAGTAGAATCTGGCTAAATATTGGGCCCGGATGGAACTCAAACGCTTGTTCACTTTGCCGATATATCGAACTTCCAGTGATATCGCTAGGCAAAACATCAACGGTAAACTGAACCCGTTTGTGCTGCAGTCCCAGCACTCGGCCTAAGGCCAGCGCGAGGGTGGTCTTGCCAGTGCCCGGCACGTCTTCGATCAGCAAGTGTCCACCCGCCAGCAGACTCGCAAGCGCCAAGCGCACTTCCCGCTGCTTACCCAAGATAATGGTGTCAAGCCCCTCTAAAACGCTTTGTATCGACTCATTCATGGGTTTCGGATCAATTTAATGATAATTGTGTAACTCGCGGCTGTCCTTGGCGCCATCAACTCGTTGCCGTTTTGCCTGGTCATTCCGCTGCTGTTCGATGCGCTCCAGATAACGGACACTAACCCCCTCCGTCACATATTCTCCATTAAAAACCGAGCAATCAAAGCCGTCGACTTTGTCATTGATTCCCGCCGCACAGGCCTGAAGGTCCTCGAGGTCCTGGTAAATTAACCAATCAACGCCTATGTAGGCTTGAATCTCAGCCTCTGTTTGATCATGCGCCACGAACTCCGTCGGCGCGGGCATATCAATGCCATAAACATTAGGATGCCGGACCGGCGGCGCGGCGGAGGCAAGATAGACCTTCTTAGCACCCGCATCCCTTGCCATCTGAACAATCTGTCGAGAGGTCGTGCCTCGAACGATCGAGTCATCCACCAACAACACATTCTTGCCTTTAAATTCCAATTCTATGGTGTTGAGCTTACGACGAACTGATTTATAACGTTCTTCCTGTCCGGGCATGATAAAGGTTCGCCCGATATAACGATTCTTCACCAGACCTTCTCTGTACTTCACGCCCAAACGGTGCGCCATTGGCAATGCCGCTGTGCAGCTGGTATCGGGTATGGGGATCACCACATCGATGTCATGATTGGGCCAGAGCCTTAAGATTTTATCGGCCAATTTCTCACCCATTTTTAATCGGGTTTTGTAAACTGAAATGCCATCCATGATCGAGTCCGGTCGCGCTAAGTATACATGCTCAAAAATACACGGAGACCATCGCGTCTTGACTTCGGTCAACCGGCGATGCAAGCGACCATTCGACTCAATATAAATTACTTCGCCCGGCGCAATATCTTCCATCAACTCAAACCCTAAAACACTCAGCGCCACGCTTTCTGAAGCTAACATGTAGTCATAACCCGACGGTGTCTTCCGTCGACCCAAGACCAGCGGCCGAATGCCATTGGGATCCCTGAAGCCGACGAGTCCATAGCCCGTAATCAGACTTACAACCGCGTAAGCGCCCACTGCACGATGATGGACCCGCTCAACGGCTTTAAAAACGTCTTCGGGCAAGACCCTTAAGCCAGCAATCCCTTGCAATTCATGTGCAAAAACATTGAGTAACACTTCTGAGTCGCTGCTGGTGTTGATATGCCGCCGATCCGTTCGGAACAGCTCCTCATTGAGTTCATTGGCGTTAATTAAATTGCCGTTGTGCGCCATGCAGATACCGAAGGGCGAGTTCACATACATCGGTTGCGCCTCGGCAGCACTCGAGGTTCCTGCCGTCGGATATCGCACATGCGCCAGGCCCATATTGCCGGCTAGGGATTCTAGATGCGATTGATTAAAGACATCTCTCACCAATCCATTCTCTTTCCGTAGGGTTAGCCGATCACCTTCACAGGTTACGATTCCGGCTGCATCTTGCCCGCGATGTTGTAGCATTGAAATGGCATCATAAAGATCAAAACTAACGCGCTTTTGTCCAACCAATCCAACGACGCCACACATATTGCTATCCCTTCACTAAATTTCGGAGCAGCTGATCGGAGTGTTCTAACACCAGCGGCTTTATGACGTTGAGCAAGTCCAGCACCAATGGTACCAGGCGTGACGCTTGCCACCACGGGTCTTGAGACACGGGTGTAAAATAATGCAATGCCGTAACACCGAGCAAAACGACCAACGCGCCGCGTAAAAAGCCAAACACCATGCCGAGCAATCTGTCGGTGGCACTCAGTCCCGAGACTCTGATGAGCTCACTGAGGACCCGCGTCAGCAGGCCACAAACAATCAGCGTTCCGATAATCAAGATGCCATATGCCATCAGCGTTCGAGCCGACGCCATGTCAATGAAAGGTGATAAGTGCATCGAAAGCGCCGGCGCAAACCACCGCGCAACAATCACCGCGAGTATCCAGCTGCCGAGCGCTAACGCCTCACGAACAAACCCGCGAAAGGCCGACAAGATTGTCGACACCAATAGGATTGCAAGAATAATCCAATCAAGATTCGCGAAATCCAAGCTCATCCCCCGACCTGGTTCGAATCGTCTTCGACCCGATAACGAACAATTTGTACAGAAAGGTCCATTTCAGCCGAGAGTTGTTGCCCGACCTTCAACAACGCATTTCGATCGAGGGACGGTCCAACCAGAACCTGAAAGAACAAGCCTTCATTGGTTAAGCTCCTGAGCACATAACTGCCGTGCCCCAGCAGGCGAATACTTGCCCTTAATTTCACGGCATTATCCTGATCTCGAAAACTCGCTACCTGAAGACTCCAACCAATGGGCAGACCATTTTGGTCTAAGATCTGCCCTGACTGATCGGTGTAATCGGTTTGATCGATTTTATCTAGGGGCATTCTGGCGGCACTTTCGCGCTCTCTTGCTCGCATCTCAGCTTGTAGATCAATCACAGAAACCCGCCGCCCCTGACCAAAGCCGGGTCCTTTCGGAATTTCCGCAAGGTAGGTATCTCGGTCGTGCTCCGAGCCACTAAAGATCATCGGAATAAAAATCACAGCTAAGGCTGTTAGAACAAGGATCCCGACCATGCGGTATTTGAGTTTTGTTTCCAAATTACTGCAACCTAGCGCCGGACTGATGGTCTAGATATTCTAAGGCTTCACCCACCACAGGGAAAGAACCGAAGACAACAATCGTATCAGAGCCCCCGGACGACCGAATCGCATTTTCCAGGGCTTGCTGAACCGAACCGGTCATTTCAGCCCGCGCTTGGTCGGGCGCAGGCAAACACGTCATAAGTTGCTCGACAGGCAATGCACGGGCCTCGCTTACCTGCGTCAGATGCCAAAAGTGCACCATCGGGCCGATCGCAGCAATAATCGCTTGAACATCTTTATCGGCGTATAAACCGAAAACCACCCGAATGCTCGGGCAGCCTCGACGAGACAGCTCGGCTGCTAGCCTGACAACAGCGTGAGGATTGTGGGCAACGTCCAAATACACGCGTTGCCCAGCTAAATCGAACCGAGTTAGTCGACCGAGTAGCGTGACATTGCATAGCTGCGGCACACGACTTGGGTTCAACAAACCCAGCTCCGCCATGGCCTGCACCGCAGCTGCCAAACTCCCGCTTGGCAAACAGGTTTCCGTGCTTGGCAGATTAAGGGATTGACGCAGATCAGCCGCCATCCAAGACACCTCGCCATCCACCCAATCAAACGCTCGACCGATTCGACGAACCCGACAACGCTGGCGAGCGGCTTCGGCAAGAATGCTGTTGGGCGGTTCAGGATCTGCCAGAACCAGAGTCCCATTGGGTCGGAGGATCCCCGCTTTTTCAAAGCCGATCGCCTCTAAGGTATCCCCAAGGTAGCTTTGATGGTCGAGTGCAATGGGTAAAATCACGGCTAGATCTGGGTCTACCAGATTCATTGCATCTAATCGGCCGCCAAGGCCAATCTCAAGGATCGCCAAATCTAAATCTGCCTCTTTAAACAAAAGCAGCGCTGCAAGACAGGCAAACTCAAAATAACTTAAAGAAATATCCGCTCTTACCGATTCGATCTGCTCAAAAGCCGAAACGATTTGCTGGTCCGTCGCTTCCGCGCCGTTGATACGAATTCTTTCATTGAAACGTTGAAGATGTGGGCTGGTGGTTACCCCGAAGGATACGCCGGCGCTCGTCGCAAGGTCCGCGAGCGCTTCACAACACGATCCTTTACCGTTAGTACCGGCAACGAGCACAACCTGCCGAGCGGGCTTGACCACGCCAAGCCGCTGCGCAACCTCTGAAACTCGATCGAGGGTTAGATCCCATGTGATGGGATGCAGCCCACCAATATAATCTAACCATTGCTCAAGGGTTTGACGCATTCAGAGCCGTCCGAATATCACGAACCAGTTCAATAACGGCTAACTTTAAAGCTTGCGGCGACGCCTCGAATTCACCCATCAAGGTCACAATCGCCGAACCCACGACAACCCCATCCGCCACTTCAGCAATGGGCGCAGCGGTTGCGCCATCCTTAATCCCAAATCCTACAAACAACGGCAAAGGCGTTTTCGCTTTCAAATGCGCGACGCGTTCGCATACGGCTTTAATATCTAGGCTGCCAGAACCCGTGGTGCCCTTTAGCGAGACATAGTAGACAAAGCCCCGACTTGCCTGGCAAACCGCGACCGCGCGAGCATCGGTCGTCGTTGGCGCAAGCAAGTAAATCGGGTCAATTTCCTTCTCCTGGAGGGCCATCGCCAATGGGCCGGCTTCCTCTGGCGGCAGATTGACGGTAATCAGACCATCAACCCCGCTCAGACTTGCCTGTTCAGCAAAGGCTTCATACCCCATCGCTTCAATAGGGTTTAAATAGCCCATCAAAACCACCGGCGTTTCTGCGTCTTCAAGGCGGAACGCAGCGACCATCTCTAATACCTTCAAAAGCGTCACTTGATGTACAAGTGCCCGCTCATGCGCCAATTGGATCACGGGACCTTCCGCCTCAGGATCCGTAAACGGCACGCCGAGCTCTATGATATCGACCCCTTCAACAACCAACGCATGCATCAAATCAACCGTTTGGTCCGGATGCGGGTCCCCAGCAACAATGTAGGCAACCAGGGATTTCTGACCTCGCGCCTCTACGGCATTAATCGTTGACGTTAATCGACCCACAAGAACTCCTTAACCAATTGAAATACCGTCAATTTTTGCCATAGTGGGAATGTCTTTATCACCCCGACCCGAAAGATTAACAATGATATTTTGATCTTTTCGAAGCGTCGCTGCAAATTCCACCGCGTGGGCCAAGGCGTGGCTACTTTCAAGTGCTGGCAGGATACCTTCCAGAAGGTTCAGCTGCCTGAAGGCCCCAAGCGCCTCCTTGTCGGTCACCGCGACATATTCAGCACGCTCAATATCTTTCAACCAAGCATGCTCTGGTCCGACACCCGGATAATCTAATCCGGCTGACACAGAGTGCGTTTCACTTATGAGCCCTGCTTGATCTTGCATCAAATAGGTTCTATTGCCATGCAAAACACCCACAATGCCATCTGTTAATGGCGCAGCATGCCGCCCGGTCATGATGCCATCACCGGCGGCCTCGACCCCGATTAACCGAACCGTTTCATCTTCCAGAAACGGATAAAAGATCCCCATCGCATTCGATCCACCACCAACACAGGCCATCACCGCATCCGGCAGGCCGCCATGCTGTCGTGCAAACTGTGCCCGAGCCTCGCGACCAATCACGGACTGTAGGTCCCGAACGATCATTGGGTAGGGGTGAGGTCCAGCCACAGTACCAATGATGTAATGCGTATCATCCACATTGGTCACCCAATCTCGCATAGCTTCATTTAAGGCATCTTTCAGGGTTCGGGAACCCGATGTTACCGGCACCACTTCCGCACCCAAAAGTTTCATTCGATAGACGTTTAAACTCTGCCTTTGGATATCCTCACTGCCCATATAGACCGTGCACTTCAATCCAAAGCGCGCAGCAACCGTGGCCGAAGCAACCCCATGCTGACCTGCACCCGTTTCCGCAATAATTCTGGGCTTGCCCATGTGACGCGCGAGCAGGGCCTGGCCTATGCAATTATTGATTTTGTGAGCGCCCGTATGATTAAGGTCTTCTCTTTTTAACCAAATCTTGGCGCCGCCAGCGTGCTGGGTGAGTCGCTGCGCTAAATACAAGGGCGAGGCTCGTCCAACATAATGCTCAAGGTCCGAACCCAATTCAGCAAGAAACTCAGGATCGGTTTTTAAACTGTCGTAGGCCAGCGTTAATTCATCGAGCGCCGCCATCAGGGTCTCTGAAACAAATCGACCGCCATAGGGCCCAAAGTGTCCTGATTGATCTGGGAAAGACGTGAGCGTCTCGTTCGTTCCAAGCTGTTTACTGACCATAGAGATCCCTTTTATGTTTCATCCTGAGGTAATCTAAACCGCCTCAATTGACTTCGTCCGCCGCTGCGACCGCGGCCATAAACTGTTGTATTCTTTCAGAACTCTTAATGCCCGGCCCCGCTTCTACGCCGCCGCTGACATCTACCGCGTAAGGCGCGACTTGCGCGACGGCCGAGCCCACATTGAGCGGCGTTAACCCGCCGGCTAATACCAAAGGCTGGGTTACCTCGGGAATTTCTGTCCAATTAAACGCGTGCCCTGTCCCGCCGAACCGTCCTGGATCAAAGCTGTCTAAAAGGATGGCGCAGGCTGACGGGAACCGTGCGGCAGCCTCACGCGTCTCCAAGGTGCTTCGATGCCGCAACGCCTTGATGTATGGTACGTCAAACTGCCGACAGTAGTTCTCATCTTCATCGCCATGAAATTGCAAGATATCAATGGCGCAACTCGAAAGACTTGAAAAAACCGTCTCGGGGGTGGCATTCACAAACAAACCGACCTTCACCAAGAACGGCGGAAGTTGTTGAATAATGTCGCAAGCAGCGGCTGACGTGACCGCTCTAGGGCTTTTATCATAGAACACAAAACCAATCGCATCGACGCCAAGCGCCGCGGCCGCCATGGCATCCTCGGCACGCGTGATGCCGCAGACTTTAACCCGAGTTTTATGATGAAGCGTCATGAGCCACATAGCGAATTAGTGCGCGCAAAGTCTACCACAGACGATTCAAGATTTGATTTCTAGCCCAATAATTGACTGGGGAAGGTCCCTTTTGGGATCTCAAAGCCCATCGGATAGTCCACTTGACAGAGATAGAGCCCGCTTGGCGCTGCCATTTTCCCCGCCAGCTGCCGATTACGTTGTTTCAGTAATGCGTCGATCCAATCAACATCCTGCACGCCGGCGCCGACGTCACACAATGAGCCAACAATATTTCGAACCATATGATGTAAAAATGCATTGGCTTTGATGTCGACAATCACAAGATCACCACGACGGGTGACCTCAATGAACTCAATACAGCGCCAAGGGGAATTAGCCTGACAGTGGGCCGCGCGAAACGCACTAAAATCATGCTCACCAACCAGTGCCTGCGCAGCAGTCTGCATCGCACCCTCTCGTAAAGGTCGATACTCTCTCGCCATCAGTTCATAGGCTAATGCATGCCGCAGCGGCTGATTGTACAGAATGAACTGATATCGCCTAGCGGTAGCGGAATGACGCGCATCAAACGTTTCGTCAACCGGACGCATCCAGGAAACGCTAATATCGTCAGGTAATAAAGTATTCACCCCCTGAACCCAGGCCTTGTCCTGACGACGCGCGTCGGTATCAAAATGGATCACCTGGCCTGTAGCATGAACCCCGGAATCTGTGCGACCCGCGCAAGCAACACGAATTGGATGATCGGCGATCGACGTTAGTGCGGTCTCAACTGCCTGCTGAACGGTATCCACGTTTAGCTGACGCTGAAAGCCATGATATCGCGTGCCTTGGTAGATCAAGCCAAGGGCAATTCGGGTCCCCATCAAGCCGCTCAGTCTTCAGATAGGGTAACAAGCATTTTTTGGGCTTCAGCCGCCTCGGAGGCTGTTCCGATGACAGCCACTCGATTCAGTAAACCGCGCGCGGCGTCAGCGTCGCCCATATCGACATAGGCGCGCGCCAAATCCAACATGCTTGCGGGGTCTTCATCAGGATCAATTCCCAGCTCTGACGCAACCTCAGCTTCGCTAAGATCACCCACGGCACTCAAATCAAGCGTTTCAAGCTCACTGAGGTCTTCTAATGTTTCGAGGGTTTCTAACTCTTCTAGCGCGTCTATCTCTTCTAGTGTTTCTATATCTGCCAGCGTTTCTAGCTCGCTCAAGTCATCGAGTCCTTCTAATGCGCTCAAGTCTAATTCAGCACCATCGGTCTCGACTGGCGCCCCAACATCCGTCGGCATCAATTGCGTCGTGCTTGTGGCGCTCAGATCCGCGGTTTCCGCTGAGTTAACAACCGGCTCTGCTTCGTCTTCAGCGTCAGGCACCAAAGTCGTCGCTACGGCTGTCGCTTGAGTTGAAGGATCCGTCCCCGCTAATGCGGCATCAGTATCGAACGCCGCCGGCGCCGGACTCGAGCCTTGAGGCTCTGAAGCAACCGCACTCGCCGAAGCCGCGCGAAGGCTTCTTGTGAGCCTTTGGTATCGGGCCGACATTAATAACAGCACGACAACGAGAATGACCAAAGCAACCATAAAAGCGACCGACATTGGCGTTAAGAACTGCTGCTCCGGCATAGCTTCTGGCACTGCCTTCGGCGAGGCCTTCGGTAAGGCTTCGAGGGTTTTAACTTGTTTTTGCAAGGCTGCAATCTGTTGATCTTTAAGCGAAATCGTGTCGACTAAAGACTCAAGTTTGCCTTCTAAAGACGCCAGTCGACCGGCTAACCTATCCCGCTCGATTGCCGCAAAGCGGATCCGTTCATCCTCTTCTTGCGCGCTATCGGTTGCCGCAAGCACTTCAAAGGGCTCTGCATTTTGATCTTCCGAGCTCGCCTCATCAACGGCAACTAAGACTAATTCGCTGTCAACAGAAGCCTCGATAGTTGGATTTTTTTTTTGACTTACTGGCTGCATTTGTTTCGTGTTTTGGCTCGCCACCTCAGCCACAGCCGATTCAAACGAAATGCGGTTCAAATCGTCCTGATCCGGCATCACCAAAACATAGCCCGCTTTTAGCCGGTTAATATTTTGGTTCATAAACGCATCAGGATTACGGCTTTGAATTGCCAGCATCATGGCTTGAACAGAGGTTGAGCGGTCCGGTCTCGCCGCGAGCGCGATCTCCCAGAGGGTATCGCCAGACTGCGTCATACGATCCACATCGAGGCTTTGAGCGCGCGCTTCAGCGATACGATTTGCCGAGCGAACACGCCCTGCTTGTACTGGCGTGATGTCGAGCGGCCGAACCGGGGCCATTAAAACAGGCGGATCCAATAGCACCGTATATTCCCGAACCAAACGACCATTCGGCCACACCAATTCAAGTACAAAATTCAGATAGGGTTCAACAATTGAAGCCTCGGTACTCAATTCAATCCGCAAACCGGACTCAGATGACACCGCTCGAAAATCAAGATCTGATAAGTTGCTGGACCAATCGACCCCCATCGCCTGAAACGCCGTTCTCGGCGCCAGCCCAACACGAACATCTTGGGGCGTTAAACGCTGGACATTGCCAAGCAGGATACTCGCTCGTAAGGGCTGGTTCAGTGACGACTCAAGGGTAATGTGCCCAAGGCTGACGGCCCTGGCGTTAAGGGATGTTGTCGCTGCCAGCGTTAACACAAACCACTGAATCAACCGCGTTAGCTTCTTACCGATCTGATGCATCACAGTTTCTACTCCAACTAAATTCGGGCAAAATCATCGCTCACCCCTGAATTCCCATGCTAACCCACTTAGGCGCTAGAAACGACGCCTGCTGCGCTAACCGAGCCGCTCGAGCAGCGCCTCGGCGATTTGTAGGCTGTTCAATGCCGCGCCCTTGCGAATATTGTCCGAAACTACCCAAAGATGCAGGCCTAGGGGGTTCATGACATCGTTTCTGATCCGCCCAACAAAGACCGGATCCATTCCAGCCGATTCCGTCACCGCGGTTGGATAACCACCGGGTCGATGCTCATCCATGACCGAGACCCCTGCCGCCGATGATAGGAGCGCTTTCACATCCGCCGCACTTATGGCGTGTCTCGTTTCAATATAGATGGCTTCCGAATGCCCATAAAAGACCGGAATACGGACACAGGTTGGACTGACCTGGATGGTATCGTCTTCAAAAATTTTGTGCGTCTCCCAAATCATCTTCATTTCTTCTTTGGTGAAGCCGTTGTCTTGAAAGTCGTCGATCTGGGGGACCGCATTAAAGGCGATTTGCTTACCAAACACTTTAGGCTCGATGTCTTGCGCATTCAGAAGCCTTGCTGACTGACTGGCGAGCTCTTCGATCCCTGATTTACCCGCACCGGATACCGCCTGGTAGGTCGCGACATTAATCCGCGTAATACCGACCGCATCATGAATCGGCTTTAAGGGCACCAACATTGAAATGGTCGAACAATTCGGATTCGCGATGATGTTACGTTTTTTATATCCATCTAACGCATGAAGATTCACTTCCGGGACAATCAAAGGGATGTCGGTATCTCGACGAAAGTACGAGGTGTTATCAATCACAATGCAACCCGCGGCGGCTGCCTTCGGCGCGAATTCGGCGGAAACCGAACCACCAGCGGAAAATAAAGCAATATCGACTTTCTGAAAATCAAACTGGGCGAGATCCTCAACTTTCAGATTTTTGTCCTTAAACGGCAGACGGGTGCCCGCCGAGCGCGCACTGGCTAAAAGATGTAGCTCACCCACTGGGAAGTTTCGCTCTGACAAGAGTTCAAGCATGACCTCACCAACGGCGCCCGTTGCGCCAACAATCGCAATGTTTTTTAAACGCATACTTTTTCTCAATGTCTATTGTTTATGAAACGCTCGAGGGTAGAACCCCTAGAACGCCTTTTACCGGTTACCGCTCTTCGCGGCCCGCGCTATGACGCATCAACTAATCCCAAAATACTGGATCAAAACGGTCCTTACAGCGCCAAAACAGCACTGTTGGCGCCGCGTTACAGCCCACACCCTCTGATGAACTATCTAGCGCCCAGTTGCCCCGTTTGGCCACGTTGTCTAAGGGCATGATCCATCAAAACAATGGCCAGCATGGCTTCAGCAATGGGCGTTGCTCGGACACCAACACATGGGTCATGACGACCCTTGGTAACAACTTCGGTGGCCTCACCGCTGGTGGTAATCGTCTTTGCTGCCTGGGTTATGCTTGACGTCGGCTTCAGAGCAATACTCACTAAAATATCTTGGCCAGAACTAATACCCCCTAAAACGCCTCCGGCATGGTTCGAGCCAAAGCCTTCAGGAAAAATCTCGTCCCGATGCTCCGACCCGCGCTGCTCAATCACCTCGAAACCATCCCCAATCTCAACGCCCTTTACCGCATTAATACTCATCATGGCGCCCGCAATATCCGCATCCAACCGACTAAAAACCGGCTCGCCTAGACCCGGCATCACGCCCTCGGCAACGATATTGATTCTTGCCCCCACGGAGTCCCCATCTCTGCGCAATTGATCAATGAGCGCCGCCATCTCGTCAACGCAAGCTGCATCCGGGCAGAAAAACGGGTTTTGATCCACAAAGTCCCAGTCAAAGTCCCTGACGTGGATCGTACCCATCTGCGCCAGATAACCGCGAATTTTAATGCTGTGGTTTACCATAAGATATTTCTTTGCAATCGCGCCAGCCGCAACCCGCATCGCCGTCTCCCGAGCCGATGACCGGCCGCCGCCCCGATAGTCGCGGACGCCGTACTTCTGTTGGTAGGTGTAATCTGCATGCGCGGGCCGAAAAAGGTCCTTGATGGCGCTATAGTCCTTCGACTTTTGATCTTCATTCTCGATCAAGAGACCGATACTGGTTCCCGTCGTGACCCCTTCGAACACACCGGATAGGATTTTAACCTGATCCGACTCTTGCCGCTGCGTTGCATATTTTGACGTGCCAGGCCTGCGACGATCCAAATCCCCCTGCAGGTCCGCCTCACAAAGCGGCATTCCAGGCGGACAGCCGTCGATAATGCAGCCCAAGGCGGGCCCATGGCTTTCGCCGAATGTCGTCACTCGAAACATTTCTCCAATGCTGCTACCCGGCATGCGGACTCATCCTGAAAATGCGCTATTATAGACCAATGCGAGCCATGGATCCTTGCAATTTTGCAGCAAAGGCTAGGCGTTACTACAGGAGGCGGTATGGAACAGGCATTTCGAACGATTCTCGAGCAGGTTGGGGAAGACCCAGAACGCGAGGGTTTACTCGACACACCCAGTCGAGCCGCGAAGGCGATGGAATTCCTAACCAAAGGCTATGGCGAGACACTGGAAAGTCTCGTCAATGAAGCGCTGTTTGCCTCAGACACCAGCGAAATGATCTTGGTTCAAGATATTGAACTGTACTCAATGTGCGAGCATCACATGCTGCCATTTATTGGGAAATGCCATGTTGCTTACCTGCCAACCGGCCGCGTCTTGGGTCTCAGCAAAGTCGCCCGAATTGTCGACATGTATGCCAGGCGCCTGCAAATTCAAGAGAACCTGACCAAGCAAATTGCCGAGGCCATTCATTCCGTGACCGGCGCGGCAGGCGTTGGGGTCATTATCGAAGCGCAACACATGTGCATGATGATGCGTGGGGTCGAAAAGCAAAATTCTATGATGAAAACCTCAATGATGCTGGGCCAATTTCAAGCAGATCAAAGTACCCGTATGGAGTTTTTATCTATTTTGGGACTACCGCGCTAGCGCCTCACCCAATCACGGTAACAGTATCAAATCAAGACGCTCGTTTGGTAAGCCCTCAATCGGCGACAGGCGACCCAACCCAAATGCAGACATTTGACAGCCTAATCCGGGCTTTGCAGCCAAGGTTGTAAGCAATTCGCTGGCAAGTCGCTCTGTCGCATCAACGCCAGCGCTCGGCGTCAAATTCACATCGCCACCCGTGACCGCCAGAGCGATCTGTTGCGCTTTGTCTTGAGCGCCCCCACCAAGGCGCTGCTGCCCGCACCAAAGATCAAGCGCTTCCGCCAATTCCACCTCAGAACCTACCACGTCAGACCAGGCTAATCGCAGATACCCCAATTCGGAAAGCGCAGCAAACAGGCGGCTTTTCAGACTCGGCGCCGCCGAGACGACTGACTCGACCCGATAGTGAACCGCCTTATTGGACCGCTTTGAACCATAGACCAACCAATAAGTCTGTGATTGAACCGCCTTACCGACCCAATAGAATTGAGTGCTTTCGGGGCCGTACAATTTGGGCTGACCAAAAACCGCATTCGCCCACTCATTACTGCTACCGCAACCCCGGCCAACGCATTCAAACAAACGCTCATAACCCTCGTCCACTGCTCGATCAAGAGATGCCATCACTTCTTCTAGGGTCGCATCATCGTCTGCTTTATAGGTTTGTCCTTGCAACACGCCCTGAACCATCTGATATTCATCTCGGCTTAGGCTATTGCTAATTTTCTTGAGCCGGCTCAGAAAAATCTTGTGGCGCTCAACTGGGCCGGCCTGGCTGACCTCAACCACCTCTGAGGCGATATCGAGTTCGAGTGCAATCACCGCATTCGACCAACCCAGCCCACTAACTATTGTTAAAATGAGGCTAAAATACCCCGATTTTTGCTTTAGAACATTAAAACTCATAGTTGCCACTCTAATTGATGTTGATGACGGCTTGGTGCGCCTGGAAACAGTTTCAAGCCAAAGACACTGGCGGTCTTTGGAAAGACGTCACAACCCGTTAAGTCGTGAATCAAACGGCCAATTAACGGCATATGAAAAACCCATATCACGGGCTGCGCCTCAGCTAAAAGCCAGGCAACTAATTGATCCGAATCACCCGAGGGTACCAGTTCAGCCGACTCGGGCAGAAGCGGTAAATTGAGCACTTCTGAGACAATCTCCGCCGTCTGACGCGCCCTCAAATAAGGGCTCGAACGCACACCTTGCGCTGATGGGGATTTTTTCGCAAGTTTGTGTGCCGCAGCCTGGACCGCCGCGCACCCCCACTGCGTTAAGGGCCGCGCGGCGTCTTTTCCTGCAAGCGCCCGCGCCTCGCCATGGCGCATCAACACGACATCAATCGTCTCAGCATCCGGGCTTACAGCATTAACCATTCACGTCTCGATCATCCGTTTTGGGTTGCGGTTAATTCCAGCAAGATCTTATTCAACCGCTGGACATAACTTGCAGGGTCTTTCAATTGGCTGCCTTCCGCGAGTAGCGCTTGATCGAACAAAACTTGGGTTAGGCTCTTAAAGCGATCCACATCAACCTCTTCATCCAAGCGCTGGACCAAGGGGTGGCCGACGTTGATCTCAAAAATGCGTTTGGCCTCGGGCACATCTTGGCCTGCTTGCGCCAGAATACGCCGCATTTGCATCCCCATTTCATCCTCTGCAACCACCAAACACGCGGGGGAATCGGTCAAACGATGGCTGACTTTGACTTCAGAAACGGCATCGCCCAATTCAGTCTTAACGCGCTCAAGTAGACCCTTCATGGCCTCCTCAGTTTCTGCTTGAGCCGCTTTGCTTTCAGGATCGGCTTCACCGAGATCCAATGACCCCTTTGCGACATCCTGCAAGGGCTTACCATCAAAGTCCATCAGGTGACCAACCAGCCATTCATCGATTCGGTCCGACAACAGCAAGACTTCTACGCCTTTTGCTCGGAACACCTCCAGATGCGGGCTGTTCGCTGCTGTGGCATGGTTGTCTGCAGCAACATAATAGATCTTTTCTTGATCCGGTTTCATTCGAGCAACATAGTCCGCCAAAGACTGATTTTGAGTTGCCTGGCCCGTCTCCGTCGTCGCAAATCGCAGTAACGCCGCAATCTTTTCTTTGTTTGCAAAATCTTCTGCTGGGCCTTCTTTTAAGACTTGCCCAAATTCCGCCCAAAAACTTTGGTAGGCTTCGGGATCTTTCTTAGCCAGCTTTTCAAGGGTATCTAGCGCTCTTTTAGTCAGGGCCGACTTCATCGACTCAATAGCCGGGTCCTTTTGCAGAATTTCCCGGGACACATTTAGGGACAGGTCGTTGGAATCAACCACCCCTTTTATAAACCGGAGATACAAGGGTAGAAACTGCTCGGCCTCATCCATGATGAAAACCCGTTGCACATACAGCTTCAAACCCTTGGGGGCTTCCCGATTCCAGAGATCAAAAGGCGCCTTGGCAGGAACAAAAATCAAACTGGTGTAATCCAGTTTGCCTTCAACCCGATTATGACTCCAGGTCAGGGCATCCTGAAAATCGTGCGCAATGTGCTTATAAAAATCTTGGTATTCCTCGTCCTTCACCTCAGATCGAGACCGAGTCCAAAGCGCCGTCGCACTATTAACGACTTCTTCTGTCGCAGCCTCGTCATCTTTTTCAGCTGGTTTTAAGATCGAAACCGGCACGGACACATGATCGGCATACTTTTTAATGACATTCTGCAGACGCCAATAATCTAAAAACTCTTCGTGTTCGCTTTGCAAGTGCAAGATAACGCAGGTACCACGCTCAGTTTTATCGATGGTTTCAATTTCATAATCGGCCTCACCGGTCGACGCCCATCGAACACCCTCGGATTCGGCATCGCCGGCCCGCCGGGTCTCTACAACAACTTTTTTTGCAACAATAAAAGCAGAATAAAAACCAACCCCAAACTGACCAATTAATTGTGAGTCCTTTTTCTGATCACCCGTTAAACCCGACAAGAATTCCGCCGTGCCGGATTTTGCAATAGTCCCCAAATGACTCACAACATCTGCGCGGTTCATGCCGATCCCATTGTCGATAAACGACAACGTTTTCTGCTCTGCATCGGCAATGACTCGAATTTGGTAATCCGCACCCTCATCCACCAAGGCTTCGTTGGATAACGTTTGAAACCGAAGCTTATCGATCGCATCGGATGCATTGGAGATCAACTCCCTTAAAAAGATTTCTTTATTGGAGTACAGAGAATGAATCATCAGCTGAAGCAATTGCTTCGCCTCAGTCTGAAACCCGAGCGTTTCTTTTTCAGTTGCATCCGTCATGGCTTACCTCGCTTTTGTTATCTATAGAAAAGTGGGGGTTCGTTGAGTGAATTCAACCCCCCTACTGATATTTGAGATCAAAAAAAAGCGGCTATTAGCCGCTTTTTTTATGAGCAAACGACTAAGACCAGCCCGTCGCCTCTTTCAAAGCATCACCAATCGAGGCAAGACTTTTAACCGTCACAACACCTGCCGCTGTCAGCGCTGCAAATTTATCATCGGCTGTGCCTTTACCACCGGCGATGATCGCGCCAGCATGGCCCATGCGCTTACCAGGCGGCGCCGTAACACCGGCAATGTAACCCACAACCGGCTTGGTAACATGTGCCTTGATGTACTCCGCTGCCTCTTCTTCTGCGTTTCCGCCAATCTCACCCACCATGACAATTGCCTCGGTGCCTGGATCGTTCTCGAACAGCTCGAGCACGTCAATGAAATTGGTTCCAGGAATTGGGTCTCCGCCAATCCCAACACACGTACTCTGACCAAACCCTAGATCCGTCGTCTGTTTGACCGCCTCATAGGTCAGGGTACCGGATCGAGAAACAATACCCACTCGACCTGGCAGGTGGATATCGCCTGGCATGATTCCAATCTTGCATTCCCCTGGCGTGATCACACCCGGACAGTTCGGCCCAATCAGTCGAATCCCTAATTCATCAACCCGGACCTTCACGGCAAGCATGTCCAGCGTCGGCAATCCCTCTGTAATGCAGACGATTAGCTTAATCCCCGCCTCAGCCGCTTCCAAAATACCATCTTTAGCAAACGCCGCCGGCACATAAATAACGGTTGCGTCGGCGCCGGTTTCAGCAACCGCCGCGGCAACGGTGTCAAAAACCGGCAGCCCCAAATGGGTCTGCCCGCCCTTGCCAGGTGTTATGCCACCCACCATTTGAGTCCCATAGGCGATCGACTGTTGCGAATGCAGCGTGCCTTGAGCACCGGTGAATCCTTGACAAATAACCTTCGTTTGCTTGCTAACTAAAACGCTCATTGTGCTCCTCCTGCTGCCTTTACAACTTGTTCAACCGCATCCGTGAGGCTGGTTGCCGCAATCACTTTAACGTCGCTTTCAGCCAACGTTTTGACACCGAGCTCTGCGTTATTGCCTTCAAATCTAACAACAACCGGCACACTCACACCGACCTCTTTAACCGCTCCGATAATGCCCTCAGCAATAATGTCGCAACGGACGATCCCGCCAAAGATATTGATCAGGACCGCCTTAACCGCCGTATCCGACAAGATGATCTTAAAGGCTTCGCTCACCGCTTCCTTGGTTGCACCGCCGCCAACATCCAAGAAATTTGCAGGTTGTCCCCCAAACAGTTTGACCAAATCCATCGTTCCCATGGCCAATCCAGCACCGTTCACCATACAGCCGATGTTGCCTTCAAGGGCTACGTAATTCAGTCCAAACTTGGCAGCTTGCGCCTCACGCTCATCTTCTTGAGAAGCATCATTCATCAAGGCAAGCGCCTTCTGGCGATACAGGGCATTACCATCGATCGAGACCTTCGCATCGAGGCAATGTATATCGCCAGCCTCGGTCACAACCAAGGGGTTAATCTCAAGCAAAGACAAATCGCGCTCAACAAACAGCTTCGACAGCGTGACAAACACCTGCGCAAACTGATTAATCTGTTTGCCTTCAAGACCCAGCTTAAACGCCATCTCACGACCCTGGTAGGCCTGCCCACCCAACGCCGGGTCAATCACCGCCCGGAGAATTTTTTCAGGCGTTTCTTCAGCAACTTGTTCAATTTCAACGCCCCCTTCCGTGGACGCCATAAAGACGACCCGCCGGCTGGAGCGATCAATCACTGCACCTAAATACAATTCACGTGCAATATCAGTGCAGGTTTCGACAAAAATCTTAGAAACAGGCTGGCCATGCTCGTCTGTTTGAAAGGTCACTAAATTGGTTCCAATCAAACTGTCGGCAAACGCTTTGATCTCATCAAAGTCAGAAAACAGCTTCACACCACCGGCTTTACCACGGCCCCCGGCATGCACTTGCGCCTTAACAACCCATCGGTCACCGCCAATTTTCTTGGCTGCTGCCACGGCTTCATCACCGCTGTCTACAGCAATTCCCTCCGAAACGGGCAGACCATATTCAGCGAACAATTGCTTGGCTTGGTACTCATGAAGATTCATATACTGCTTCCCTTTGGTTCATTGTAATCGTTGTTAATTTGTCGGGGCATTAGCGCTTTTCACTGCGTTCTTCGCCGCTAATGTCCTTTTTTACCAGGCGCTTTTAGCTATTAGCTTTTAGCTTTGCGCGTTTAGCTTTCCGCTATTCCAGATGCCCTTCCCGCAAGTTTATGGCGTTTCCCGCTCTTCTTTTATTTCGCTTTCTCGCTTTTATTTCGCTGTCTCGCTTTTGGCCCGCTTCCTCGCTTTTAGCCCGCTTTCTCGCTTTTGGCCCGCTTTCTCGCTATGTCGGCCACTCGCATAGGATTACTGCGTGTTTAAACCGTGATGGTCTTACCAACATCACACGCGTGCTGTTAAGCACCGTTTGGCGCTGGGTGAAAACCGTTTTTGACCTTTTTTGACGAACCCTTTCCGCGAACACCGCCGGGAATGTGCGAGCTGCGCCAAAACGCAAACCGCGCTGCGCCCTTTTCTTTCACCCCTCTTTTGAGGCCCGCAACCCAAGCCGTCAGCCTAGCGCCGCCTCAACATCCGTTCTCAGCGCCGTTTTCGGTGTGCAATATGAATGGCATGACCAGAAACTGCAAGTGCCGCTTCATGCAAGCCTTCAGAGAGCGTCGGGTGAGCAAACATAGTGAGACCAAGATCTTCCGCAGATGCCCCAAATTCCATTGCAATGACGGCTTCTGCAATCATTTCTGAGCAATGCGCGCCGATCATGTGGACACCCAAGACGCGGTCCGTCGCAGCATCAGCGATTACCTTGATCAAACCCGCTGTCTCATTACTGGCCATAGCGCGACCACTAGCTGCCAATGGAAACACGCCAACCTTCACCGCTGTTTCCGCGGCGCTGAGCTCGGCTTCAGTCGCGCCAACCCAGGCAATTTCCGGATGGGTATAAATCACCCAAGGCACCGTTTCATAATTGACTTGTGGTTTACCGCCCGCAATCCGCTCGGCAACCATAACCCCCTCTTCCATTCCCTTGTGCGCAAGCATTGCCCCCCGAACGGCATCGCCAACCGCGTAGACGCCCGCACAAGTCGTTTCACAAACCTCGTTCACTTCAATCAATCCTCGGTCATCGACGACAACGCCAGCATCCAAGGCAATCAGGCCTTTCGTTTCTGCCCGCCTGCCGACCGCGACGATCAGGCGGTCAACCGTTAATTTCTGGGTTCCGTCCCCGTCTTCATAGATCACCTCAACGCCGGACTTCTTGATTTTGCTGCCGGTCACTTTGGCACCCAGCCGAATTTCGAGGCCCTGCTTTTTATAGAGCTTTAAGGCTTCTTTTGAGATTTGTTCGTCCGCCGTTGGTAAAAAAGAAGGCATCGCTTCAAGCAGAACCACTTTGGCGCCCAGCCTGCTCCAAACACTACCGAGTTCTAAACCAATCACCCCCGCACCAATCACACCTAGCGTTTTCGGCACTGCGTCAAAAGCCAGCGCTCCGGTGGAGTCGACGATCATTTCGTCGTCTCTCACACAAGCTGGGATATCAACCGGGTTGGACCCCGGCGCCAAAATAATATGCGCCGCGGCAATCGTACTCACCTCACCAGCTGCATCCGTTACCTTTAATATTTTACCCGCCTGCAGCGTTGCCGTACCCGTCACGACTTCAACCCCGTTGGATTTTAATAACCCAGCCACACCCTTGGTTAAGTTTTGAACGATCAAATCTTTGTGGCGCTGCATCTGCGCCACATCCAGGGCAAGTCCCTGGGTCATAATCCCCAAATCCTCGAATTCAGACTGCGCCTGACTAAATTTGTGAGACGTATCCAATAACGCTTTTGAGGGAATGCATCCAACATTTAAGCAGGTTCCACCCAGCACCGCCTGACCGCTGGCATCCACCCAGCGATCGATGCAAACCGTTTTCAAACCTAACTGCGCGGCGCGGATAGCAGCGTGATACCCAGCAGGCCCTGCGCCAACGACCGCCACATCAAATTGTTTGCTCATGGTTCTTCCTTTAAATATCTAACAGGATCCTCGCGGGTTCTTCGAGAAAATCCTTAACGGTAACTAAAAACCGAACCGCTTCTTGACCATCAATCAATCGGTGATCATAAGACAAGGCCAAATACATCATCGGGCGAATCACGACCTCGCCATCAATCGCCATCGGTCGATCTTGAATTTTGTGCATACCCAGAATCGCGGTCTGCGGCGGGTTTAATATGGGCGTCGACAACATCGAACCAAACACCCCGCCATTCGAAATAGTAAAGGTGCCACCCGTCATCTCATCAATACTCAACTGGGCGTTCTTTGCTTTGACCCCATACTGACCAATCTGATCCTCGATCTCAGCAAGCGTTAAGCTATCAGCATCGCGAATCACCGGAACCACCAACCCTCTCGGGGACGACACGGCAACCCCCACGTCTTGATAACCGTGATAGACAACATCTGCGCCATCGATGGAGGCATTCACACCTGGGAAGCGTTTGAGCGCCTCAGTACAGGCTTTCACAAAAAAGGACATAAACCCCAACCGGGTTCCATTGTGGGCTTTTTGAAACGCCTCTTTATATTGCTTGCGCAGCGACATAATCGCGGTCATGTCCACTTCATTAAACGTTGTGAGCATGGCGGCATTCTGCTGCGCTTCAACCAAGCGTTTAGCAATACTCGCGCGAAGCCGAGTCATCGGCACACGGCGCTCAATCCGGTCGCCTGAGGCAGCCCGGTCAACCCCAGCAGACACTGTCATATTTGTTGCAACCGAAATCGGGTTTTCAGAACCGATTTGTTGCGCCCGGGCCACCGCTTGCAAAACGTCTTCCTTATTGATGAGACCATTTTTACCGGTGCCAACTATAGATGCTAAGGCAATGCTCGACTCTTCCGCGAGTTTCCGAGCAGACGGGCTCGCTGACGGCGTCATCGCCACAGCCGAAGACGAGGTCGTTGACGAAGCCGAACTCGGTTGGCTCTCATCTGCGTCTTGCCCAGCCCCGTCAGCCGAACCCTCAACTTCATTTTCACCTGCTTCAAATTCGGCTAAGCATTCCTCGGAACCCACTACCGCGCCAACCGCTTTTAGGATCTTGGTCAGCCGGCCAGCGGATGGCGCCACCACTTCTAAGACCACTTTATCGGTCTCGATATCGACCAGGATTTGATCCCGAGCAACCCACTGCCCGACCGCAACATGCCAAGTGGCAACCTCACCATCTGCAATCGACTCCGGAAATACGGGTGCGTTTATGTCCATGCGCTCTTAACTCCTGGCTTGAATCGTTTCAATTTCAGCGAACTCACCGTTTAAAGCCAGTGAGACCAAAGCATCCTGCTGTGCCTGGTGCAGGCCCATATTGCCCGCAGCGGCAGCCGCCGATGCCGCCCTACCCGCATACTTGAGATGTAGTTCTGCGACGTGGTTTTGTAATGCGCGCCGAATATGATGTTGGCTGCTATACCATGCACCCTGATTCATCGGCTCCTCTTGGCACCAAATGGCTTCCCTAACATTGACAAAATCCGCGAGCGCCACGCCCAAAGCATCTTGCGGAAATGGATACAGCTGCTCAATGCGAATAATTGCGACATGATCAAGGTTTAGCCGATCGCGCTCATTCTTTAAGTCATAATAAACTTTGCCACTGCACAAGATTAAACGGGTCACTCGCTCGTAGTTTATGCCGGATAAATCCTCAGCAATGACCGTCTCAAAAGTACCGTCCGTTAAGGCCGTCAGACTGGACACCGCCTCCGGGTGGCGGAGCAGACTTTTCGGCGTTAAGACGATAAGCGGCTTTTTAGCTTGCCGGAGCATCTGCCGCCGCAACAAATGATAAATCTGTGCTGGCGTGGTCGGAACACAGACTTGGATATTATGTTCTGCGGAGAGTTGCAAGTAGCGTTCTAGCCGGGCTGACGAGTGCTCCGGACCTGCGCCTTCATAGCCGTGGGGTAACAACAGCGTCAACCCAGATAAACGCGCCCACTTGTGCTCGCCACTGGTTATAAATTGGTCAATCACCACTTGGGCACCGTTGGCAAAATCCCCGAACTGCGCTTCCCAAATAACGAGCGTTTTCGGGCTGGTCTGGGAATACCCATATTCAAAAGCAAGCACCGCTTCCTCTGACAAAAACGAGTCATACAAGGCGAAGTCGCCAGGCAAACCAATCGCACCAATCGGCAAGATGGCCTCATCGGTCAGCTGGTCATGCAACACGGCATGGCGATGGGCAAAGGTTCCGCGCCCAACGTCTTGCCCCGTTAGCCGAACATTATGGCCCTCGCTCAAAAGCGTGGCATAGGCCATCATCTCTGCAAATCCCCAGTTGCAGGCCAGCTCCCCTGACCCCATTAAAGCTCGGTCTTTGAGAATTTTATCGACCTGGCGATGCACTGTAACCGAACACGCAAGATTATCGATCGCACCGGAAAGCGCTTTAAATTGCGCACTGTCAAATCGGGTATCAACCGGAGTGTCCCAATCTCGACCCAAATAGGGCGTCCAGTCAACATACAAACTCGCATTGGGCTCTTTGAGATAATCCCATGCCACCGCATTGCCTTCATCTAAAGCGTCTCGATAAGCAATGATTCGTCGCTCGTACTCGGCCAGTTCAATGGCGCCCTCATGAATCAGCTTTTGTGAAAATTGCGCGAGTGTCGTCGGATGCGCGCGGATTGTTTCGTACATTTTTGGCTGAGTGATTGCTGGCTCATCGCCTTCGTTATGCCCTCGACGTCGATAGCAAACGATATCAATGACGACATCCTTCTTAAATCGCATTCGATAGTCGAGCGCCATTTGGGACACAAACAAAACGGCAACTGGGTCATCACCGTTTACATGGAAGATTGGGGCTTGCACCATTTTTGCGACTTCCGTGCAATAACGCGCCGACCGAGCGTCCTCACGTTTACTAATGGTGTAACCGATCTGATTATTAATAATAATGTGCAGCGTCCCACCCGTATAAAAGCCTCGGGTTTGAGACATTTGAAAGGTCTCCATGACAACGCCCTGACCCGCAAAGGCTGCATCACCATGAACGTTGATGGCAAGCACCTTGTCACCGACCGAGTCCCCGCGCCGGTCCATTCTAGCGCGAACAGATCCTGCGATAACGGGTGCCGCGATCTCAAGATGGCTCGGATTAAATCCAAGCGCCAAGTGCATTTCGCCACCGGGCGTCATCAGGTTAGAGGAGAACCCTTGATGATATTTAACATCGCCTGACCCTTCTGAGGGCTGATAGCGTCCTTCGAACTCATCAAACAGTGCTGCTGGATCTTTTCCAAGCAGATTAACCAAAACGTTTAATCGTCCTCTGTGCGCCATACCGATCACGGTTTCAACGACACCCGATGACCCTGCTCGATGAATCAGTTCTGCCAAACAACAGATAAATGTTTCGGCGCCTTCAAGTCCAAACCGTTTGGTACCAGGATATTTTTTGCCCAGATAGAGCTCGAGTCCTTCGGCGGCAAGGATTCGATCAAGCAGCCGTCGTTTGGTGCCATGGCCATAGTACGGCTTGGTCCGCGTGCTCTCCATGCGTTCCTGCACCCAGGACAACTCCTCTTGGTCGGAGATATGCATGTATTCCGCGCCAATGGATCCGCAGTAGGTTTCTTCCAGCGCTGCCACGATTTCGGACAGGGGCGCCTCAGACTCACCCATAGCCAGCGAACCAACCTGGAAGCGAGTATCTCGATCCGCATCTGACAAACCATGATATTCAAGCGTGAGCGACGGCACATCTTCTTTTATTTCAAGGCCAAGCGGATCAAGATCGGCCCGCAGATGTCCTCGGCGACGATAACCGTTGATCAACTCGCCGACGGCGAACTGTTTGCGCTCATGATTGGCTGAAATCGAAGACGCAGAGGCAGGTACAACCCGCGCTTGGTTTTTGGCTAAGAGTAGGAAATGGTCTCGGACTGTGGCGTGAGACAGATCCTGGCTTGCAGCGCTAGGATCTACCTTTGGGAGCTGATCGAAGTAGGCCCGCCAAGCCCCTGGGCAGCCCTCTGGGTTAACAAGGTAATCCTCGAATAGCGCTTCCACATAGGCGGCATTACTGCCAGAGATGTGCCCGCTTTGCCACATCGATTCCATGGAGCCTTTGGACATGTTCGACAACTCTGTTTTCAAAGCCGCCTATTGTAGCCAACCTAGCCGTCGATCGATATCTCTTCGCACAGAAAAATGACCAAATTTGATTAAACTGCTCGTTCCATCAACATATTACGAATGTGACCAATGGCCCGAGTTGGGTTCAATCCCTTGGGGCAAACGCTCACGCAGTTCATGATGCCGCGACAGCGAAACACACTGAAGGGATCTTCAAGGTCACTTAATCGCGCCTCGGTTGCCGTGTCACGACTATCGGCTATAAACCGATAAGCCTGAAGCAAGCCTGCTGGACCAATGAATTTATCAGGATTCCACCAAAAACTCGGGCAAGACGTTGAGCAACAGGCACACAAAATACACTCATACAGGCCGTCCAGTTTCTCTCGATCTTCCGGGCTCTGCAGACGCTCCATCTTTGGTGGCAGCGTATCGTTTATTAGGTACGGTTGGACTTTCTTGTAATTATCATAGAATTGGGTCATATCGACGACCAAGTCTCGAATAACCGGCAGTCCGGGCAACGGACGAAGCTTCAATTTCCCGCCGCGCGCAACTTCCGATACGGGCGTAATACATGCCAGACCGTTCTTGCCATTCATGTTGACCCCGTCAGAGCCACAAACCCCCTCCCGACAGCTGCGCCGATAGGTCACCGACGCATCTTGTTCTTTAATCAGCGCCATAACATCCAACACCATGAGATCACGGCCTTCGGGGATCTCCACCGTGTAATCTGACATGTAGGGCCGATCGTCGGTCTCTGGGTTATATCGATATATACTGACTTGCATAATCTGTCCTTCGTCCAAAGCGTTTTTATTTTCAAATCGTTTTTAATTTCAAAGCGTTTTTGGTTTCAAAGCGCGCCTTTGTCTGTCGCGCTCGCTTCTCGTTTTCTAATGCGCTGGGCCATACTCAGCGTCAATACCTTCAAGTCGGTTTACAGGCCAGTGCCTTGCCTAGCCTCATTTCAGAGTTAACGCACCCTCTTTCAAATGATTTCAGGTCGGGCTCGAACCCAACCTAACGGAGCCATCAGGCTAAACAGGCTCTTCTAAGGCGCGTTCTATCCGGCGCGGGCTTGCCATGGCGGGTTACGCCACGACACCCCTTTTAGTTCCCTAGTACTTTCGAATCATCGGCTCCATCGTGTCCATGATTTTTGGACTAAAATTCACGGCGCGCTGACTCAACTGCTTTGTTTCTGGCGAATAAATCGAATGCGCCAACCAATTCTCATCATCGCGCTCTTGGAAATCATCCCGAGCATGGGCACCCCGACTCTCGCGACGGCCCTCAGCGCTGAATGCGGTTGCTTCAGCGATTTCTAAAAGATTGTCCAACTCTAGCGCTTCCAACCGCGCCGTATTGAACGCCATTGATTTGTCCCCGAGGTAGGCGTCCCCAATCCGCGCTCTAAGTTCCTCGAGCTTCTTAATGCCTTCTTGCATCGGCGCCTCCTTGCGGAACACCCCAAAATTCAGTTGCATACATTCTTGAAGCTCGCGCTTTAGCTGAGCGGGTGCCTCACCCGTTGAGGTTGACGCATTCCATCGCCCTAACCGCCCCATCGCTTGCTCGACATCCGAGTCGCTCGAGGCTTGCAATTCAATGCCTGAAGTCAACGCTTGATTAATATAAAGGCCAGCGGACCGACCAAAAACGACCAAATCCAACAAGGAATTTCCACCCAAACGATTAGCGCCGTGAACCGAAACGCAGGCTGCCTCACCAACGGCATAGAGCCCATCAACGATTTTATCTTGCCCATTGGCATCAATCGTAATTGCCTGACCATGAATGTTGGTGGGCAAGCCGCCCATCATATAGTGACAGGTCGGAACAACTGGAATGGGCTCCTTGACCGGATCAACATGTGCAAAGGTCTTGGATAATTCCACAATCCCAGGGAGTCTTGAATGCAGGATATCCTCACCAAGATGGTCTAGTTTAAGAAGCACATGATCGCCGTTCGGACCGGCACCACGACCTTCCAAAATCTCGAGCACCATACTCCGAGCCACTACATCCCGACCCGCCAGATCCTTGGCATTCGGTGCATAGCGCTCCATGAACCGCTCGCCATCTTTATTAACCAGATAGCCGCCCTCACCGCGGCAACCCTCGGTGACCAATGTACCAGCCCCCGCTATCCCGGTGGGATGAAACTGCCACATCTCCATGTCTTGCTGCACGAATCCGGCTCTTAGCGCCATGCCGGTGCCATCGCCCGTGTTCATCAACGCGTTGGTGGTCGAGGCATAGATTCGGCCCGCGCCACCTGTGGCCAATACGGTTGCTTTCGACTTAATGTAAGAAACCTCACCCGTCTCCATACAAATCGCAATCACACCTGTGACGGCACCGGCTGCATTTTTCACCAAGTCGACAGCGAACCATTCACTAAAAATAGTGGATCCGGCTGCGATATTGCCTTGATACAAAGTGTGCAGCAGCGCATGACCGGTTCGATCCGCCGCGGCGCAGGTTCTTGCGGCTTGCCCGCCCTTACCAAAATCTTTGCTTTGACCCCCAAACGGGCGCTGATAGATGCGGCCATTTTCCTTTCTTGAAAACGGTAGTCCCATGTGTTCGAGTTCAAAAACCGCCTCAGGCCCCACACTGCACATATATTCAATCGCATCTTGGTCACCAATATAATCAGAGCCCTTGACGGTGTCGTACATATGCCAGCGCCAGTCATCGTCTGGGTCCTCACTCGCAATCGCACAGGTAATACCGCCTTGAGCCGAGACGGTGTGAGACCGCGTTGGGAATACCTTGGACACCACCGCCGTCTTATGACCGGACTGCGCCAACTGCAGCGCCGTGCGCAAACCCGATCCGCCGCCGCCCACGATGATGGCGTCGAATTCCAATGTTGGTAGATTAGACATGATTAATTACCCCACAAAATTTTGATGCCCCAGAGCAAATAGGCCAGAATCGCAAGCAGGCAGACCGACTGATAAATCGAACGAAGTCGATCCCCTTTCGGTCCCATCGTGCGCGCTCTCAAGTAGTCTGTGCCCACTGTCCACATTCCGATCCAAGCGTGCGCGCAGGTCGCAATCAAGGTCACGAGTGTCGCCAGCTGCATCCAAGTCGTACTAAAAAGCGCGGCCCAAACCGCAAACGACATCTCGTCTGAGATGAGCATAAATCCCAGCAAATACAACGTATAAACCCCCATCACGACCGATGAGCCACGCTGAATATACCAATCACTGACCCCATTTTTAGATAGGCCTGTTACTTGTGTAACCATATTCTTTCTCCTGCTCTTTGCTACGCGCTGGGACGTCAACTAGATGATAAGTTGCTTAGATAATCCAAACCGTCACCAAAGCAATTAAAATGGCGGACACGACCAAGGTAATGTAGGCCGCTCGTGTTCCAGCGACGAGACTCTCTGAGTCACTTCCGTCCATTATTAAATGCTTTACGCCAGCCACAAAGTGATAGGCCAAAGCGGCCAGCACAACCCAGGCAATGCCCTTACCAATCGGGGTCGCCAAACTGGCTTTGAGCCCCTCGAATTCAGCGGGTGAGGACAATGACACTTCAAGCCCATAGAGTAACAAACCAAGCCCAACAAAAAGCACCACCCCAGCGATCCGATGGGAGATCGACGCAAGGGCTATAATCGGCCAGCGGAACTGGAGCAGATCACCGATACCGACATTGATAGGTCTTTTATCTTGCTTCATGGTTTTGTCTCTCCCAATCTGATTGAACGCAATAGGCGAATCCTTTCCTACGACGCTCTAATTCTGCCAAGGATGGATCCGATCAAGAAGTATTATTGACCGGGTTGATGGCAAGACAGAGGTAGAACAATCGTCCCGAAGGTTTGATCCCAAGCGACCGGCCGCTTGCAGAATCGCGGCAATCATAGTGCTTGCCCAGCAAAAAGACAAACCGCTTTGAGACAACCGATCAGGGCGGAAGGCTTTACATCCAAGACCCATTTTGATTACATGTACCACCCGTTTTGCTCGAGGTTGGATCGTTTAGATCCGACGGCACAAGGCGCCGATTAAGCTGGAATGAGTAAGCTATGAAACACACTGTTCAAATCACGATTGATGGCAAAACCACCGACCTTCCCGTTCTGGAAGCCACAGCGGGACTGGATGTCGTCGATGTCCGAAGCCTAATTAGTCAGGGTGTCTACACTTATGACCCTGGGTTTTTATCTACCGCAGCGTGCGACTCCACAATCACTTATATCGATGGGGACGCGGGCATTTTAACCTATTGCGGCTATCCCATCGAACAACTTGCAGACCACTCAGAGCATCTCGAGGTCTGCTACTTACTGCTCCACAGCGAACTACCGACGGCGGCACAATTACACCAATTTAAGTCCGACATTACGGATCGCATGCCGGTTGATCCCCAGTTTGCGCAAATCTTCAACGGCTTTACGCAAACCTCGCACCCCATGTCCATGTTGTGTGCGGCGGTTGCGGGTCTTGCGTCGCTATTTCATGAAGGCCTGGACATTTACAATCCCGATCACCGTCTTGAATCGGCCATGCAATTGATTGCAAAAATTCCGACGCTCGCAGCCATGAGCTATCGAAAATCAATCGGCGCAACATTTGTCGACCCGGATCCGGCCTTAGGCTATGCCGAAAACTTTCTGAATATGTGCTTTGGGGAAACTGGCCGAGCCAGCCAAGTCAGTCCAACGCTTGCGCATGCGCTGGATAAAATATTCATCCTGCATGCCGATCATGAACAAAATGCGTCGACTTCAACCGTGCGCCTGGCGGGTTCTACCGAGGCCAACCCCTATGCTGCCATTGCGGCAGGGATTGCGGCGCTATGGGGCCCCTCTCACGGCGGCGCGAATGAGGCTGTTTTGGATATGCTAAACGAGATTGGCGATCTCAGCCGCGTCGGCGAATATGTCGACAAAGCCAAAGACAAAGAAGACCCCTTTAAATTAATGGGCTTTGGCCACCGGGTTTATAAAAATTTTGATCCTCGAGCAACCGTCATGCAAGCCAGCTGCCAGGCTGTTTTGGCAGAACAAGGCGTTGAAGAAGAACCCTTATTGAAGGTTGCCAGCGCCCTAGAAAAAATTGCGCGAGAAGAGGCCTACTTTATTGACCGCAAGCTCTACCCCAATATTGATTTTTATTCAGGCATTACCCTCAAAGCAATGGGGATTCCAACCCCAATGTACACCGCTTTATTTGCACTCGGAAGAATGCCCGGCTGGATCGCACATTGGTCTGAGATGCTCAGCTCGCCCTTTAAAATTGGTCGACCCAGACAATTGTATCTCGGTCCAGTCAAGCGCGACTATGTCCCTATGGACCAGCGCTAATCCCTGATTAACCGACCTGCACCCCTGTACCTAAATTGATGAATAAGGATAAATTGTGAGTCTAACTGCTGTTATCGAAACCAACAAAGGCACCATCAATATTGAGTTGTTTACTGATCAAACGCCGATCACGTGTGCGAATTTCGTAAACCTCATTCAAAAAGGTTATTACGATGGCCTCAGCTTCCATCGCGTTATTAGCGACTTTATGATCCAAGGTGGGTGCCCCCTCGGGACCGGCACGGGTGGGCCTGGCTATCGTTTCGAGGATGAGTTTTCAGATGATTTAAAACATGATCGCGCTGGGATCTTGTCAATGGCCAACGCGGGTCCTGGCACCAACGGCAGTCAAATTTTTATTACTCACGGGCCAACGCCACATTTAAACGGTGGTCACACCGTTTTTGGGGCGGTCAAAAGTGATAGCGATCAAGCCGTCGTGAATGATATTCGGATGGGCGACACCATGATTAAGGTCCACATTGAAGGGGATACCGAGACCCTCCTAACCGGCCAACAAGCGAACTTGGATCAGTGGAACGCAGCCCTGTCGGACGCCTTCCCAGACCTGTAATGCTGATTGGGACGACACGCATCCCGACCAGCCGGAAACCTTTATGAACGGCGTCATTCTTGACGCCCAAAGTCTGGGCCGGGGAATCGACCTTGGCCCTATCTTGACCCAACTCACCGCCTGGTCCACCTACCCCGCGACACAAGAAAAAGACCTTTTAGACCGCGTTGAGCACGCGGACGTCGTACTCACCAACAAGGTGATGTTATCGCGCGAGGTCCTTCGTCATGCCAAACACCTCAAGCACATTAGCGTCATGGCGACCGGAACCAACAATATTGATCTTGCTGCCGCAAGCGAACAGGGCATTAGCGTGTCCAATGCGGTCGGCTACGCGACGCCGTCGGTCTCGCAACATGTCCTGACGCTGATACTGAATCTCGTGACAAACATGCCGCGCTATTTGCAGGACACGCAAACCGGCCAATGGCAAAAGAGTCCCGTCTTCTGCCGGCTTGATCATCCGATTATCGAGCTATCCGGTAAAACACTCGGCATTATCGGTCTCGGTGAATTGGGCCAGGCCGTTGGCAAGCTGGCGCAAGCTTTTGGGATGACCGTAATCGCAGCGAGCGCCCATTTGGGCCCCCCATCCAATCCAACGCCTCCGAACATTACCCGATGCGACCTCCCAACCCTCTTGCGACGTGCCGATGTGATTTCACTGCATTGCCCATTAACGGCAGACACTGAGAACCTGATTAATGCCGCAAGCCTTGCTGCTATGAAACCCTCTGCTTTCTTAATTAATACGGCTCGTGGCGCCTTAGTGGACAGTCAGGCGTTGCTGAAAGCGTTAGAGGCAGGTCACATCGCGGGCGCGGCGCTCGATGTCTTGGCAATCGAGCCGCCAACCCTTCAAGAATCACTCCTTCAGGTTCCCCGCCCGAACTTGTTAATCACGCCGCACAATGCTTGGGGCGCACTTGAATCACGGCAACGTTTGATTCAGCAAATGGCGGGCAATATTCGAGGTTTTTGCACGAACGCGCCGGTCCGCCAGGTTAACGCAGCAGTGCCTTTGCCGCACTCGTAAGACCGGCTGGCGTCAGCGGATGCATCCGGCCCGCCATGGTGTTCTGAATCAGCGCGACACTTGGCCACTGCGGCCAGGCCTGCTCTGGCACTGGATTCAACCAAACAACCTGACGGCACCGATCCTGTATCCGGGTCAACCATTCAACCCCGGTCGTTGCGTTGTAATGACGCAGGCTGCCACCAACCTCCAACAGCTCCGGAAGGCCAACTTGGCCATCACCCACAATAATCATCCGGGTGTCTGAGTCTAAACGACTTAAAAACGTGGTTGTCGATAGATCAGGCGCGAGCACCCCATCGTCAAATCCCGTCAACGTGTCGTAGATACAATTATGAAACCGATAACACTGCAGTGATTTTAGCTCAGCTTTTACGGCGGAAAAGAGCTGGTAACAAATCTCAGCATGCGCGTCCATCGATCCACCACTGTCTAACAAAAGCACCAGCTTTAATCCATTACGACGCTCGGGGCGCATTCTAATATCCAAAAAGCCACCACCAGCCGCTGTTTTTTGAATCGTCTCAGAAAGATCCAACTCCTCGATCTGTGACTGACGCACCCACTTGCGCAAATACCGTAAAGACAAGCGTAAGCTCCTAACGCCAAGAATTGCGTCATCATCCAAAGCTTGATAAGCCCGCTGCTCCCAGACCTTGCTGGCGGTGCCAAACCGACGCGCTTCTTGGTGATACCGCTCGCCGACGACCCGCGGAAACTCATGCGTCGTGCCGCGCCCTGTCTCTTGGGACTGTCCTACGCCTTGCTGACCGCCATCACCCTTCTGCCCAGGTTCTCCCGATTCTGAATCACCAGCATCGCCCTCACCTTCACCTTCACCTTCACCTTCACCACGATCTTCCGCCTGATCACTCAAGGCCCTACCCGAGGCGGCGTCAAGGCTGGCCTGCGCACGCGCTGTCTCCGACTGCGTTGCGTCAGATGCCGCCAGGTTCTCAATCGCAGGGTGTGCGGCGCCGTCTGCGGGTAACCCAGCGCGCTGACCTGCGTCGGTCACCAATCGATCCAGGTCCATTAAATGGGGCTCGGTCGCGTTGACGGGCCTTGTCATCAAACCCTGCAACAATCGCCGCAACCGCGCCTCATCCAGCTCGAGGGCTTCATGACTTGCAAGTAGGTCCGTGATGGCGCCAACTAAAATGGCGTCCGAACTATCCAGGGGTGCCGCGTCAAGGCCCGCGACAAAGACCCTAAAGGCTTGGTCAAATCGATCAAAATAGCGTTCATCTTTGACCAGACACAGCCGGGCCAGGTAATAAAACGCATCCAGGTTTGAAAAAACGACGCCCGCGTTCAGAGCCGATAATAAGTCGAGCCACTCGCCGGTCGAAACGGGCAAACGGTGGCGTCTCAATATCCCCAACAAAGACAGCAACATAACGGATCCAACCTTACAACGAACCGGCTCTTATTAAGCCTGATTGCCGTCTTAAAACGGCGCATCAAGACTGTTTCAGCGCAGAATGATAAGTCTAGCAGAGACTTTTATAACGAATGCTATACTCGCTTTATGACAGACCCAATCCTCGATGATTTAAGCACGATCGCAAGCAGTCCAGGCGCTGGCTTGTCCGCTTACACGCGCGCTTTGGGACAACCGGTTTCTGAGAACGCGCTTTATTCCGGCCTGCCAAAACCAACCACCAGTGCAGACCATCTCACCCTCGCTGCCAGGGCAGCAAAGCGTGCTGGGTTTGAACCGATGGTTATAACGAAGCCGTTTGATGCCCTGACGAATGAGGATTGTCCGTGCCTGCTGACGCTCAAAGATGATCGAGCACTGCTGATCATAAAAGTAACCGCTAGCGCGCTGATTTACCCCAGTGGCCTGCAGGCACAACCCGCAGCCATTGATAAATCGCTGGTACAAGACCGCTACGCCGGCGAACTCCTAAAGCTCAAAGCGCGCGCACCGGACGACTCTGTTCAACAGCGGTTCAATACGCACTGGTTTTGGTCGGTCATAAGGCAATCTAAAAGCCTTTATTCAGAGGTCTTCGTTGCCTCTTTGCTGGTCAATATCTTCGCATTGGCAACGCCTTTATTTGTGATGAACGTCTACGACCGGGTCGTCCCCAATCAAGCGACGAACACCCTTTGGGTATTGGCATCCGGTGTCGCCTTGGTTTTTATTTTCGACTTTGTTATGAAATCCCTCAGAGGCTATTTTCTCGATATCGCCGGTAAACGCGCTGACCTCTTATTGTCTTCTGCAACCTTTGAGCAAGTCCTCAACATGACCATGCAAGAGCATCCCAAACGGGTCGGTAGCTTTGCAAGCCAGCTTCAAGAATTTGATCAGTTCAGAGAGTTTTTCACCTCAACCACATTACTCACGCTGATTGACCTGCCTTTTGTCCTACTCTTTATTGGGTTAATTTTTGGCATTGCCGGTCCGATAGGGCTGATCCCGCTGCTTGTATTGCCGATTGTTTTGCTGGTCAGCTATACCGCCCAGCGCCAGCTTCACCCGATTATCCAGGACATCTTTACAGAATCGTCCCGAAAAACCGCCCTCTTGGTTGAGACCCTGCACTCCTTGGAAATCATTAAAGCGCTCCAAGCCGAAAGTACGATGCAAGCCCGTTGGGAACAATCTCAAGACCAACTCGCAAGCCTCGGACTAAAATCGAGACTCGGTTCCCTGACAACCTTAAACCTCATTCAATTAATCTCTCAAAGCACAACAGTTGTTCTCGTCATTGCCGGGGTGTACGCCATACAAGCCGGCGAGCTGAGTATCGGTGGTCTCATTGCCTGCACCATTTTGACAGGACGGGCGCTTGCACCGATGAGCCAGATCGCAACAATTATGACCCGCTACCAACATGCGCTGGCAGCCTACGGCACCATTGACCGTTTAATGAGTTTGCCTGGGGAACGCGACTTCAAACACCAGTTCCTACATCGCGCTGATTTGAAACCGGCCGTTGAATTCAGATCGGTAAGCTTCACCTATCCGGGTCAGGCCGTGCCGGCCTTAAATTCCGTCAGCTTTCAAATAAAGCCTTATGAGAAGGTCGCAATCATTGGCCCAACCGGTTCCGGGAAAAGCACCATCGAGCGGCTTATCTCGAAGCTCTACCTACCGACCGACGGTAGCCTTTTAATCGATAACACCGATATTCACCAACTGGACCCAGCTGACTTGCGCCGAAAAATCAGCTACCTGCCGCAAGAATCAACGCTTTTAGCCGGTTCGGTTCGAGACAATATTCGCTTTGGTTTAGCCAATGCGACCGACGAGCAAATTTTGGACGCTGCCAATTTTGGCGGAATTCGGAACTACTTTGATCAGCATCCAGAAGGCTTCGATTTTCAAGTCGGCGAGCGTGGCGGCTTTTTATCTGGCGGTCAGAGACAAGGCATCGCCATCGCCCGCGCGCTGATCAACCAAGCGCCGCTGATGCTCCTAGACGAACCGACGAATGCGATGGACCGTCAGGCAGAGCTGGATTTTATTCAGCAATTACGCCACTACGGTCCGAACCGAACTTTGATTTTGATCACCCACCGGATGAACCTCTTAGAACTCGTCGACCGGGTCATCGTCATGAGAAATGGGACAGTCATGGCGGATGGCAGCAAAGAGGCCATTTTGAGTCAACTCGCTCAGAACAGTGGACCATCAGCATGACCACCAGACCGATTGACCATAGCGCCAGATTCAGCGCGCTAACCCAGACCCAGCCGCTCAGTCATCTAGCGCTATGGATCACCGCGGTCTTTGTCCTGACTGCAATTATCTGGGCGAACTTTGCCGCCCTTGAGGAAATCACTCGAGCCGATGGCCGAATCATTGCCTCCAGTCAGACCCAGGTGGTTCAAAATTTGGAAGGGGGCATCTTAAGCGCCATTCTTGTTAAAGAGGGCGATCGAGTCGAAAAGGGTCAAGTGCTGCTCCAAATCGATAATACGCGGTTCGCTTCCTCGTTCAATGAAAGCCAATCCGCCATCACAACGCTCAGATTTAAAATGCTCAGACTGGCATCCGAGATCTCGGGTGAGCCAATGCAGGCGCCACCGAATCTGACCGCAGCCGAGCAGCAATCCTTTAATGATGAGGCTCAGTTGCTAAAATCAAGGCAGGACGAACTCAAAAGTAATCTATCGATCCTCGAACAACAACGATCACAGCACAAACAAGCAAAAGAGGAATTGCAACGCGAACTTCAAAAACTGGCTCAGGGTGCGGACTATGCACGCCAAGAACTTGCCATGACCGCGCCGCTAGTCGAGACCGGCGCCGTGTCGCAGGTCGAGCTCATTCGTCTAAAAGCGGCTGTGAATGAGGCCGAAGGTCGTCTTGAGGGCATTCGTTTGAAGCTGCCTGCACAAGATTCTATTGTCACAGAAGCGACACAAAAAATACAAGAACGCCAGCAACAGTACCTTGCAGTTGCCCAGGAAGAACTGACCGCAACCCGCGCTGACCTTGAACGGCTAAGTTACTCGAAGGTGGCACTGCAAGACCGAGTGGCTCGAACGGAAGTCAGGTCACCTGCCAACGGCATCGTGAACCAGATATTGGTCACAACGGAACGCGCCGTCATTCAACCCGGCATGGATCTACTCGAAATCGTCCCGCTCGATGACACCCTACTCATCAACGCGAAGGTTCGGCCAGTTGATATCGCCTTTATACGGCCGGGGCAAAAAGCGACCGTGAAGGTCACGGCCTATGATTTCGCAATCTATGGGGGACTCGACGCAACCCTTGAGCAAATTAGCGCCGACACCATCGTTGATGAGACCGGAGAGTATTTTTTTCAAATTAGAGTCAGAACCGCCAAGAACTATTTGGGTCAAGCGGAAAACCCTTTGCCGATCATGCCAGGCATGATCGCAACGGTTGACATCAGCACCGGCGAGAAGACCGTTATGGACTATTTACTCAAACCGTTAAAACGCGCCACAGCCTCAGCGCTCACAGAGCGATAATTGCTTAACTGCCGTTAAATTGGGGCGGCCGCTTTTCTTTGAAGGCTTGACGCCCTTCTTTGTAATCTTCGCTGTTAAAGCAGGTATCAATAAGCGCTTGTATTCGCGCGGGCGCTTGAGCTGACTCGGGCTTGAGCAGTTCCCGAATGGCGCGCCGCGCCGCGTGGACGGTGAGCGGTGCGTTGGCTACGACCTTTGAGGCGTAAGCCGTAACGGCATCCCTTAGTTCA
>JAFMIA010000078.1 GCA_017854255.1 Pseudomonadales bacterium
CCGGGCATGGCCTTGATCACGGCAACCGGGTCTGTCAAGTCAACGGCCTGCGTGACAACCCGCGCCGGTGCATTCAACTGCTCAGCGGCGGCCTCAAGCACCGCTGGGCGCCGGCCGAGCAGGGCGACGGTATAGTCATCCTCCAACAAGGCTTGCGCCACCGCCAAACCAATTCCAGTGCCGCCGCCCGACACCACCGCTGTTCGTTTGCTCATTACAATTGTCTCCTGGTTTTTAAGCCGCGCCGCTGCGAGGATGGCTCGCCCAATACGATGATCTCGCCAGCGAGAGCGCCGGTGTGAATTACCGCGTCGTGCTGGGCGGCTTCAGTCAGAATAGGGTCTTTGCGCGGCTGCTTTCAAGGGGTGGTGATGGTTTCTCACGGCGCTGGCGATTGGGCGCTGTTGCTTACAAAGGCCATGGCGCAATAGGTTGAAGCATAGCGGGTAATATTTTGAGTGTGATACCGTTCCCACTCAAAGCGATCGATCTCAAAGCGATCGATCTCAAAACCAATTGACCGTTGATTGAGGCATTTGTCCACAGGCGGTAGATTTAGATCAGCTTATTAACCAGAAAATCAGAGAGACTTTATGAAACGCTTAATCACATTGGTTGCGGTTATCGCGCTGTCCCAAACCGTCGTGGCCGAGGATAAGGCGACGTCGTTGCCGGCTGAAATGAGCGGGGCCGATATCGCGGGCGCGATTTTCGAGCGACCCGACATGACTCGAACCCAACACGAAGATGGCCATGTCACGCTGGATGTGACGTCTTTTGTCTCCAGCGATCAGAAGTTTTCCTCGGGGATGTACAAGTCGGGTAAAACGCGCCTGGAGGTGACCGAACCTTATGGCGTGGATGAGTTCATGTACTTTTTAGAAGGCAGTGTCACGCTCACCTCAAGTGACGGCAGCGTGCAGACCATAGACGCCGGCGAGGGCGTCACCATAGCCAAAGAATGGACGGGCATCTGGGAGACCGACGGCTACACCAAAATCTGGGTGATCTACTCAGCCCTTGGCGAATAAAGGGCCGCCTAACGATAAAGTAAGCTATGACTGCAACGCGTCAACCAAAGCAGGACCCCAGACATGTTTGAACTCCCAGGAAAAGCATTGGCCATTCAGGCCCAGGTAGAACAATTCTTTACCCAGCAGGTGCTGCCGATGAATGCCCAGTGGCATGAGCAAGTGCGCGCGGGCCACGTACAGCCACCGATTGAAGCGGCCTTGCGCGAGCAGGCCAAGGCGTTAGGGCTTTGGAACATGGCGCTGCCCAGACTCGCCGATCATGAGCCAGGCTTGCGGTTAACCAATCTCGAGTTCACTGGGGTTGCCGAGGTGTTAGGGCGTCTGGAGTGGGCTTCCAAAGTGTTTAATTGCCACGCGCCGGATGTGCCGAACATGGAGCTGTTGCAGTTGTTCGCAACCCCTGCGCAAAAAGCACAATGGTTGAACCCGCTGCTCGCGGGGGATATCGGATCGGCATTTGCGATGACCGAGCCGGATGTTGCGTCCAGTGACCCGGTTAACCTGCAAACCCGCATTGAAAAGGATGGCGAGTTTTATGTTGTGAACGGCCGGAAGTGGTTTGCCTCGAATGCGGGGCATGCGGCCTGTGAACTGATCATTGCCCTTGGGGTGTCAGATCCGAGCGCGCCCAAGTCGCAGCGGCAGTCGCTGGTTTTGATCCCGCGCCACGCGCCTGGGGTCGACATCGTCCGTAACCTGCCGGTGTTCGACCATACCTCGATCACCAATACCCATACCGAGCTAACCTTCACCAATGTTCGGATTCCAGCCGATCACGTGCTGGGTGAGTTGGGGGCCGGATTTGCCATGGGCCAGGCCCGATTAGGTCCTGCCCGACTGCACCACTGCATGCGCGCAATTGGGGAGTGTGAAGTGTTGATAAGCCTGATGGTGAAACGCTCGCAAGAGCGCACAACCTTTGGCAAACGCATTGACGAGTATGGTGCAACCCAGGCGGCCATCAGTTTGTCGCGTATTGAGCTGGATCAGTGCCGGCTATTGGTGCAACAGGCGGCGCACCGGTTGGACACGGTGGGTAACAAAGCCGCACGCAAGCAGATATCGATGATCAAGGTGGCGGTTGCGCGGATGTATCAGGACGTGGCGGATCGCGCGGTTCAGCTTTACGGCGCCAAAGGCGTAACCGGTGACACGCCGGCTGCTCGGGCCTTCAGTCGGGCGCGGGCCTTTAGAATTTACGATGGGCCAGACGAAGTGCATTTGCAGACGATTGCGCGGCTCGAGGCGAGCGACCAAGATTTAACAAACTTAGCGCACTATCTGGCGCAGGGTTAGCGCGCGTTGGCGGGTTTGCTGCGATCGGGGCGCCAGAGATCTCTATTAAGACATCTAAGACATCTTAGACATCAAGCTCAGGCGCGGCCTGGCCGGCAGGGGCTGTCGCTGGTCAGCCGGCAAGGAAGGCGTCTAGCAAAATGCGTAACCTCATCCAAAAAGCCTGCCGTAAACGGTCAGGCTTTGTGCGGTCAATCCAAAAGAGAATGCCGCCGAGGTCTTGATGCGTTACCGGCCGCGGACGGCGATCAGCTCGACCTCAAACACAAGCGTTGTGTTACCCGGAATCGGGCCGACACCGGCTGCGCCGTAGCCCAGTTCAGGCGGCACAATTAATTTCCATTTGTCGCCTTCCTGCATCATCAGGAGGGCTTCGGTCCAACCTGCAATGACGCCGTTAACCGGCAGGTCAAGTGGCTCGCCACGTTCAACCGAGCTGTCGAAGACGCGGCCATCTTCAAAGGTGCCGTGATAATGCGCGCTGACCACATCGGTGGGCCCAGGCGTTGCGCCGTCTCCTGATGCGAGTATTTCGTATTGCAAACCGGATGCTGTTGTAACCCTATCGCTCATTATTGCCTACCTCTTATCGTGTGTCTGGTTCGTGTGTTCTAGTTTTAGGCCGACGCAGCGAATGCTTGACGAGGACCTGTTGAATCCGCAGTGCTGAGTTTGCTCTAAAACGGCATCCTGCAATCTTATCGCATCTTGAGTCGCGCCTTGTACTGAATCCGGCCGTGCTGGCCCCCTAAACCCCGACTTTTTTGAAACGGGGCGCACTACCCGCGGATTCAGAAGAACCGGCATTATTTTTGAGGCGAATCTCTCATGTATTGTATTGTTGCTGCAAGGTTCTGACTGCCGGCGCCGCCGGCAACCGCCCCGGAGAGTATTTGAGAAACGGCATCAACAAGATCGAGATTTTTTGGGCCCGGCCGGAAACTATTTGAAGCATTTTCTAAAGCAGCTTGCCAAACCGCCAGTGAGGCCTCTGTTTGGCTAAAATCGTTTAGCGCAATGCTGTGCGCCAAGGCTTTGATGCTATGGCCCGCACTGCCAAAAATCGGTGCAATCATGTCAGCATAGGTTTCGATTGAAACACCCGTGCCTTCCAGGGCGTGAATACTCTGCACAACCGCGAGCATTAAAGTCACCGTGGGAAAAATGACGGCAAAATCCAACGTTGCAGGCGCCGTTATGTTATCGCCCAAGTACTGACTCGCAGGGCCAAGGGTTAGAACGACGTCTTGCGCCGACGACCAGGCGGCCTCATGCCCGGCAACCAGAAGTGCGCATCCGGGGCTGCCGATGCCGCTTGGATACGCCAAAATGGCGCCATCGAGATATCGTCCGCCGCGCTGCGTGACCCAGTCTTGCAGGTTGCTCGCTTCGTGCGTTGAGCCGGTTGTGAGTTGAATGAGGGTTTTGCCCGTTAAGTCAGAGCAGGAACTCAAACCGCGTCGAGACGCTTCGTAGTTGTTTAGGCAAACTAGGATGACCTCATTGGCTGCAATGCCGTCGGCGATTGCGTGCGCGAGGGTGGCCCCGGCGTCTAATAAAGGGGTCGCTTTTGATTCGGTTCGGTTCCAAACCGTGACGGGGTAGCCTTTGCCGAGGAGTGTTTTAGCCAGTGCGGCGCCCATGTTGCCGAGACCCATTACAAAAATATTCTGTGACATGCGAAATAGCTCCGAGGCTGGTCGATTTGAGTGATGGCCTCAAAATAGCACGGGTTGCGGTTAAATTGGGTGGCTCGCCGCATTGGCGGACATTTTTAACGCATTGAGTTTCAGGTGTTGCCAGGGGCAATGGCTGGTTCTTGTCCGAAGCGGCGTCATAAGCCTGCCGAGCGTGGGAGACGCGGGCGAGCGCTCGCCGGCGCTGTTCGTCACCGCTGGGGTCTTATATAGTGCGATGGTAGATCGTTATAAGGACGCAACATGGCAACGCCGTTTCCAAATCACCCACAACTCAGGGGTAACTACGCACCCATAAACTTTGAGGCGCAGATTCAAGATCTGGTCGTTGAGGGCTCGATCCCGGAAGACCTTTCGGGCTCGCTTTACCGCAATGGGCCGAACCCCAAGTATGCCCCGACGGGGCCCTATCATTGGTTTGGCGGTGATGGCATGGTGCACGCGTTCCATTTTAACGAGGGCCGCGTTGATTATTTAAATCGCTGGATCCAAACGCCAAAACATCTCGCAGAGCTCGCAGAAGGCCGCAGCGTGACTCGGGCAAGACAACCCGATCCCGAAACCGGCAAGTTGGTGGCCGATAACGAGAACGGCCTCGCCAATACGCACATCCTCTGGCATGGCGATCAGCTGCTGGCTTTGGATGAAGGCAGCAAGCCCTTCGAGCTGACGCCGATGACCCTCGAGTCGAAAGGCTATACCGAGACCGGCAGGCAGCTCTCTGGCGCCATGACGGCTCATCCCAAAATTGATCCTCAGACCGGCGAACTGCATGGCTTTGGCTATATGACCGGCTATGCTGGCAGTCCCACCATGACCTACCATGTGCTGGATAAGACTGGGGCCTTAATTCGATCGGATGAGTTTGCGGCACCGTACCCGGCGATGGTGCACGACTTTGTGATCACCCAAGACTACGTGCTGTTCCCGATCTTTCCCCTGACCTTTGATATGGCAAGAGCTGCCAAGATCGGCTCGCCCTACGCCTTTGATGCCGCCCAGAGCACGCAGATTGGCGTGTTAAAGCGGGGGGCACCGGTTGCTGACATCCGCTGGATCGAAGGGCCCCTGTGTTTTGTGTTCCATTATTTGAACGCTTGGAATGACCGCGATCAGATTACCGTCGACACCATTGAGTTTGCGGTGGCGCCGAATTTCCCGTTGGCGGATGGCACCTTGCCGTCCTATGCTGACGCGCAAGGCAAACTGGTGCGCTGGCATATCAACCTTAAAAACGGTGTGGTTCGGCAAGAGCCGGTGTTGGATGTGCCCTCGGAGTTTCCCCGTATGGATGAACGCCATGCTGGCAACCGGCATCGTCATGGCTACATTGCGGCGGCCTCTACCCGGCAACGCGGTGATAAAGGGTTGTTCCATGAAATTACCCACATTGATCTCGATTCAGGCAGCACGCGCACCTGGGATGCGGGGGTTGGCAATGGCGTATCAGAACCGGTTTTTGTTCCGGCCAGGGGCGGCGCGGCAGAGGGCGTTGGGTGGTTGCTCGCGACCGTTTACAAGCACGACACCAAGAATTCAGACCTGGTTGTTTTGAATGCCGAGGCGGTCAATGACGGCCCGGTTGCCACCATTCGTCTGGATCACCGGATCCCGTTTGGGTTTCATGGTAGTTGGCGGCCCAATTGAGCGTTGATCCGCGTCATGCTGAACTGCTTTACCGGGTTTCGGGCGCGGGGCAGGTTGTCTGACTGGGTTTCTGCTACAGAAAAGAACACGGTTATTTTAGGATTAATTTCCCGGCAGGAGTGACGCGCGATGTGGGTTTATTGGGTTGCGAGTGTTTTGCTGTCAGCCGTGATTGGCGGCCTTTTGGGAAGGCGCGTCGGAAAGGCGCGTGAAGGCGTCATGTTAGGGGTGTTGCTCGGGCCGATCGGTTGGGTTGTGTTGTTCTTTCTGCCGAAAGGACTCAGGCCCCAGAATATCGGATATTCGGTGGTGGTCATCCTTTTGGTGATCCTCGCCTTGCTGGTCATCAATGCGCTCGTGCGTTGAGGGTTGGTGGTTGTGCGGCTCGCGATCAGCAATGGCCGAGTTTGACGCGGATTGAGGCCCTGGGCCGTGGTGGATCACTCACGGTTGTCGCCCGTCAGGCCGGAATCAAGTGATTGTGTGGCATCAGAGATCGATCTAAAAATTATGTTTAAAAACAAATACTTGTTGTAAAAAATTAATGTAGTAAGTAGATTTTTAGAAGGAAGGTATAGAAGGAAGACTGAGAAGGAAGACTGAGAAGAAAGACTTAGAAGGAGGCTTGAGATGAACAGTGCGAAAGAGATTATTGAAACATTCTGGCGGATTCAAGATGAAGGCGATTACACCAAAGTGGTGGACCTTTTTGCTGAAGACGCGGTGTTGGTGGATCCGTTTTTTGGCACGTTTGAGGGTAAAGCGGCGATTGGCGAATTCATGAAAAAAATGAATGCGGAGATGGGCGATCGGCAGACCAGCTTCGTGGTGCGCGAGATCGACGGCGGCGGGGACGTGGCCTGGGCGCAATGGACCGCCAAAACCCCAGCGGGCGAGATAGATGGTTGCGGCCTGTATCGCGTTCGAGATGGCCTGATGACGTATTACAAAGATTATATGAACGCGCCCACTAGCCGGTAAAGGCGGCTGGCGGTTAAGCCATCAGCCGATGTCGGACGGACATAAAACACCTTTAGCACCCGCTAAGGCCAGCAAAAGGACCGATTGGGCCCTCTGCTGGATGCGTAAAGCGTGTTTAGTACAGGGTGCCTAACGACGCTGAATCCCAATCAGCCAGTTCATCGTGACGGCCTTCTTTGATCTTCTGCGCCCAGTCTGGGTCCTGGAGCAGGGCCCGGCCGACGGCAATCATGTCAAATTCACCACGAGCGAGTCGTTCGACCGCAAGTCCAATGGGCTGGGTCTTAGAGGCTTCACCCTGGAAACTGCCGATGAAATCGGAGGACAAACCAACCGAGCCTACGGTAATCGACGGCAGTCCGGTCAGCTTTTTACACCAACCTGCGAGGTTTAAGCCGTGTTCACCATCCACTTCTGGGTATTCTGCTTCCCACCACCGGCGCTGGCTGGCGTGCAGCACATCGACGCCTGCATCGACAAAAACCTTTAAGAAAGCCTCGAGCTCAGCAGGAGTTTCCGCCAGACGCGCACTGAAGTCTTGCTGCTTCCACTGCGACCAGCGCAAGATAATCGGCATGTCTTCGCCGACCTGGGCGCGGCACTCGGCAATCACCTCACCCGCAAATTTAGCGCGCTCAACCAAACCGCCGCCATATTGGTCAGCGCGTGTGTTCATCACCCCCCAAAAGAATTCGTCGATTAAATAGCCATGGGCGCCGTGTATTTCAACGCAATCAAACCCCAAGCGTGCGGCATCGCCTGCTGCATTGGCGTAGGCCATGACCATATCGGCCACTTCGCTTTCGGTGGGTTCGGGCTGCACTTGTGAGCCGGTATGGGTGCGACCGGACGGGCTGTCTGAGGCGGCATCGGGTTCCGGACCCGTACCGGGCTGACGCATCATGCCCACATGCCAAAGCTGCGGACCGATTTTTGCTGGGGTCTCATGCGTGGCTTCGACGACATTTTGCCAGCCTTTTAAGGCCTGCTCCGCATGAAAGTTGGGCACTCTGGGGTCGTTGGATGCACCGCCCCGACCGACGGTTGTGCCCTCGGTGATCAGCAGTCCGACGTCTGCGTCGCCGCGACGCTGGTAATAGGCAGCGACGTCTTCACCAGGAATACCGTCGGGTGAGAAGGAGCGGGTCATGGGCGCCATCACGATGCGGTTTGGCACGGTCATACCGCGAATGGTCATGGGTTCAAATAAAGATGCGATGTCAGACATTCTGGGGTCCTTAATTGTTCAATGGGGTCATTCAATTCGAAATCGGTCCGTCACGTCAGGGTTTAGCCAGCGCATAAAGCCCCTTATTGAGGGGCGCCCGATGACGGCTGAGGCAGCATACCGGAGTCTAAGGGCGGGGCCAACTGCCGGGTCTATTGGGTCTGCCCCGACGCATTGAGACTTAAGGGTTGCGCTGGGCTGCCGACTGGGTTTAGCTCAGAGGGTTGCCTGTAAGGCATTGCAGTTGTTGAAGGAGTGGTCGATGAAATATGGCATGCTGTTGGTGTTGGCGTTAACCGTTCTGGTGGGTTGTGAGCCGACTCAGCCGACCGGCCAGACGTTGAGTGGCGAGCCGCTGACCGAGTCTCAGCGGCTGAATCAATGGCTGGACCGGGAGTTTGTCGCCTATTTAGACTTCAGCCCGTTGTCGAAGACGCGACGGGGCGATAAAAGCGATTACGATAAATTGGATGACCCATCGGATGCCGCCGCAGATGTCCGTCTTGCTTGGCGCCGAAGCAGCGTTGCAAGCCTAAAAGCTGAGTTTGATCGTGCCGCACTGGACGCCGAAGCCAAGCGCTCTTATGACCTTTGGGTGTTGATGTTAGATCGAGCTGAAGCCGCGCTCGCCTATCGCCGGTATGAGTATGTGTTTGGTCGAAATGGCCCCCACACCGGCCTACCCAATGCCTTGATCAATTATCACAAGGTCGACAGCGCAAGTGATATGCAGGCTTATATCGCTAGGCTGAAAGCGTCAGCGGATTATTTTGATGCGTATTTACAACGCGCAAAGCTTGCGGCCGCAGCGGGTATTCGCGCACCCTATTTTGATTATGACGTCGCGGTCAGTCAGATTCAGCGGGTTACCCAAGGCGCGCCTTTCACGGTTGAAGGCACCTCGGCGCTCTGGGCAGATATTACGGCGAAAGTGGATGCGCTGGTTTTAGCCGAGTCGATCACAGCGCTCGAAGCAGACGCGCTCAAAGCCGACGCGAAAACGGCCATCCTTGGCGCGATGGCGCCCGCTTATGATCGAATTCAAGCGTGGCTTGAAGCAGATCGCGACAATGTTTCAGATACCGCAACGGGTGTTTGGGCGCTACCCGACGGTGAGGCTTTTTATACCTACCGTCTGCAGCGGATGACAACCTTGCCGTTGACCGCCGAGGCCATTCACCAAACGGGGCTGGAAGAGGTCGCCCGGATTCAGGCTGAGATGAACGAGATACAGGCGTCGGTAGGCTTTGAGGGCAGCTTGCAGGACTTCTTTACGCACCTGCGCACGAGTGATGAATTTTATTTTGAGAACACGGATCAAGGCCGCGAAGGTTACTTGCAGCTAGCCCGGGACTTTATTAAAGGCATCGAGGCGAAGCAGCCTGATTATTTTGGTATTTTGCCTAAAGGGCCGCTTGAGGTTCGGCGGGTGGAAGCCTTTCGAGAGCAAGCAGGTGGCGCGGCGCACTATATGCGGGGCACGAAGGATGGCAGTCGTCCCGGCGTATTTTATGCGCATTTGGCCGATATGCGGGCGATGTCGATTTTTCGGCTCGAGAATCTGGCCTACCACGAAGGGTTGCCGGGCCATCATTTGCAAATTTCGATTCAACAGGCGCTAGACGGGTTGCCGCGGTTCCGAACCTACCATGGCTACACCGCCTACAGCGAAGGCTGGGGTTTGTACTCCGAATTCCTTGGCAAAGAAATGGGGTTCTACCAAGATCCCTATCGGGACTTTGGCCGGTTAACCGGTGAGATTTGGCGCGCCATTCGATTGGTCGTGGATACTGGGATTCACGCTAAAGGCTGGACCGAAGCCGAAGCGATTGACTACGCGCTCACCAACTCACCGCGTCCTGAGCCGACGGTTCGGTCCGAGGTCCGGCGCTATTTCAATATGCCAGCGCAGGCAACGGCTTATAAAGTGGGTATGCTGGAGATTCAACGCATCAGAGCGAAGGCCGAAGGGGCTTTGAAGGATCGCTTTGATATTCGAGATTTTCACGATCAGATCTTAGGCAGTGGGCCCTTGCCGATGCCCGTGCTCGAACGAAAAATTGACGACTGGATTGCAGCGAGTTTGTAGCAAGCAGGCGGGCCGCGGATTGGTAATCCGCTTACGCGCATAGGAGGCTATACTGCGACCCGGTTTGCAACGCAACCAATAACGACACTGACTTAAAACGAAAGCGAGGAATACCGTGACAGAGAACCAGACCCCAAACTTCATTTCGCTCGACGATGCCGCCGCGATGACCGAGGGCACGCGCATCACCTTCATTCCAGGCCTGCAGGCGCTGTATGCCGAAGCGCTCAAAAATATTTGTTACGCCAAAGGCATACCCGTCATTCGAGCGCTGCATCCGCAAATGGGTGTTGACAAAGTAACCGGAGAAGACCGACAAGCGCGCTTGTATGAACTCACGAGCCAAACCGGGCTGCCGACGATGTTCTATAACGAGGAGCGACCTCGCAATGTCTGGACTGAGCAACTGGCCCTTGCTGAAAGCATCGGCAGCGCGGGCAGCCCAACCTTGATTCCCGAAAATTATAAGCACCGAGTGGATATGTTTGGATTGTGCGCCATAACCCTGGCCGAAGATGGGCTGGTTTGGAATATGCGGATCTTGAACGATGGCGCTTTAAGTCGAAAGTATGGGTACAACGAGCACGCCAGCGCGGCAGCACCTGAAAAAATTGTTGAGATTATTTCGGTGATCGATGCCTGTCTGGATCAACAGGCGCAGCGCGGTTCTCAATATCTCGTAGGCGATGCGGTATCGGCAGCTGATATCTACTGGGCAACCATGAGTATGTGCATTACAGCAACACCCCCCGAGGTTATGCCGGTGACGCAGCAGAATCAGGGGATGCTCAAGTTCTTCGCGTCGAACTCGAAACGGCCTGAGATCGCGAAGGTGCTCTCGCCAAGGATCCTCGATCATCAGCGCTACATTTTAACGACCTATTGTGAAACCCCAGCGGTGTTGGGCGGCGATCCTTTGTAGCGGGTGCCTGTTTAACAAGAACACTGACAATGGCCTGGCTCGGGATCTATACGCTGGCAATAGGCAACTAGTGTGACTTCTGGAATCAGCGTGCTATGTGTCTCGCGAATTCCAGAGGTCCTTCAAATGCGATTTTAGCTTACGGCTCAATTGTCCAAGTTAGGTCGCCAAATTCCGTTCGCTCGCTCAGTATATTGACGGTGAAAGGAATTATCAGCTTTCCGCCGATGCCATCGAGAATTGTAAGCTGAAGTTCAGATGAGCCTAATATTTCGCGTCGTGACGGTGGATCAAACCGGCGATGGATCCTTCGGCGTGGCGCCTAGCCTCTTGCCGTGGTTTTGTCGGCCTATCCAATACATTGGGTCCTCAACGATGCGTCTAAATAGGGCGTCAATAGCGGTATCACGCAAGATGTTGGGATAGAATTGGGCCTGAACGGCGCGGCATCGACCTTGCCTTAAAAAACGCTATGGTAAGTTAACGTATGATCATGATTACCGCTAAGGCGACCGTTATCGAAGAAAATCGGGACGCATACCTCAAGCTCTGTGCTTTACAGGTCGAGAACTCTCGCCTAGAAGCTGGTTGTCTCGACTATGGTTTTTATGAAGATGCCATGGCGCCCGGTACGTTTATCTTCGTTGAGCGCTGGCGGGATCAAGCGGCGCTCGACTTTCATTTTGCGCAGCGTTACTGCCTTGATTTTATTCGTGCGGTTCGAAAGCTTTCCAGAGCTGCGTCACCCATTGAGATCCACCATGTGACTGAAACAACCACGCCGAGCTGATGCCGCGGGGTTGGCGGCCGAATCAAAACCCGGTATTCAACATCGCGAGCCCTCAGTGGCGCTGTGGCTTGCCAAGCATCGGGCCGGTAACAGCGGCACACGCCTTAGGCTTGGCGCTTTATCACCTCAGCTACTACCAAGACCTTGTGGCTAAAATGCAAAGTAAGTCGCATCAAACGGGCTAGAGTTTGCCGACCGCCAGCAAGATAAGGTAGCCCGCGGTCACAACCGTTGGGATTACCGTGCCTAAAGTGCCAATCAGTCGTCCGGCGGTGACCCCAGAATTCGCCATCAGGGCTATAGCATGCGATAGACGAGCGACCACCACCACGGCGCCCAATACCAAGACCCAAAGACCGCTGCCAATTATGAGTTCAAGCAGTAAAAGGCCGATTAAAAAGGTTGGGACGTTTTCAGTGAAATTGCCATGGGCTCGGATTTTACGCTCGAGCACCGCGTTATCACCATGGCCGATGAAAATATTAAGATCGCCGCGACTCTTGATCACTGAAAACATCAGCGCCACTTGTATTAGCATCAAACAAGCAGCACTCAGAGCGGTGTAAAGGGGTAATTGCAAAGCGATCGATTCCATAATGGGCCTCTGTTTTATTGCCTAAAAGTTTTAGGAGTCTCGCTGATTAACATTTCACAGGCAAGTCCTGAAATCGGCAAGCCGGTACCTGTGTCGCGCACAAAATCTTGCGGCTGCTGTTTAGCGACGGCCTTGGATATAGCCAAAAAATCCTGCTCGATTGGCTTCCATATCAGCGGCCACTTTTTGACTGATCGGGTCGGCAGCAAACCGGGCGTGCCAGCTTTCTAAACCTGGGATACGCGCATTCAAATTAACGCCCGTCAGGGCGCAGCCCATATTGGCGACGGTCAGTGCATAAAAAAGATAAATGTCTGCCATCGTGAGTTCCTCGCCAAGGACAAAGGGGTCGAATGTTGCCAGCGCGTTGAGACTGTTGATGCCGCGATCAACTACGGCCACGACCTCAGCGATGAGGGCCTCGGGTGCCGGCTGATTGCTAAAGCTAAAAGGCAGTAATCGCCGGTTGGGCAGTTCCAAATACAGCTCTGTCATGCGCATCAGTTGACGATTTTGGTTTCGAGCAATGGGTGTCGTTGGCAACAGCGGTTTATCCGGATAGGCCTCTTCGATGTATTCGCACAACACGGAGGCCTCTGACAAGTGCTGGCCCTCGTCAGTTGTGAGGCTCGGCACTTTCAGCGCTGGGCTTAACTGGCCGTAGTCTTTTGCGCTGGGGTAAACAAGATCCTCTTCAAAGGGGACGCCTTTATATAATAAGGCATGCTTTGGCATGTTGTAGTAGTTGCTGTACGAGAAACCGTGAAGGGTGGGCATTGTTAAATCCTTAAATCAAATGTCTTCGTGTTGCTGTTCTAACCCGCATCGCGGATCGGTGGCGACTGCTATAAGGGCCGCGGTGTGGCGTGATCATACAGGCTACCTTAGGCTGCCGACACCAAACAAAAAGGAGACGCTCTGGATAGCAGCTGTATCCCGGTAAAATTAAACGCTAGAGCGTGTCCTGC
>JAFMIA010000019.1 GCA_017854255.1 Pseudomonadales bacterium
TCGACGCTTAGGCTTCGTATTGGGCGGATTTGTTGCCTTGGTGGCGATTCATTTGATTATAAAGCAAGTGTTTGGAATCTCTGGGATCGCACCAACCCGGACGATTATGGGTCTTATAATGCAGGGTGTTGCGGGCGCTTTTGGCGGCTATTGCTACTACCGACTCACAACGCCAAAGCTGGCCGGCTCAGAGTAGCCGGCCTGGTTGTCTCTCGCGTGGGCTAGCCCAGTTCGCCGATCGAGTGGATGACTCGATTGACGATACCGTACTCGATGGCCTCATCAACGCTCATCCAATAATCCCGGTCGGTATCCTTTTCAACCTGCTCAAGTGCCCGACCGGTTTCGTCCGAGATGATCTTATTGATCCGCTCTTTGGTCTTCAGGATCTCTTCCATCTGAATTTTGATGTCGGTTGCGTTGCCCCTTGAGCCGCCAGAGGGCTGGTGCACCAGATACCGGGTGTTCGGCAAGGAAAATCGATTTTCCTTCTTAGCCGCAAGATAGATGTTGGTTGCCGCACTGGCGACCCAGCCGGTGCCGACGACGCGAACAACGGGTTTCACAAACTTGATCATATCGTAGATCACATCACCGGATTCTACATGGCCACCGGGCGAACTGATGTACAAGGTAATCGGGTCATCGCTTTCTGCGGACAGGGCCAACAATTGCTGGCTAACCGTGCGTGCGAGTTTTTCATCAACGGAGCCAAACACCGAGATCGATCGGGATTTAAACAACTTCTCCTCGATGATGCCGCCGGATCCCGCCTTTTGATTGTCTTTGTCTTCTGCCATAACTAGTCTCTCATCGTTGAAAAAAAGCATGCTTCAAAAAGAGGGCAAGCATACCAGCGTGCTGGCTCTGTCGCTATGATTCCCAGTGAAAATTCGCTCAGGGAGGCGAAAAATGCCCTTTGAACCTGAATAATAAACGAACTCATAGCGATTTTTTAGCGTCACACCACCGCTCACCAGGGCTCCCAAGCTCGTGTTAGGATACGGGTTGATTTGAAGTTGGTACGGAGATTAACGCATGAAAGATCTTAAATTAGGGATGCAAATGGGGTATTGGGGCGCCGGACCGGACCCGCGCATGGTCTCGGTGGCTCAAGAAGCCGAGCGCCTCGGTTATGACGCCATCTTCACAGCAGAAGCCTGGGGCTCGGACGTCTTCACGCCGCTTTCGTGGATTGGGGCGCACACCAATCGAATCCGGCTGGGCACGGCGGTTGCGCAGTTGTCAGCGCGGACGCCAACCGCCACCGCTATGGCGGCGTTAACGCTTGATCATCTTTCTAAAGGCCGAATGATTTTGGGGCTGGGCGTGTCGGGACCGCAAGTGGTTGAAGGTTGGTACGGCCAGCCGTTTGCAAAACCCCTGTCTCGAACCCGAGAGTATGTGGATATTATCCGGCAGGTGCTGCGACGCGAAGCACCCGTTTCGAGTGATGGGGCGCACTACCCCCTGCCCTACACGGGCGAGGGGGCCTGGGGTTTAGGAAAACCGCTCAAGCCGATTACCCATCCCCTACGGGCAGATCTGCCGATCTTCTTGGGCGCAGAAGGACCAAAAAATGTCACGATGGCCGCCGAGATTGCCGATGGCTGGCTGCCGTTGTATTACTCGCCCTATCGGCAGGAAGTCTACGCCGATCAGATTGAAAATCGCCCGCCACATTTTGAAATCATGCAGGGTTTGTCCGTTAATATTTGTGACGATGTGGAGCAAGGCCTGATCCCTGTGAAGCACGGGCTCGCGCTTTATATTGGCGGTATGGGCGCAAAGAGTCGAAATTTTCATACCGAGCTGATGGGCCGCATGGGGTTCGAAGCAGAAGCTCGGCAGATTCAGGATTTGTTTTTAGCGGGTAAAAAAGATGAGGCCTTCCAAGCCGTGCCGTCGAGCTTCGCCGATGAGATTTCCTTGGTCGGACCGATTGAGCGGATACGTGACCGGCTCGATGCTTGGCGCGACTCCCCGGTGACGTCACTCTTGGTCAACACAAAAAATGTGGATCAAATGCGAACGATCGCGGAATTAGTGCTCGGCTAAGCCCGATTTTTTCAGCCTTTTTAGGTCGACGCGCGTCTAAGTGGCGGCGCATTGGGCAAGGTTGAACGCGTATGTTCGAACACCCGTACCTGGTTGTACTCCGGATGCTCTTCCAGGTCCGGCCAGGTTGTCGCGGTCTGAGTCTGCAGTAACCGATAATGGGGATGGTTGAAATGTTTGATTCGAGAATCAGCGATTAAAACGTCTGGCGCCAGCGTCGGCAGTGCTTCCAAAAAATGCAAGTTGTCACGATCGTAGAGCACATCTGCGGCGATGATCAGATCGATCGGCGTTTGGATCGCATCCAGATCAGGCGCCAAAGTGAGCTGTACGCCGTTGATTGCCGCATTGACCGCGCAGGCCGCCAGGGCCGCCGGGTCGAGATCAACAGCTAAGACTTCACGTGCGCCCGCAAGCATCGCGGCGATACCGACAACCCCCGACCCCGCGCCAAAATCAATGATCGATTTACCCTCGACTCGTTCGGGATGGGCCAGCAAGTATTGGGCAAGTACCTGGCCGCTCGCCCAACAAAAACACCAATAAGCTGGAGACGCCAAGACTTGTCGCATCTCATCGTCCGGCAAGGGGGTCTGGGGTAGAACGGCTTGCAGCAAGGCGAGCTCAATGTTTGGGCATAGGGGGACGGGTGAGCGTTCAAGCGTGCAGCTGGGCAGGGTTTGATGCAGAATCGACTCAAGACGATGAAAGGCGGCGGTCGTGGAAAGGTCTGTCATAAATACGCTGGCTGGTTGATCGTTTGGGTCTAAATGGGTGACACTCGAGCATGGGCTGATGGTTCCGTCAGAGAGTATACGATGATCTGTTAGGCCAATGTGTTCATCTTTCTGGGGTTTTGATCCCTATTCTGTAACCAGAACTAATCGAACGAGGAGTGACCTGATGCCAATTGATTTTAGCTTTAGCCAAGAGGTCGAAGACGCACGCTTGATGATGCGCGGATTTCTGCAGGACACCGTGAAGCCGGCCTTTGCGGCGCTGCAGGCCGATAAAGATGCGCAGCGCGCCGATTGGTCGGCGCTGGTCAAGTCCTTACGTCAAAAAGCCAAGGCCCAGGGCTTCTGGTTGCCGCATATGCCCCAGGATGTTGGGGGAATGGGGTTGGGTGTGACGGCATTGGCTGCGGTTTCGGCTGAGGCGGCGAAGATCCCGATGGGGCCTTACATTATTAATGCTCAGGCGCCGGATGAAGGCAACATGCACACGCTTTACCATTTCGCAACAGATTATCAACGCGAGCACTTTCTAAAGCCTTTACTGGAAGGCACCGCGCGATCCTGCTTTTCCATGACGGAGCCGGACGTTGCTGGCTCAGATCCGACGCTCATTCAAACCAGTGCCGTTGAGGAAGGCGATGAGTGGGTGATTAATGGTCACAAATGGTTTACCTCGGGCGCGGAGGGCGCCGATTTCGCCATTGTTATTGCTCGAACGGATCCCGATGCGGAAATCCCACAAGCGCGTAATTCCGCCTTTATTGTCCCCACCAACACCCCAGGGTTCGAAATCATTCGCGATGTGGAAACGATGGGCGGGCGCCACAATCATCCAGAAATAAAATATACCGATGTGCGAGTACCGAAAACGCACCTTTTGGGTGAGCGCGGTGGCGGGCATAAATTGGGTCAGGTGCGCCTGGGGCCTGCGCGTCTTGCGCATTGCATGCGCTGGCTGGGTCAAATCGAAATGGCGTTAGAAATGCTCGTGGATCGCGCTCAGAAGCGGTTTGCGCATGGCAGTTATTTGTCCGAGAAACAGAGCATTCAGTGGATGATGTCGGACTCCGCGATGGAGTTGTATGCCGCCAAACTCATGGTGTTGCATGCGGCCTACAAAATCGAGCAGGGCCTTGAATTTAAACAGGAGGTCTCGATGGCCAAGCACCATGTGGCCAATACCCTTTGGCGGGTGATCGACCGGGCCATGCAGGTTCATGGTGCGCTCGGCTATTCGACCGACACGCCCCTCGCGGGGATGATGCAACAGGCGCGTTGGGCACGGCTCGCCGATGGCGCCGATGAAGTGCATCAAATGCGGATTGCGGAACTGTTGATGCGCGCTTACAACGAAGATGGCAGCATTAATCAGGCCGTGGGCGGACTACCGCTATGAGGAAGTTTTGGGTCAAAAACGCTTTGTCGGGCTTGTTGGTCTCGTTATCTTGGGCATCATTGGCGCAATCATCGACCCTTGAGACCGAATTACTGGCTTTAAAAGAAGCCGTTCAGGTTAGCCGGATTGAGCAAGATATTACGACCTTGGCCGGCTTTGGCACGCGCCATACCTTGAGTGATACCCAGTCAAACGAGCGGGGTATTGGCGCCGCAAGACGATGGATCGAAGCAGAATTTCGGCGCATTTCGCTGGCCTGTGGGGGTTGTCTTGAGATTCAAGTGAAGGGGGCCAGCATTTCTGGGGAATCTAGAATCCCAGAGGCGACGGACGTGGTGAACGTGATCGCGATCTTACGCGGCGAGACCGATCCGGATCGATACGTGCTGATGAGTGGGGATATCGACTCCAGAGTGAGCGACCCGATGGATGCCACTTCAGATTCGCCCGGCGCCAACGATAATGCCTCCGGAATGGCGGGTGTGTTGGAAGCGGCTCGGGTGTTGAGTCAACATCGTTTTGCAGCCAGCATCGTGCTCGCTGGGCTATCGGGCGAAGAACAGGGCCTCTTCGGGGGTAAAATTCTCGCCGAGCAAGCCCAGGCCGAAGGCTGGTACATCGAGGCTGTGCTCAATAACGACATGATTGGCAATATCATGGGCATCAATGGGGTCGTGGACAACACCCGTGTGCGCGTCTTTTCTGAAGCAACGCGTGCGATCGAAACCGAAGCCGAGCGTCGCTTGCGGCGATTTACCGGTGGTGAGGTGGACAGTCCCTCGCGCAATATAGCGCGCTATATTGATGACCTGGCAGATCGTTATTTCGATAACCTCGATGTCATGATGATTTACCGTCTGGATCGATTTGGACGAGGCGGACATCACCGGCCGTTTAACGAGGTTGGATTTCCAGGGGTTCGGATTATGGAAACCAACGAACACTATGATCGACAGCATCAGGATCTGCGTCAGGAGAATACCCGGACGTTTGGTGATGTACTCAGTGGCGTTAACTTTGATTACGCGGCGAGCGTCACAGCCCTGAATGTGGTGAGCCTTGCCGCCTTAGCGGGTGCGCCGGCGCCACCCGAGGCGGTTGCAATCGAAGGACAGGTTTCCGCAAACACCACTTTGCGTTGGCAACGGGTGCCTGGCGCTGTGGGTTATCGGGTGCATTGGCGGTTAACCACATCGCCGCAATGGACGCACTCCCGCTGGGTGGCAGATGTTGACGCCTATACCCTAGAAAATATTGTGATCGATAATTATTACTTTGGGGTCTCGAGTGTTGGGGCCGATGGTGGGCAATCACCCGTTGTGTTTCCAGGGCCGATTGGCCGGTTTCGTTACCCATGACGGTCGAGACCTTGGGTGAGGATTTGCCTCTGTTGGAAGGCATCCGCACGAATCGCGCAATCCGGCGCTTGAAGCCCGACCCTGTGCCGATTGAATTGATTCGAAAGGTCTGTGAAGCAGGTACCTTCGCGCCCAGCGGCGGCAATCGTCAGCCTTGGCAATTTGTTGCGGTAACCGATCAAGCGCGCCGAGCGCATATCGCAACGCTCTATCGTGAGACGTTTAAGGCTTATATCGCACCCGCAATTGCCGCCGCTCGTGATCCTGATTATCCAGAAGCCAAGCGGCGTAATATGAAAGCGGCCATTTATTTGGCGGAGCACCTCCATGAGGCGCCGGTACATTTATTTGTGGCGGGTTGGACCCGGCGTGGCCAACCGCAAAGCCAGGCGCTGTTCCCGGCGATTCAGAATATTCTGCTGGCTTGTCGCGCCGTGGGGTTGGGCGCGTCCTTGACCACGGCGCACAGAGCCCATGGCGAGGCGATTGATCGATTCTTAGGATTGGATCCGGTTAAGACGCCGAGCATTGCCCTCATTCCAATCGGGTGGCCGAAGGGCCGATTCGGAACGCCGACACGGCGAAGCATTGATACCTGTTTTTTTGAGGATGCCGTGCCGGAAGGGGTTTTGTCTTAATGCCGTGATTCACGGCAATGGTATTAACAAAGATTGCCGCCCGGCCCACTGCGCTGATATCGAAGGCTTCCTGCGAGGATACCTTGGACGCGTCCGGCCGCTGCGCTAGGGTTTGTTAATGGCAGAAGCGCCTGCCTTCAGGGTAAAAAAGAGGCGCGCCTGGTTATAGCGTCGTGTAGCGATAGACTGCGCCGTCAAGTTCTCTCTTTATTTGCCCCCGGGTCATGAGGCAATGGATGTGGGCAATGCCCTCGCCAAGCGCCATAAACAACGTGTGGTTTTCCAACTTTCTCTCGAACAAGGCCGGCAGCAGATCAATCGCGACCGTCGGTGTTTTACAGCCATCCAAAACGATCTGCATCCGATGCTCATGATGGGCAGTCAGTTCATCGAGTCGTTCGCTGGCGCCGTAAAACGGGTTGTTGTGAGCGGGCAAAATGAGCGTTTCATCGGGGATCAAGGCTTTAAACTTTTGGTGTGAGGTCAGCCAATCCGTCATCGGATCCGCTTCAGGTTCTGTTGGATGCACCGATACATTACTGGTGATAATCGGCAGGATTTGATCGCCCGATAATAAAAGGCGGTTCGTTTTGGAGTATAGGCAAACATGCTCCGGGGAGTGGCCGCTGCCAACAATGATGTCCCAGGTAATCGCGCCGATTCGCAATTGATCGCCATCACGCAAACGCTGATAGCTTTTTGGCATGGGCAGATCATCGGCTTCAGGCGCAAATTGGCTTCTGGCCTCGCTCATCGCATCCATTAGGGCTTGGGAGATCCCGCCACGCAGGAAAAAGTCTGACATGTGCCAAGAGCCTTTTTCCTGCATCGAGTAATGCATCATGCGCGCTTGATAATACTCGCCGTAGCTCATTAATAGGGGGACGCGAAAATGGTCTGATATAAACCCAGTTTGCCCCGTGTGGTCCGGATGCATGTGGGTGCAAATAATTTGCTCGACAGGTTTGCCGCCCAAACAGTCTTCAAATATCGTCAGCCATAGATCTTTGGTTTCTTGACCTCGGATGCCCGTGTCGACCACGGTCCAGCCCGTCTCGCTCTCCAACAGATAAAGGTTGATGTGATCGAGGGACATCGGCAGCGGCATGCGCAGCCAGAAAACGCCGGGTGCAACTTCAATTGTTTTGCCAGGCGCGGGAATATCGGTGAAGGGGTACTCGAGCATGGTGTGCAAGCCTTAATTTCGAGGCTCGATGATACATGAAAGGGCCTAGGTGTGCTGCGGCAGGTTCGTATCCAGGTAATGGCCGGTTTCGGTTGATCGCAGGTACCCGGCCGTAGGGGTGGCAAAGTGGGTGCCGATGATGAGTGTCGGCTGGTCCGCGTAGGTGGTTAAAAGATTTTCTCGGGTTGCAATCGCCGTGCTGGCATCCGAGTCGGCACTGCTCGACCAGTGGGTTTGCTCGATTTGGCAAGGGTGGTGGATGCAGTCGCCAGTAATGAGCGCCTGCTCTGCCTTTGAGCGGATTAAGATACTGACGTGGCCAGGCGTATGCCCGGGTGTTGAGACGAAACTGACTTCCTCTGACACTTGATGATCGGCTGCAACCAGATCCATCAGTCCGGCGTTCATAACGGGCAGGACTGAGTCTTCGAAGATGCCGTCATTCAAGTCGCTTGCGTCTGCGGTTTGCCAATGTTCGTATTCTGTTTTGCCAATGAGGTAGCGTGCATTTTTGAAGGTGGGGACCCAGACGCCATCGATCAAGCGAGTATTCCAACCAACATGATCAACGTGAAGATGGGTACACATGATGGTGTCGAATTGCTCAGGCTCATAACCCGCCTTTGCCAAATCTTCTAAAAAGGGCAACGACAGTTGGTGCCAGTTGGGGATCGAACGGACCTTATCATTACCGATGCAGGTATCAACCAACATCAGTCGGTTCGGGGTTTCGATAACGAGGGCATGCACGCTCATGATGAGCTTGCCCTCAGGGGTCGCAAAATGCGGCACCAGCCATTGCATCGGTGAAACGGCCTCGGGCGTTGCCTGGGGCAAGATGAATCGCGTACCGCCCACAACCTCCATTTCAACGATACGGGTAATGCGGACGTCTCCGACTTGCCAGCGATTCATGGCGCCTCCTTTGTGTTTTTAATGGTTTGCCTGAGTCTGCAAAGCCTTAGGTGTCAGTGGATGGCGCTTGTTGTAATAAAGCTTCAAAGCGGCGGGTACTGCATTCTGCGCTGCAATATACCTCCCGCGGTAAACCGGCATAAGGTTGATGCAGTTCCTTAATTTCTGGCGTTGTGTAATACATCGGTGTGATGACGTCCGCTTCACAGAATGCGCATTGTTGCATGGTAGCTGCTCCTGGTATGTCAACCTAAGTCGACGGATCCCTCGCTGGGATTACTGAATCGAATGAATTAAGTCTGTGGCTTCTGCAAGGGTCTCGGTGCGCTCTCGCCAGTTTCGACCGGAGGTGCTAATTCGCAGGGTTGTAACGCCGGCGGCGGCATAGGCCTTAATCCGCTCAACAATCATCTCTCGCGTGCCGATGAGATTGGTTTTAAGCACCATTTCATCGGGTACGGCGCGAATTGCGGCCTCTTTATCGCCACTCACCCATAAGGCTTGAACTTCCTCGGCAGCCTCCGCGTAACCGGCGCGTTTGAACGCATCATTATAAAAGTTGGTCTTCGCCGATCCCATTCCGCCTAACGTAAAAGCCATAGCGGGCCGTCGGGCTTCGATCAGGCGTTCAACATCGTCATCGATCTCTAAACTCCCGCCCACCTGCACATCGATATCGGCAAGCGTTCGGCCTGATTTCGCAAGACCTCGTAGGAGCGGTTCTAAAAAGATATCGGCTTGCTCTGGCATAAACGACGTGCCCAGCCAGCCATTGGCAAGCTCGCCCGTCATTTCCATCGCTTTTGGGCCAAGGGTTGCTAAATAGATGGGCAGATCAGCCTGCGGCGGCTGGGACAGACGGATGGGTTTGCCTTCACCCCCTGGCCTTGGCAACACATAGTGCTTGCCCTCATAAGCAATGCGCTCGCTGGCAAGGCCCAGCTTGATAATATCAACGCACTCACGCAATCTTGACAGGGGTTTGGCAAAGGATGCGCCGTGCAACCCTTCGACCACTTGTGGGCCGGAGACGCCTAAACCCAAAACGAACCGGTTATTGGAAACGGTTCTGAGGCTTTGCGCCGTCATGGCAATCATCGGCGGCACGCGTGAGCTAATTTGCATAATGCCCGTGCCCAATTTGATATGCTGCGTTTTGGCAGCGAGATAGGCCAGCGGTACAACCGCGTCCATGCCCCAGGCCTCGGCGGACCAGACATAATCGACGCCCATGGTGTCAGCAGCAACGGTGTAGTCGACCAATTCATTCCAGTCATCGCCGTTGTAGTAGGCGCTTCCAATTCCAATGGCAACTTTCATTTAGACGCTCGCTATGAGAAAAAGAGGAATATACCAAATTCCGAAGTCGCAAGTCGTGTACAAAGTCGTGAAGGCGGCCAAAAAACGCTAAATCGAACCGCGAATTGCGCGAATGCTGAAGGGTTTGGATGATTGCCACATCATTTTGATTACAGATCAAAGTAAGGATTGTTGATGCCAGAACAACTACCGGAAAGTTATTTAGCCGTTCTGAAACAGGCCGAGGATTTTGTCGCACAGGAAATCGTGCCACGCGGCGAGCGGTTGGGGCTTGGCGAACCGCTCACGAAGCTGGGCGCGGAAGTGCGAGTGGCCTCAAAGCAGGCTGGGTTTTTCTATAAGACGCAGCCCAAAGCCTTTGGCGGCGACCCGGCGGGGGCCTTGGAGCTGACAATGCTTCGAGAATATTGGGCGGGTGTTAACTCGGAACTCACCCGATTTATTTTTGGCCCGGGCCCGGGCCTCTTGCACGAGGCGACGGGCGAATTGGCGCGCCAATTTTTAGAACCCGTCATGGCAGGTGAGAAACGAGGCGCGTTTGGGTTTACCGAGCCTGATAACGCGCCGCGCCCGACCTGGGCGGTCTTGGCAAACGATGAACTGACGCTCAATGGCCAAAAATCCTACGTCACAGGTGGTGACTCTGCCGATTTTTTATCAATTCTGGTCAACGTCGAAGATCCCCTTGGCGCGAAGTTGGGCACGGCAATGGTGGTCGTCGACCGTGGGGCGCAGGGCGTTATGCTGCAGGACACGTTTACCTCGATGGAAGGTGGCGGGCATGCTGCTTTTCGGTTTGAGGGGGTCAAGGTCCCAAGCTGGCAAATCATCGGCAACCTCGGCGAAGGCATGCCGCGGGCGCTGGCCAATATTGGTAATGTTCGATTGATGGTTGCAGCGGAGGCGATGGGCATGAGCCTGTGGGCGCTCGACTACCTGAACCAACACTTATTGGCGCCCCATCGGACAGGTGGTTCGCTTGGCGATAAAGAGGGCGTCCGCCTGCGGTATGCTGAACTCCGTATTCAAGCATTCGCTGGCCGGAGTGTCTTGTATCGGGCGGCGCGACGGGCAGATGACCCGGGTAACAGTGTTAACGAGGTGATCGCAGCAAAAGTATTTTGCACGGAGGTTGCCAGTACGATTATCGATTGGGCCGTGCAGTTAGTGGGCGGACAAGCCTTGGTTGTCGGACATCCATTAGAAGCGCTTTATCGTCGGGTGCGCTCTTTACGACTGGTGGAAGGCGCTAATGATCTTTTGCGGTTAAATTTGGCGAAGGGTAACTTAGAACTTGGAAAGGGGGATCTATGAGTCAAGAAAAAACCAAAGATATGCGGAAGGTCGCACTGACGTCGCTCTCTGGAACGAGCATCGAGTGGTATGACTTTTTTCTCTATGGCACCGCGGCGGCTGTGATCTTTCCTCAAGCCTTTTTTCCACAAGACCTTCCGACCATGGTGGTTTTAATTGCATCTTTTAGTACCTTTGCGGTGGGGTTCTTAGCGAGACCGCTCGGCGGGGTTATCTTTGGTCATTTTGGCGACCGGATCGGCCGCAAGAAAACGTTGGTGGTTGCGCTGATGATGATGGGGGTTGCGACGACCTTGATTGGCTTTTTGCCAACCTATCAGTCGATCGGTGTGATGGCGCCGCTGCTACTGGTGGTGCTGCGATTTGTTCAGGGTCTGGCGATCGGAGGCCAGTGGGGCGGGGCCATGTTGCTGGTGACGGAGAGCGCGCCTAAGGATCAACGAGGCTGGTATGGCGCCTATGCTCAGGCTGGCGCGCCCGTCGGCGTTATCCTCGCCAACCTTGCTTTTTTGGGCGTGAGCGCCAGTTTGTCCGAAGCCGACTTTATGGACTGGGGCTGGCGTCTACCCTTTATCGCCAGTTTTGTCCTGATTTTGATCTCGATGTATGTGCAATTAAAACTGGAAGACACGCCTGCTTTTAAAGCCCTTGCTGCCAATCAGGCGCCAAAAGATGCGGTGCAACAAACCGTCGTAAAATCGCCGGTCGTTGAAGTACTGCGGCGCTATCCAAAGCGGATCGTGCTGGCGGCGGGCGCATTCTTGTCGATTCAAGTTACCTTTTACATTTTGATTGCGTTTGTTGTGGCCTATGGGGTTAATTCGCCAACCGTTACGCTGTCTCGAGACATGATGTTGACCGCGGTGTTGGTGGCGGCTGCGATCATGGTGCCATCGCAATTTTATTTTTCGGGATTATCAGATCGACTGGGCCGTAAAACAGTCTATCGGTGGGGCGCGATCTTGACCGGGCTTTGGGGTTTTGCCTTATTCCCGCTGATTGATACCGGCCAACCCGTCCTGATTTGTTTCGCGGTGACCATGGGGCTCGTTTTTCTTGGGATGCAGTACGGCCCACAAGCGGCTTTTTTTACGGAGCTGTTCAGTACTGAAGTGCGTTACTCCGGCGCATCCCTCGGCTACCAGCTTGGCGCGATTGTCGGTGGCGCCTTGGCGCCAACCATTGCGGTCTTGTTGTGGAACAACTTTGGTATCTTTTGGGTGTCTGTTTATATTGCTCTGGCCGCAATCCTCACGCTGATATCGCTGTCACAATTAACGGAAACGCAAGGCAGTGATTTAATGGAGTGAAGTGGGCTCAAGCTGTTTTGAAGGCGTGTTCAAGCAATCAACGCCAACCCTGACGCCGCCGCTTATATAAAGTCCGTTACTAGGAGTAATATTTGGATATTCAGAACACCTGGCTTGTACTGCTCCCGGCCGTCATCACCGTCTGCGTCGCTGTTGTTAGCCGACGACCGATCGAATCACTGCTAGCAGGAATATTGGTCGGCCTTTTGATGCTCGGCCCAACCACGGCATTGGATCAGTTTTCAAACATGCTGCTTGAGGTCATGATGAGCGAGACCATTGCTTGGGTCATCATTGTCTGCGGTCTCATGGGAAGCTTGATTATGTTGCTGTTACGGGTAGGGTCGGTCGATGCCTTCAGCGAAGCCCTCGCCGCTAAAGCCAAGAGCTCAAAGAGTGCATTGATGTATACCTGGCTGTTGGGGATCATCGTGTTTATCGACGACTATCTCAACGCCTTGGCCGTTGGCGCTGCCATGCGCAAGGTGACAGATCAGTTTGGGGTTTCACGCGAAAAGCTTGCCTACGTCGTCGACTCGACCGCAGCGCCCATCTGCGTGCTGGTTCCCATTTCGACTTGGGCCGTGTTTTACGCAAGCCTTTTTCAAGAATCCGGATTTGCAGAACCGGGTCAAGGTATGGACCTCTACATCAGTGCCATTCCCTACATGATTTATCCGATCGTGGCCGTGTTGTTAGTTCCCTTGGTCGCTTTGGAGGTCATTCCTGCATTCGGGCCGATGAAAGCGGCAGAGCTAAGAAGCGCTCAGAGCCCACTTCGTCAGCCAGCGACCTTGACTGACGAAGACAACACGCAAGAGCCTGATCGTGAAGTTCGGCTGTATCATTTCTTACTGCCGTTAGCGACCTTGATCGGGTTTACCCTGTGGTACGAGCTTGACGTCCAGATCGGAGTGATTGCATCGGTGACGCTCACTATTTTACTCTTCGGTGCTCAGCGACTCCTCGCCTGGACTGAGATGTTTGATGCGGTTCTCGACGGCATTAAAATGATGCTGCCTGCGCTCACGATTGTTGTTATCGCATTTGTCTTTAAAGAGGTGAACGATCAATTGGGGTTACCCAACTTCGTCATCGCAAATATCGCGCCCTTAATGACGCCGTTACTGTTTCCCGTGGTTACGTTTTTAACCATGGCGCTTATCTCCTTTGCCACTGGATCTAGCTGGGGCGTTTTTGCGATTGCCATTCCGATTATCTTGCCGTTAGCCACAAGCGTTGGGGTCAGCATACCGCTCGCCATTGGTGCCCTATTGTCGGCCAGCGCTTTTGGGAGCCATGCCTGTTTTTATTCCGATGCCACCGTGCTCGCCGCCCAAGGCAGCGGCTGTGATGTCATCGATCACGCGCTGACTCAGATCCCGTACGCTTTGATTGCTGCGGCGATGTCTTGCATTGGCCTCACACTCATTGCTGCCTTTTAAAGAACGGTCATCCTCAAAATCAGTCAAAGACGATGGTTTTATTGCCGCTGATAAAGACCCGGCGCTCAAGGTGTGAGCGCACAGCGCGGGCGAGCACCACGCGTTCTATGTCCTTGCCCAAACGAATCAGATCTTTGGTTTGGTGCCGGTGACTGACCCTTGACACATCTTGCTCAATAATCGGTCCCTCATCCAGATCTTCGGTGACGTAGTGGCTGGTTGCGCCAATAAGCTTGACCCCCCGCTCAAACGCCCGTTGGTAGGGGTTTGCGCCCATGAAACTGGGTAAGAAGCTGTGATGAATATTAATCATCTGACCGTTATAAGCCTCGCAGATCGTACTTGGTAACACCTGCATGTATCGCGCAAGGATCACTGCATCCGGTTGAAGCTGCTCGAGGGCTTCGGCAACCTGATGGAAGCCGGCGGCTTTATTGTCCGGGATGATTGGAATGTACTTGAATGGGATGTCATAGAATTCCACGAGTCTGCGCAGCGACTCGTGGTTCGAAATCACAGCGCTAATCGTGCAATCAAGCTCACCATTATGCCAGCGGTGCAATAGATCATTCAGGCAGTGCGATGCCTTGCTAGCAAATAACACGATACGCTGTTTTTCTGCCGTGTCATGCAGTGCCCACTGGAGATTGAAATCGATGGCGATCGCACGAATGCCCGCTTTAAAGGCCTCGATTTGATCCCCGATTGAGTCGGCCTTAATTTCATTGCGCATGAAAAATAAACCTGAATCTTGGTCCGAATGATAGTTAGCTTCAGTGACCCAGCCGTTGAGAGAGGCAATCAATTCACTGACGGTGGCAACGATGCCGACGCGATCTGGACAGGTCAAGGTTAGGATATATCGATGTACTGCTTTCATGGCCCGCTCTTAAAAAAAGAGGGAGCTTATTCTCATCATTGATTCCAGGCAAGTTGCCCTAAAGCGTTCGTGCGTCGACGTGTTTAGACGGCCAAAACCGAGTTGTTTTCGGCAGCCCTCGACGTCAGGCAACGTCGTAGATTAGCAGACAGGCGCTCGCGCAATGCGCCGCAGTCTCAGTAGGCGCCGATCGTCATGATGCCGAAATCAAAAAGCGCCGAAACAGTGCGTCGGTCAGATTGCGGGTCATCGTAATTTGATCGGGATCGAGTTACATTAAAGGCTTGTCATGAGGGTCTCAGCCGATGGCCAAGAATAAGAAATTATTGAACGAAACCGGGTTGTTAAGAGAAGGCATCCGAATCGGAATGCGGTACGCTGAAAAACGCGGGGTGGTTGAGTTTGAGGCGACGGATTCGCATCATGAAAAGGTCGAGTATCTCTATCGATTGCTGGTTCATGATCGTTTGATTCAACCTTTGGCTAAGATGGATCTCTCCCAAAAAGCCATGGCGCACAAGCTGGCTTTGTGGGTCGCCAAGCAATTGCCGAAAGACCATCCTTTGTTGCAAGAATAGATTCGTTTCAAGAATAGATTTGTTACAAGAATCGTCATTGTTACAAAGACCGTTCTGTTGTTCTGATGTCAGCGACCGCTTCATACCGCGCAACGGTAGATGCTCGGATCTCTTAGCGTTGGTTTCTTCAGGGGTGAAAGGCCGCAAACCCTAAAATTTTTTAAGCATCGACTAGGGGTTGGATGCGCTATGGTCTTCTGCGAGATCGGGGTTGGATTCAGGCTGTGTCTCGCAGGTCCAGCCGAGGGCGGTGAACTTAGCGGTTAGCGCGTCGGCTCGAGCCTCACAATAGCCAATCTGCCTTTCAGCACGCCACGGATAAGTGATCTCGCCTTCATTGACCTTTTTGTAACGTACCTGGCACGGCACCGCAATCTCGTTTGATTCGTATTCAACGCTGATGACCCGCTGAAGGTCTCCAAGGCTGCAAAGCGTCTCAGCAGCGAGGTTGCCCGAGACGAGCGCCGTGGCTAAGAGCGCAAGGCGGATCACGGTCGATACCCAAATCGGCTGCTGCCCGGTTGTAAGGCGCGATAAGCCAGTTCTGCCCAATGACCAAGGTGGCGGCGAGTGTCCGCTGGTTCGATAATGTCCTCTATTTCAAAAAATTCCGCCGATCGAAACGGTGATCGAAGTTGATTGAGCCGCGCTTTGATTTCTGCCAAATGCTGATCCGGGTTGGATGATGCGGCTAACTCGGCTTTGTAGGCAACCTCGATGCCGCCTTCAATCGGAAGTGATCCCCAATCGCCTGAGGGCCAGCTGAATCGATGATGATGGCTGCCTGGTTTGGTATTGGCGGCCCCAGCAACCCCAAAGGCTTTCCGGATGACGACGCTACAGAAGGGTGACGTCGCCTGCCCAAGGGCGGCAAAAGCGGTTGATCCCATGCGAATGGTGCCGCTTTCTTCGGATTGTTTACCGATCAAGAAGCCAGGGCAGTCGACCAGATGCAACAAGGGCAAATGAAAGGTCGAGGCAAGATCTGTATGGCGCACCAACTTTCGGCAGGCATCAGCCGTCCAAGCGCCGCCGTAGATCATAGGATCCTCCGCGAAAACGGCAATCGCAATCCCGTTGATTCGAGCCAGTCCCGTGATAATCGATTTGCCCCACAAGCGGCCGATTTCAAAAAAAGAGCCTTCGTCCACCACAGCCTCAATGACTTTGCGCATTTTGTAGATCTTGCGGGGATCCTTGGGCACCAGGGTGTTGAGTGCTTCAGATTTTCGATCGATCGGGTCTTCGCAGTCGGTACGAGCGGGTAACTCATCGACGTGATTCGGCAGGTAGCTCAGAAAGCGTCGTGCGCGATCGAAGGCTTCTGCTTCGCTCGCAACTTCATCATCGATCGAGCCATTACGCGTATGAATGCGGCTGGAACCCAACTCTTCTTTCGAAACCTCGCCAAGGCTTGCCCAATCGACGAGCGCGGGACCGGCGATCATCATTTGCGCCGTATCTTTAACAATAACGGAATAATGGGACGTGGTGACTCTTGCCGCGCCGATACCGGCAACACTGCCCAAGGCCAATGATACCGATGGAGCAACTGACAAGTGGTTCACAATGGTATCCCAGCCGGCGACACGCGGAATATAGGTTCTGCCGGCGGTCTCGATGGTTTTCACAGAACCACCGCCGCCCATCCCATCGATCAGTCGAATGTGCGGCAACTTTAGTTCGAGCGCCAAGCCTTCGGCTTGCAAGCGTTTGCCCGCGATCGAGGCATCGGCGGAGCCGCCGCGTACGGTAAAATCGTCGCCCGACACGATAACCGGTCGGCCATGAATGGCCGCGGTCCCAAAAACGAAATTAGAGGGCACGAGGTTGATCAGCTCGCCCGCCTCGTTATAGCTGCCAACACCCGCGAGCTTTCCAATCTCATGAAAGGAGTCGGGATCAATCATGGCGCGTATCCGCTCGCGGATCGTCAATTTACCGAAGTGGTGTTGGCGGGCCACCTTCTCTTCGCCGCCCATCGCTTCAGCCAATGCGCCGCGTTGGTCGAGTTCTTGGAGTTCTTTATCCCAGCTCATAAGCTTGACTCAGCGTTCGGTCACTCAAGAATACCTAGCCAAACTGGTGTATTCAATGATATCCGAGCTATCATCTGGGCTCATTGAGGAGCAACCTATGACTGTTCAGGAATACCGCCAAACCCGATTTACCCCGCCCAAAGGCGCCACCGAAATACTACTGGTGCGTCATGGCGAGTCGAGAGCCGCTCGAGCGGACGCGCCCTTTCCCTTGGTCGATGGTCAAGGTGACCCTGAGCTCGCGCCCCAAGGGCGCGTGCAAGCAGAGCAAGTTGGACAGCGCTTGCAGAGCCTGCCCATTAGTGCGGTTTACGTTACCAAACTGCAACGAACCACCGAGACAGCAGCGCCCCTATGCCGGGCGATTGGGTGCCAGCCGAATCAGAATCCAGATTTGCATGAAGTCCACCTAGGGGATTGGGAAGGCGGTGTGCTCAGAATTAAAGCCCATGAGAACCATCCGATCTATCAGCAGATGCAAGCAGAAGGCCGCTGGGATGTCATCCCTGGGGCAGAATCCGCCGAGGCCTTTAAAACGCGATTGCTTCGGGGTATTCAAACCATTGCAGCGGCGCATCCGGATGAATTGGTCGCGGTCTTTGTTCATGGCGGGGTGATTGCCCAAATTTTGGAAGCCATTACGGAGGCGCGTTCGTTTGCCTTTACTGGCGCCGATAATGGCTCGATCAGCCATATTGTGGTGCAGGGCGATACCATGACGTTGCGCCGTTTCAACGACACCGCGCATCTGATTGATCAAGACCCCTTAGCCGCGGCGGCCTTGCCAACCTAGTTGATGTCTTTGGCCTGGGCGATCCGCTCTTTCAGCAATGCGGAACGGCGAGTTTTCCCCGCATCATCTCGCAAAGGGGTTTGAACCCGCTCGATGGTCCTGGGAATCTTATAACGCGCCAGATGCTCGGTCAGATGCTGCAGCAAAGCCTCATCTGTCAGAGCCTCTGCCGCATCCACAATGGCGTGAACCGACTGGCCAAGGTCGTCATCCGGTAGGCCGATGACCGCGCTGGATCGCACAAGCGGATGCGTGTCGATAGCCGCTTCGATCTCAGCGGGGTAAATATTAGCCCCGCCCGCGAGAATCATGTCGGTCTTGCGGTCGGATAAGTAGAGGTATCCTTGCGAATCGACATAGCCCATATCTCCAAGGGATTCCCAACCACCGTCAAGGCCTGAAGATTCCGCGCCAATATAATGATACGTGCTGCCTTGTCCGCCGGGGGGTAGCAGGTAAATCTCACCAATTTCGCCATCGGGTAGGGTCTCGCCTTGTTCATTCACAACCTTGACCTTTGCCCCGCCGAGCAGTTTGCCCACCGAGCCGCGATGCGCCAACCATTCATCGCCTGTGATCCAGGTCGCGCCCGTGCCTTCGGTCCCGCCAAACAGCTCATGGATCCGATCACCGCCGAGCCAGTCAATCCATTTTTCTTTTAACCAAGGCGGGCAGGGTGCCGCTAAATGCAGCATCACGCGCAGTGAGCTCAAGTCATACTTCAGCCGAATTTCATCGGGTAGTTTCCAGATTCGAGACATCATGGTGGGTACCATCATCATCCAATCAATGTCATGCGCCTCGATGAGTGCGAGGGTTTGCTCTGCATCAAACCGGGTCATGACAACGATGTGATTGCCGAGAAATAAACCGTTCATCGAAAATGAGAAGGGCCCGTTATGATACAGGGGACCGGGCACCAATTGAGCGCGATCAAATTCCTGCTGCAGGGGTTTGTCTTGACTGAAGTCAAAGCAGCCCGGGATTTCGGACACAATAATTTTAGGCCGACCGGTTGAGCCGCCAGACGTTGGGGCCTTCCAAAAGCGACTGACTTTGTCTGGCAGATCGGCATCGGATAAAGCGGGATCCGGCATAAAATTAGCCGGTAGGGTTTGAACCCCCAACGCCAAGTCGGCGCCACTTCCGACCAATAGCGCGGGTTCCGCGAGGCTCACAATCGCAATTTGTTCAACCCTTGGCAGCTTTGCCGAGATCGGTTGCGGGGTTGCGCCCAGTTTCCAAGTCGCAATACAGGCTTGATAAAACTCAATTGAGTTCGGCAGGGCAATGGTTACGAAGTCACCTTCTTGAACCCCTAGGCCCTGGTAAGCTCGGGCCAAGCGATTCGTACTTTGATGTAATTCGAGACGGGTAATCGACATTGTCTCATGCGAAATTGCGGGCCAGTCAGGCTGAGCTTTGGCTAAATCACCAATAATGGCGGATATGGATTTTAGACTCATAGCAGCTGATTCCTTCGGTCTAAAGAGGATTAGGGTTACGCGAATGTGGCATGGTTAGCCGCTCGGGGCAAATGCTTTAAAGACGCATAATCATTCAATCGATTGCTGCGGGATCTCGTATACTGCAAGCAAATATGTTGGAGTTGCTCAACTCGTGGACTTACAGTCGCTGAAAACAACCTTTGATGAACAAGGCTATGTGGTGGTGCCGAGGTTTGCCGAAAGTGCCATCACGCAAAGGTTGCGGCTCATTGCAGAGGAGCACCTGGCCACCGAGCTTGCGCCGATGGAATATGAGGTCGATGTGCAATATCCGGGCGCGCCTGCCGACGCGGAGGCTCTGGGGGCAAACACCGCAAGACGGTTGTTGCAAGCCTGCTCAAGACATTCGGCCTTCAGGGATTGGGCAACGAGTGATGCGGTTAAGCAAATTTTGGCAAAGCTATTAGGGGGTGATGCACTCGAGTTATCGCAATGCCACCATAATTGTGTGATGACCAAGCAGCCTGGCTTTTCATCCGCAACGCTTTGGCATCAGGACAATCGTTATTGGTCATTTGATGAGCAGAATCTAGTGAGTCTTTGGCTTGCGCTAACGGATGAGCATCGGCGTAATGGCTGTTTACGGGTGATTCCGGGGAGTCACCGCTTAACCTTAGACCCAGGCCGCTTCGATGCGGCGCTCTTTTTGCGGCCTGATTTGCCGGAAAATAAACAGCTCCTAAAGCAAGCAATCCAGGTGCCCTTACAGGCCGGGGACGTCCTGTTTTTTCACAGTAAGTTGTTTCATGCGGCCGGTCGAAATCAAACGGATGCGACCAAGCTTTCTTTGGTCTTCACCTATCACGCTGCGGCCAACCGGCCTATCGATGCAACCCGTAGTGCTCGATTCCCGGGTATTGCGCTTTAACGGTTCAGTTCGGCAGGCGAGGATCGCTTAGGTCATCGGATCGATGGCGTCGATGATGTCGTTCAGTAATGGCTGCCGAGAGTGGCCCTTGCGCCAAGCAAAGCCAATATCTCTGTGGAACCGCTCAATGGGTAAAAGCTGATACTGGATGTTGGTGCCGTTCAGGATGCCGGCGTCGATCGCCATTTGTGGCAGGATGGTCACGCCGATATCGCTGTCCACCATTTGCACCAACATTTGCAAGCTATTGGCGCCAAACGTATGCACTTTCTTGTGGTTTTTTAAGCGGCATCCCGCCAGCGCATGATCTCTTAAACAATGGCCGTCATCTAAAAGCATCAGGCTCTCATCCGGCAGATCATCGAAGTCAGTGTCCCCCGGCACCATCAATTGCGTTTGCGCATGGTGGGCGATGTATAGCGGCTCGCGATACAAAATTCTGGTTTCAACCGATCCCGCCTCGAAAGGCAATGCAATCAATGCGAGATCCAAGCTGTTGTTTTGCAATTCATCCACTAAAACACGCGTGGTGCTTTCTCGAAGATAGAGCTGAATGCTGGGCATCTGCTGACGCAGCATGACGGCATAATTGCCCAGGATGTAGGGCGCGATCGTGTGGATACCGCCAATTTTGACGGGCGACGACAAAGGGTTGTGATACGCCTTTGCTTCGTCAATTAGATCTTCAGTCTGCATCAGTATGTAGCGGCTCCGATCGGCAATGCGCTTGCCTAGGTCGGAGAAGGTCACACTCTTGTTGGTTCTTTCAACCAGCTGGACGCCTAGAAATTTCTCCAACTCTCGAATACCCGTACTCAGCGTGGATTGGGTGACGTTGAGGTGGCGTGCGGCTTGGCCAAAATGGAGATGATCATATAGCGCAACAAGATATTGAAGCTGTCGTATGGGCGGTAGAAACATGATCAGAATCCTATTGATTAGACCGAATGTAGTGTAAACCACGTCGGCATCATTGCGCCGCTTTGGTGGAAAGAAAGGGTGAGCCATCACGCAATTTAGATTGCGGCGGGGAACGTGGCGACCGGCGTTTCGGGTTTATACGCGCGCCACTTTGCCAAAGACCAAGCTGCAACGGTATGCTGCAATTAGTATTAAGGCCCTGCAGCCAGCAGCGGACCGCTAGAGAGACCCAAGGAGCACACAGATGAATGGTGCAAGGAGTTTGATTCAATCCCTGTTAAACGCCGGTGTTGAGGTCTGTTTTGCCAATCCTGGAACGTCCGAGATGCATTTGGTTCAGGCGATGGATGCCGAGCCTGCGTTCCGAGGGGTTTTATGTTTGTTTGAAGGCGTTTGCACAGGGGCGGCCGATGGTTATGCCCGGATCGCCGGTAAACCTGCCGTGACGCTTTTGCACCTTGGGCCTGGGTTGGGCAACGGTATTGCCAACCTGCACAATGCGCGTCGGGCGGCATCGCCCATTATTAACCTCGTTGGCAACCATACGCTCGATCACGAGGCGTTAGATGCGCCCTTAACCAGCGATATCGAGACCCTTGCCAAAAATGTATCAAGCTGGATCAAAACGGATTCGACGGCTGAGAGTTTGGCCGCCGATGGGCTGGCCGCACTGGCTGCCGTGATGCAGAAAGCCCCTGGCTCAAAGGGCCAAATCGCGACGCTCATTATTCCCGCGGATGCGTGCTGGGGGCCCGCATCAATGATGGCGGCGAATGTTCCGGTCATTCCAGGTATTGCCAAAACGAACGCGGATCTTGCCCAGATTGTGGGCCGGTTAACCGCGAGTAGTCTGATACTACTCGACAAAGATGGGTTACTGCCGGCTGCCCGAGAAGCTGCCGCAAAAATCGCCAAACATGTCGGTTGTCGAGTCGCCATGACGGCATTTCCAGCACGAATTGATTCAGGGCCCGGCAGTCCGGTTATTGAACGACTACCGTATTTCCCAGAGCAAGTTCAAAAGGCCTTACAGGGGGTGGATCATATTCTGTTGGCTGGCGCGGGGGAGCCCGTGAGCTTTTTCGCCTACCCGGAAACCCCATCAAAACTGGCGCCAGTGGGATGCGCTCTACAGGTTTTGGCGGCCGGGCACGAGGACGTGGCGGGCGCGCTGCAGGCTTTGATGACCGAATTAAGCGCTGGGTCTGCTGCGCCTGACCGCTACGAGACGGCGGTATTTGACGTGCCGACGGGGAAGATTTCGACCCGTGGGGTCGCGACCTTAATCGCGCAGAAAATGCCCGAAGGCTCAATTCTATGCGGCGACTCCGGCGGCGGTGCTGCGGTGCTGCAGCCAGCGCAGCAGTCTAAGGCACATACTTGGCTCAATTTGACCGGTGGGTCGATTGGGCAGGGGGGGCCTGCCGCCGTCGGTGCTGCGATTGCGGCGCCCAATACCCAAGTGTTTGCTTTGCTGGGTGATGGCGCCTCGATGTATACCATTCAGGCGCTCTGGACGCAGGCCAGGGAACGCTTGGCAGTGATCACCGTAATCTTTAATAATCAGCGTTACGGTATTCTGGAGACCGAGTATCTGCGCTTGGGCGTCAATGAAATTGGGCAGCACGCTGGCGCGCTGTTTGATCTGTCTGAGCCTTCTATTCACTTCGCCGATTTGGCGAGCAGTTTGGGCGTTGTGGGACATCGCGTCGACACTTGTGAAGCGTTTCAAACGGTTCTAGATGAGGCGCTGCAGCGGGTCGGACCAACGCTGATTGAAGTCATGCTGTGATGGTAAAGCCAGGATTGGTAAATCGCCCTGATTTCTGGCGACGGGTTCTAATGATCGTTGGGGTCAGGATTGAAAAAAACTACGCTTAGTTGGGCCGACTCACTGTTCAATAGCAAGCTGCTTTGTTATGCTCGCGCGAGCTGTTTTATAAGTTTTTGAGTCAAAAAGATGACCGTGCGGCGTGCCAAAAACGTCGACGGGCGTCCTCTTGCAGCGGACGCCCGATAGGCGCGGCTCATAGTCTGGTCCTGGTACCAGGCAAGGGTGTGATCTAAAGTTAGAGATTTAAAAATTGGCGGTTTAAAAGCAATCGAATCAATGACTGCAATCGAAGGTGAGGGCAAGTATGTCAGTAGTAGAAAAGACGTCAGAAGTAGCAGCAGCCAACGCTGCCGGGGCAGCGGTAGTCGTACGATTTGCCGGAGATTCCGGTGATGGCATGCAGCTGACGGGTAGCAACTTCACCGAGGCCACCGCGCTTCATGGTAATGACTTGGCGACGTTTCCTGATTTTCCGGCCGAGATTCGAGCGCCGGCTGGTGCAACATTTGGGGTTTCAGCGTTTCAGATTTATTTTGGGTCCGATGAAGTGACGACCGCTGGAGACGACCTTGATGTCTTGGTGGTGATGAACCCCGCTGCTTTGATTACGAATTTAAAGGACTTGCTCCCGGGCGGTTTGATCATCGCCGACAGCGATGCGTTCACCGATAAGAACCTAGCGCGGGCTGGATATAAATCAAATCCACTGGAAGATGGCTCGCTCGACGGATACCGCGTCATTGTGATCGAAATCACGAAACGCGTGATTGCCTCTGTTGAGCCCTTCGGCTTGTCGCATAAATTTGCGGTTCGGTGTAAGAATATGTGGACGCTCGGGTTGGTTATGTGGTTATTCGACCGAGACCGGTCAATCACAGTTGGTAATCTAGAGAAAAAATTTGCAAACAAACCGGACATTGCGCAAGCGAATATTGCCGCGCTTAATTCTGGCCACAGCTACGCCGAAACCGCCGAATTACCCAGTGGGGTTGAGGTCTATCAGATTCCGCGAGCCGAGGTAAAACCTGGGCTATATCGCAATGCAACCGGTAGTGACGCGCTGGCATATGGCCTTATAGCAGGCGGCCGACTGGCGGATATTCCGATCACCTTTGCGTCCTATCCGATTACGCCAGCTTCGTCCTTGCTGCATACCCTGGCGCAACACAAAGAATTTGATGTCGTGACCTTTCAGGCAGAAGACGAAATTGCGGCAGTCTGCGCGGCGATTGGCGCTTCCTTTGGCGGCACACTGGGTGTGACGTCGAGTTCTGGCCCGGGTATCTCTTTAAAAGGCGAAGCCATCTCGCTAGCGAGTGCGACAGAGTTGCCGCTGGTGATTGTCAACACTCAGCGCGGCGGACCTTCGACGGGGTTGCCGACCAAAACGGAGCAATCGGATCTGAACCAAGCCTTGTTTGGTCGCCATGCCGATACAATCTTGCCCGTGATTGCTTCCTCCACGCCATCAGATTGCTTTGATGTTGCAATCGAGGCGGTTCGCTTGGCAACGCAATTTTCAACACCGGTTTTGTTGCTGAGTGATGGTTACTTAGCCAATGCCTCCGAGCCGTGGTTGGTGCCTGACCTGACGCAGTTCGAGGCATTTCCGGTCCAGTTCGAGACCAATCCAGAAGGGTTCTCACCGGCCAACCGAAATCCCGAAACCTTATCTCGGGTCTGGGCAAAGCCCGGTACGCCAGGCCTTGAGCATCGCATCGGCGGGATCGAGAAGGATTATGATACGGGTGATATTTCCTACGACGCGGACAACCACCAAAGGATGACCGATGTCCGTAAAGCGAAGATCGATGGGATCGCGAAATTCATTCCTGCCCAGACAGTGAGCCAGGGGCCGAGTGCTGGTCATCTTGCTATTGTCGGTTGGGGATCAACCTATGGTCCCATCCATCAGGCGGTAAAACGGTTGCGCGCGGTTGGGGTGGACGTCAGTCACATCCACATCCGGTATTTGATGCCGTTTCCTGAAAACCTAGGGGAGCTCTTGCGTGGTTATGAGCAGATCTTGGTGCCAGAGATGAATACAGGGCAGCTGGTCGAAGTGCTTCGATCTAAGTTTTTAATCGATGCCAAACGGCTGAATAAGGTATCGGGTCAACCCTTCAAGATCCGAGAAATTGTCGACGCGATCGAATCGCTTCTAGGAGAGTCAGCATGAACGCACCGGTAAAGCTCACACTAAAAGATTTTAGCACCGACCAGGAAGTCCGTTGGTGCCCGGGTTGTGGCGATTATGCCATTTTGAAGACCATTCAAAAGCTGATGCCAGAACTGGATACGCCGAAAGAAAATACGGTCTTTGTATCGGGGATTGGTTGCTCCTCCAGATTTCCCTATTACATGGAAACCTATGGATTCCACACAATCCATGGCCGAGCGCCCGCGATTGCGACCGGCGTAAAGCTTTCGAACCCTGAATTAGATGTATGGGTGGTTACCGGGGATGGAGATGGTCTGAGCATTGGCGGCAATCACATGCTGCATGTCTTGCGCCGGAATGTGGATCTACAAATTTTGTTGTTTAACAACGAAATCTACGGGTTGACCAAAGGTCAATACTCGCCGACCTCCCAGGTTGGCACACGCTCACCGTCGACGCCGGATGGATCGGTTGATTTGCCACTGCGGCCCTGCACCTTCGCCTTGGGTGCTGGCGCAAGATTTGTCGCCCGAACGATCGATACCGAGGCCAAGCATATGACGCCCGTGCTCAAGCGAGCGCACGCGCATAAAGGCGCCTCTTTTGTCGAGATTTATCAAAATTGCCCGGTCTATAATGACGGCATCTTCGACTATATTAAGGATAAGAAGTCCGCCGCGGATTCAAGACTGGTTTTGGCGCATGGCGAGCCCATGTTATTTGGGGTTGATAACCAAAAAGGCCTTCGATTGAACACGGCCACCTTGCAATTAGAGGTCGTAACGCTCGGAGAAGCGGACGTAACCGTTGATGATATTATGGTGCACGATGAGACCAATTTGGTCTTGGCCCAGATGTTGGCAGCGCTTTCGACGCCGGACTTTCCAGAGGCCGTTGGCGTACTGTATTGCAAGCAAGAAGTGTCTTATGAAAGTTCAGTTTATGAGCAGATTAAAACGGTTCGTGCAAAGAAGGGTGTGGTCGACTTTAATGAGGTGTTGCGTCGGGGTCATACTTGGACGGTAAGCTGAGCAAATGCTTTGAGTCAATAAAGGCCAGCGCAAGCTGGCTTTTTATTGTCTCGAAATTCGATCTGTAAAGGGTTGCCAGACAGCCGGATACTGGAATGATAGGGGTTCTAAATGACTGATTTTAAAGCAGAAGATAATACTGGTACCGTGCCTGTACAAGCCCGTCACTATGTCGATATAGAGGCGCTCACCGCGTTTATGATGGCATCGGTTGCGGGCTTTCAAGGCCCCATGAGTATTGAAGAATTTGCAGGTGGGCAATCAAACCCAACGTATCTGCTAACAACCCCTGGCCGGCGATATGTGTTGCGGCGCAAGCCCCCAGGGGAGTTGCTCAAATCAGCCCATGCGGTGGATCGTGAGTACAAAGTGCTCACGGGTCTTGCGGATGCGGATGTCCCAACGGCCAGGACTTTTGCCTTGTGCACCGATGATTCGGTTATCGGAACCTGGTTTTACGTAATGGAATATTTGGATGGACGGGTGATATGGGATGCAACGCACGGTCCTTACGCCCCGCAAGAACGGTTTGAAATCTGGGACGCGGCCAACCTTGCTGTCGCCAAATTGCACAGCGTTGATTATAAGCAAGTCGGCTTGAGCGACTTTGGGAAGGAATCTGATTATATAGCGCGACAATTATCGCGATGGGGTGGTCAGTACGAGTATACGAAAACCGTTGATAATCCTTACATGGATAACCTGCTTGCGTATTTGCCGGCCAATATACCAAGCAGTAATGATTGCACCATCGTTCATGGTGACCTTCAGATTGCGAACATGATGATGCATAAAGATCGCAACGAAGTGATCGGTATTCTGGATTGGGAACTCAGTACCCTAGGGTGCCCGATCGCCGATTTTGCGTACCTGTGCCGGCCTTATCGAGATGCTTTGCGGGGCGTCGATGTCGCGGCCTTGGGGATCCCGTCCGAGGAGGCCTTCGTTGAGGCTTATTGTGCGCGGACCGGGCGCGCTGGGATAGCCGAATGGGATTATTATCTTGCCTTTAACATGTTCAAAATGGCGGCAATACTACAAGGCATCGCCAAGCGCGTGCTGGACGGCACAGCGGCCAGTCAGCATGCCGAAGCTGCCGGCGCTGGGGCGTTTAATATGGCGAAATTGGCCTGGGCGCAAATTGACTCGTCTGTGAACCTCGATGACCTCGACTAAGCCCGTCTCATTACTTCATGACGGGCAGGTCTGGATCCAACTGAACGCCAAAGGTATTTAAGGCCATCGACACCAGCTGGTATTGCCCGACCGTAAAGACGAGATCCATGAGTTGCTGCTGAGAGTAGTGGCTGGCCAGGGCCTGCCAAGTTCGGTCGGTGACAAAGGCGTCGGCTCTGAGTTCGTCCGCGGCGGTCAACAGCCAGGCATCCTGTGGTCCCCAGCTTGGGTCAGTTGGGCCGACTTTGATGGCCTCGATCTCCAAATCGCTGAGTCCGGCTTTCTGCCCGATGAGCACGTGTTGCCCCCACTCGTAGCCAGATTGGCATAGCCAACCGACTCTCAGGATCAGAATTTCTCGATCGCGCGGGGACAATTTTGACTTGTGGAGGATGTGGTTTGCAAAAACCATCCAACGTTTGGCCAATGCTTCATGATTGGCCAGGGTCAAAAAAATATTTTGGACGCGTCCGCGCATGACCTGAGGCGCCAGCAACGCTCTCTGGGACTCGGTCCAGTCAGATTCCTCAACAGGATTGATTCTCGGTTCGGTTAAACGCATGCTAGGTCCTTCTTTTGATGTGCGCTCTATACTAGCGCGAAAGTGTCAAGGTGTGGCGCGCGACGGCGCCACCGTTTACTCAGGAGTTGTTATGCCAGATTTTATTCTCCATCAATATGCGGGATCGCCGTTCTCAGAGAAAGTAAGACTATTGATGGGCTATCTTGATTTGCCCAGTCAACAGGTCGAAATACCCGTGATTATGCCGCGTCCTCAGTTGATGCCCCTGACGGGCGGTTATCGGCGAACGCCTGTCTTACAACGCGGGCGCGAGATGTATTGTGACACGGCGCTGATTGCGAAAATTCTGATCGCCCAAGGCGAGGGGCAGGCATTGTTGCCCCAAGCGCAACGCGCGGTGATTGAAACGGTTGCCTATTGGGCAGACACATTTTTATTTCGCGTTGTCGTCGCGGTGGCCTTCCAGCCGAAAGCGCTTTCCGGTAATCCGCTTTTCGAAAGCGACGCCGAGGCGGCTGCTTTTATGGCAGATCGCGCAGAATTCTCAAAGGGGTCAACGGCCTTGCAGATGGATTTGGCCGTTGCGTTGTCGCATTTCGATCTTTGGTTACATCAAATGAACAGTCAGCTGGGGGCCCAAGCCTTTTTGTTTGGGCAGGCCCCAACCCTTGCGGACTTCTCGGTTTACCATTGTCTTTGGTTTATTGCGGAACGCCCGGCGCTTGTTGCCGACCTGGCGGTCTTTCCAGAGGTGATGCGGTGGTTCGCTCAGATGACGGCCTTTGGCCATGGCCGGGTTCAGCCAATGGGCGCAGAGGATGCTTTGCAGCTTGCGGCATCAGAACCGTTTTTGGCGAAACAAAAAGTGCTGTCGCCCAGCGTTTCGGTTTGTCCAATCGATTACGGCTTGCAACCGGTTACGGGGGCGTTGGTCGAAGCCGAGCATGTGCCCGATGCCTATTCTGTTTTAAGAGATGAGCCGGGGCTGGGTGAGGTATTGGTGCATTTCCCGCGGTTAGGGTTTCGGTGCGTAGATCTTTAATCCCAACGCTGGATAAATTGGTTAATCACCCTTTTAAGACGATGGGGTTGCTCCTCCCAAATCGCGTGGCTGGCGTCTGGGATTTCATGGAATACGCCCTGAGGCAGTCGCTTGGCGTATCGTGCGCCGGTTTTTGGCGTGGCCTCGTCGTGCTCACCGCAAACAATCAAGGTTGGGCAATGGACGTCTTGAAGACGATGGGTTTGATCAAAGTCGGCGAGGGTGCCGGTTGCTGAGAATTCGCTGCTACCCCACATATGTTGATAGATGGCGGCGCCCCGAGGATTTTTTCGAGCCAGCATCGCTTTTAGCTTCTTGGGTCGTCTGAGGACATGGCGGCTGTAATACAAAGCAAGCGCCTCTTGGTAGACCAACGCATCGGTTGCGCCAACGGCTTGGCAGGCTTGAATCACGCGTTGCGTGTCTTTGGGTAAGGCTTTGATTAATCGGTTGGCATCTTTTTGCCAATCGACGGCGGATAGCATGGGCGACTGCAGCACCATGGACCGGATGCCTCGACCACCCACTTTTAAGTAATACTCAAGCGCAAGGGTCGTGCCCCAAGAGCCGCCCATTAAATGAAAATCTTTAAGGCCCCAAGCCGCAACCAGTAACTGAAGTTCCTGCACAAAGGTCGAAATCCGCCACCGGCGTTGACTAAGATCACTGCTTTTGCCTGAACCCAGTTGGGTATAAGCATACACTTTTCGATTTTCCGACAACTTAAAGACATTGCCATTTGGATTATGGGTCCCGCCTGGGCCGCCGTGCAGCCAAATCACGGGCAATCGATCCGTGGTTTTACCCTTTGCCGTGAAGTGGGTCCTTCCGAGTCGGTGTTCGATAAACGACATCAAAGTCTCCTAGGCAGGGAGTAATTGCGCGACCAGGTTCGACCAATAACTGGCCCCAATTGGCAAAATATCATCATTAAAATCATAACCTGGGTTGTGAATCATACAGGAGCCTTCACCGTCGCCATTACCAATCCAGATGTAGCAGCCTGGTTTCTCAAGCAACATATAAGCAAAATCCTCAGAGCCCATGGAGGGTTTTGGGTTTCGATTAACGGCTTCGGTGCCGCTGGTTGCAATTGCTGCGCGGGCGGCAAACTCGGTTTCCTCGACGCTGTTGACCGTTGGCGGGTAGCGACGCTCATAGCGATACTCAACGGTTGCCCCGAAGCTGCTGGCAATACCGGATGCGATGCGCTCGATGCTGTGCTCGAATTGCGTTTGGACCCGAACTGAAAAACATCGGGTGCAGCCGGCAATGCGGACCTGATCCGGAATGACATTATAAGCATCGCCGCCCTCGAACTGGGTCACGCTCAGTACGGCAGGTTCTTGAGGATTAATTTCTCGCGCAACCAGCGTCTGAAGTGCCTCCACGATTTTGGTACCGATAAGGATTGGGTCGATCGCTTGTTGAGGAATGGCCGCGTGCCCCCCGCGACCCACAACCGTAATGTCGAAAATGTCAAAGGCGGCCATCATCGGGCCCGGCTTAACTGCAAAATGACCGACCGGAATGCCGGGGATATTGTGCATGCCGTAGACCGCCTCGACTGGAAACTGCTCGAATAACCCCGCTTCAATCATGGTTTTGGCGCCGCCTTCATTTTCTTCCGCGGGTTGGAAGATGAAATGAACGGTGCCGCTGAAAGTCTCAGCTTTGGCAAGGTAGGCCGCGGCGCCAAGTAACATACAGGTATGACCGTCATGCCCGCAGGCGTGCATGACTCCGGGTGTCTTAGACGCATGGCTAAAGGTGTTGGCTTCGACGATCGGTAGGGCATCTAGATCGGCTCGCAAACCAATGGCGCGATTGCCGCCACCTTTGGTCAAGGTGCCGACAACACCCGTGCCCGCAATGCCCTCGTGGACTGTGAGTCCGAATTCACGTAACCGTTCCGCAACAAAAGCCGCTGTCTCGTACTCTTTAAAGGCCATCTCAGGATGGGCGTGAATATGTTGACGCCAAGTTTTCAGGCGTTCGGCTTGTTCGACGATTTCAGGGATTAAGTTCAATGTGATCACCTCATTAGTGGATGCCATGGTACCAGAGCCTTTTCAATCTGTAATCTAATCAGGGCGCGGCGGGGAGGCTCCGGACTGCCTAATCGTTCTAAGGCTAAGGCGATACCCTCGAGGTGGTCATCGGCTTCGTTGAGACATTGGCTGGCCCAGTGCAGGTGTTGGAAATACGCAAGGTTGGTGCCGCTTGGCCCGCATGCCGCCTGAATTTGCGCGGCCAAAAGGGTCTCGCTCGGGCTGCCGAGATCCCAAGGGTTCCCGGGCTGTGCGATGTAGGTCATGGCTTGAATCACCTGGCCCGTATCCAGCGTCAGACTGATGCTTTGTTGGCCATAGCCATTTTGCTCTCTTTGATCGAGTTGGCTCATCGTCTGAACAAGCTGCGCCTGCTCGATACAGTAGGCTATGCCAAGGGTCTCAGCACCGGCAACCTGCCGCAGGGTTGCCACGGCGCCGGGTCGTTCGAGCGTGCCGCGGTGATCGGTTGAGGCTTGCCAAAACCGACGTTGAAAACCTGAAAGCCGCGCAATCTTCGCCGCGGTGTAGGGCATGTCGGGTCGCCAGAGAATCGAGCCGTAGCCGAATAGCCAAATTGATTGTGTCATGGCAAAAGCTTACCGTTGGTTCCGGGCGAGCGCTATGTTTTGGTTCTTAAAACAGGCAAAATCAGATGTTGAAAGGAAGCCTTAATGACCAATCCACTTCGCTATGGCCTGCTCGGCGCAGGTATGATGGGCCGGGAGCACCTCCGGAACTTGGCATTGCTCGAAGACGTAAAGGTCGTTGCCATCTGTGAGCCTAATCCCGGCATGTTGAACAAGGCCCGCGCGTTGGCCCCCGATGCGGTTTTTGTTGCGGACTTGCCAGCCTTGCTTGACCAGCGGCTTGATGCGCTGGTCATTGCGACGCCGAATTTTACCCATTGTGATCAATTACTGACCGTGCTGGCGGCGTGTCAGGTTCCGGTGCTGATTGAAAAACCCTTGGTGACCACAGAAGTTGATGTGACGCGATTACGACGGGCACTTGCTGATAGAGCCTCGCTTGTTTGGGTTGGGATGGAGTATCGCTTTATGCCGGCGTTGGCTGCCTTCGATGCAAAGGGGGCAACCGTGGGTCAACGCAGGATGCTGAGTATTCGAGAGCACCGTTACCCGTTCTTAAAGAAGGTCGACGATTGGAATCGTTTTAACCGGTATTCCGGCGGCACCTTTGTTGAAAAATGTTGTCATTTCTTTGACCTCATGCGGTTGTTTCTCAAGGCTGAGCCCGTACGGGTCTTTGCTTCTGCCGCGCAAGACGTCAATCATCTTGCGGAGCGGTATGGCGGGGCGCAGCCGGATATTTGGGATAATGGCTATGTCATTATCGATTTTGATAATGGCTGCCGCGGGATGTTGGATCTTTGTATGTTTGCCGATGGGGTACGGTTCGAGCAAGAAATTTCATTGGTTGGGGACCTAGGCCGACTGGATTGCCAGATTCCCGGGCCTTTTCGGGTAGCGGGCGTGGCCCCTGAGCCGGCTCGTTTGGTCGTCTCGCCGCGTGCGCCCGCAGCGCCAGTAATTGAGAATATTATTGTGCCCAAAGCGGCAATGGATGCCGGCTCGCATCAAGGCGCGACATTTTTTCAACATCAGGCGTTTGTCGCTGCTGTGCGCAGTGGTAAGCCGGCCGCGGTCTCAGCAGACGATGGTCTCATGGCAGTGCTGATGGGCCTTGCAGCCCAAGCGTCCGCAACGACGGGCCAGGCGGTGGAAATTGATGCTCAGAATTTTAGGCTGCTTCGATGAGGAATCCTCTTTTGATAGAAGCCGCCGATGCGGCCCAAGGGCGCAATGCGACGGGCGTCTTTCCAAAGATTTACGTGCCGAGCGAGCGGCGTGATGGGCCTGTTGGCGTCGAATATTTTCTAGAACATGGGGCTGCTCTGAAGCAGGAGCTCAAAGAAAAAGGTGCGCTGCTGTTTCGCGGCTGCGGCGTGAACAGCGCAGAGGACTTTGAGGCGGTCCTGGACGCCGTTCCCTTTGAGAATATGCCTTATCTGGGCGGCGCCGCACCGAGGCGTCAGATTACGCACCGACGAATTATGACGGCCAATGAAAGCCCCCCGGATGAAAAAATACCGCTACATCATGAAATGGCGCAAACCCGTCAACCGCCGGATTATATTTTTTTCTACTGCGATACCGCGCCGATATCCGGTGGCGCAACGACCTTGTTTGATTCTAGAGCAGCATTTGACCTACTTAATTTGGTTGATCAATCTTTGGCAGCGCAGTTAGAGACGCAAGGCGTGCGGTACACCCGGGTCATGCCGGCGGTCACGGATCCTGCCTCACCGATTGGTCGAAGCTGGCAGGAAACCTTTCTTGTTGAAACAAAACCTGAGGCAGAGCGGGTGATGCAAGGCCAAGGTCTGCGCTGGCAATGGCTTGACGGGGATGAACTGCGTACCGAATCGCCGGTTCTACCAGCGGTCCGGCTGGATCCGGTGAGTGGTCGAAAAACGTTTTTTAATTCAGTGATCGCGGCGTTTACGGGTTGGAATGATGCGCGTAACGTGGGCCATCGCGCGGTCCAACTCGGCGGCGGCGCGTATTTGCCGAGCGCGGTCTTTGAGCAGTTTTTGGACAGGGCCGCGACCGAGGTGGTTAACGTTCCCTGGCAGGTCGGTGATATGTTGTGGCTCGATAATCGGCTGGTAATGCATGCGCGCCAGCCTTTCGAAGGGCCGCGTCAGATCTACACAGCCATAGCGCTTGAGTCAGGCTAACCCTTTAATAAGCGGGCTAGCTGGGTTCGCGCTTGAATAAGACCAGGGGCTCCCAGCCACCTTGAAAGCTTTGAGTGTCCTGCCATTCCGGCTGGGTTGGCACCTTGAGGGCTATGGCTGGCTGAACCCCTTGAGGCGTAAACTCAAAAGCCTGAACAGATTTCTCATCGAGATCCAGTACGGAGAAGCCCGGCCAACGGTGTCCCGTTAGGGTCCCTGCATTGATTACGGTGAGTGTTTTGAAGGCCATGATCGTTCGAAAATGCAGATGACCATTGATCAGCCAGTCATGCTGTTCCGCTTTGATAATCCCATCAAGGGTAACACTGCGCTCGATGGGCATGGCGTCGGTGCCGGGCCAGGCTTTTCCTAAATCGCGGTCACCCATTCCGTGGCAGAGGAGTAAACGCTGGCCATGACAGTTAATTGATTCGGTCTTGTTTAGACGCTGTAGATAGTTAAGAGATTGGGCCGAAAGATCTGCCTTGTGATGCGCCATGGGCAGATGTCGAACCTTGTTTTCGAGTAGCCATCGATCATGGTTGCCCGCAACGGTTTTAACGCCATACGCCATCAAGAGCTCAATGCTCTGATTCGGGCAGCCGGGGCCATCGACGATGTCACCGGTACAGACAATGGTCTTGATGCCTGCTGAATGAAGAAAAACAAGCGCTTGCTCGAGCCGCGTGTGCTCGCTATGAACGTCCCCGATTAAACCAATGAGGTGGGGCTTTACGGTTTCCTTCATGTGCAGATCAAATTTCCGTTTAAGTCCGTTACGAGGGTTCATCGGTTATCGGCCACCTTGGCCCGTTTGACAGGGCCAGGTTGTCTTTCTGCGCCGATTTAATTACCAAAACGGTATCGAATTTTTACAACCAATGAATCGACGAGGGCCTGCTCCCACGCCTCAGATAACTGGTTTGAGAAGCTCGAGCGGACATTACTCGGTAGATCTGAGCCGCGGGTATAAACCACAAACAAATCAGACAGGGGTGCAATTTCCCAACGGTATCGTGCCTGGAAGGATAATCGGCTTATTGAGAAATCTCGTCGGGGCCCAGCACTGGCGCCATCCGGGGCTAACTGGCCACCGGTCGCTGGTAAGCGCCAACGATCGCGTTCAAACGCTTTAATACCGACCCATTGCAGGCTCAGGCGGGCTTGCTGACTGGCGGTGAGGAAGTAAGACACCTCCAGTTTGGGCCGTAGACTCTCTGAATGAAATCGGGTGAAATCAGAGCCCGCATCGTGGAGCAGCCAGCCAGAACGCGTTTCGTATTTAAAATCAAGCGAGGTCGAGAGTCGGTCGGTCGGTTGATAGGATATGTCGAGGCTCAGCGACCGGTTTTGACCGCCAATGTCCTCCTGCCGCATGTTGGCCCTTAAACGATAGCTGAAGGGTTTCGCACTGTCGCTACTGTAATTGATCCCGGTTTGGACCCGGTCTTGTAACCGATAAGCGCCATTGCCGTCACTGTTACGGTCTTCCCACCGTTTCGGGTAAAAGTCGAGTTTGAGTTCTAGTTGTGTGTTGTTAAAGAAACGAAGTTCTTGGGCGCCAGAGAAACCAAGGCGGGTTTGCTGTCCGGCGAAATTCCATTGCTGCGTCACGACAAGATCGGTTTCTCGGCCTTTAAGCCGTTTTAGATCCGATTGAACGCGTTCAAAACGATATCGATAGCCCTTAACATCATTTCTTTGTAAGAAGCCGAAATCACTGATGTCGAGGTTTCGATCAAAGTAATCCAGCGTGAGTTTATGTTGCACGCCCTGCTGGGGCCGAAAGACGATATCGGCAAAGGCGCCATGGCCGGCCTCAATTGCGGTATCACTGTGCAAAGTTTGGACGTCGACGACGAGTTTGCCGCTTTGGCTCAGATGATGCAGGTCGACGCCAAGCGTCTGCGCGGTTTGGTCTTTGTGACCGACCTCTGTCACCAAGAGCCCGATCGCATTTCGACCCGAACCCTGTGTGTTTTCATAGAGCACTCTGGCCGCGGTGAAATCTCGGCCAAATTGGGTTTGACGAACGGTATTGCCATCTTTTAGACCGATCAACTCAGTGTCGTCCTCAAGGGCAACTAACAATCCATAACGTAGTGAGCCAGTCTGGCCGGTTACTTTTGTTGCCGCGATTAACTCGCTGGGTTGATTGGCCTCGGTCTGCGACAACTCGATCGACGTATCGGTGAGCGCTCTTGGCGGCGCGCCGATTCGCCGGGTATTGATTAGGGTCGTAGGCGTCCCGCCAGAACGAAAGCCTGGGTTTGCTCGGGGCGAGGTTGTGAATATCTCTTGCCCCTCCAAAAAGAACGGGCGCTTTTCAGGGAAAAACGTCTCGTAGCTGGTGAGATTCACGACAACATTGTCGGACTCAACATTGCCGAAGTCGGGATTAAAGGAGCCCGTAACCTGAAAGGCCGTGGTGGGCCGCCAAAATAGATCAAACCCGGCTTTTTGGGTGGCGCGATCGCCGACCGCATCGAGACTCGACGAGACATAAGGGTAGAAGGTGAGTTGCTGCTTGGGATTGATGCCTTTAATCTTCGTTTTGGGGAAACGGGATAGAAATCGGTTTTGGGTTCTTGGGAGCCCAGGGTAGGCCCAGTCTTCATCGATGCTTGCCGCCGCGCGCTGAATATAGATGCCAATGTCTCGGTCGCCTGATTCGCTGGCGGGCAGTGTCATCATAGACCAGGGAAGCATCATCTCGACGCTCCAGCCTGTCTCGGTTCGCTGACTGGCGCCGCGCCAGGGGCCATCCCAATTGCTGGAATATTGCCGCTCTGGCAGGATGGTGCCATCCATTAACGAGCCGCCCAGATTGACAGCGAACCAGTAGGCGTAAAGCCCGGTGCCGGAAGTATCGATCGAGAGAGATATCCGATCTCTGTTAACAAATTGGTCACGAGCGCTCAGACGTTCAATAAGGGTTTCTGGGGGCTGAATCATCAGGGCCGAAAAATACAGGCCACGCTCGGTATAAAACATCTTAATGTTTGTTTTGAGTGGTGCATCGGCCAGCGTGTCGGGGGAGATCACTTTAAAGCCAGAAAAAGCCTTGATGTTTTGCCAGGCGGGCTCATCGATGACGCCATCAATGATGATGCGGGTGTCGAGTTCGGTGCGCATTGGCAAGGCATCGGGCAAGCCGCTTGCCTGCAGGGTGCTGCTGAAGCCTGCGCAAAACGCCGCTAAACCGATGCCGATCAGCCAGGCTCGGATAAGCGATGTCCGCTCAACAGTTAAGGGGTTTCTTGTCATGCGTTTAAGAACTCTCGATGGTCGCCCGAGGTCGTTTAGAGCGATTTTATTGACTGTGTACGCGGCGACATAGGGTATGGCGCAGTCGCGGGATAATACAGGATGTGCGTCGAGCTTGCGAATGTTGGCATGGATCGCAATGGGTCGTGCGCGGCGCCGTAACCGCGCACCTTTTAACGCCGCCGATACGCTAAGTATTGGTCGGGCAGGGTCAGCATCAATCCCTCTGGCGTAAGTCGGATTAGGTCGGTATGGTATTGGCTAGCCGGTCCCAATATCGTGCCGCAGCTTTAGGGGTTGTTTTGAGCAGAGTCAAAAACGCGCCTTATTTGTGAATAACCTGATCTAGGTCAGCGATTTAAACCCTAAGCAAGATGCTTAGCCACCGAAAAAAAAGGAGCATTAGCGATGACACTGTCCGCATCTACAACACCAGAATTATTGGTCGAACAACGAGGCAGAATCGCCATCATCACGTTGAACCGTCCAGAGCGATACAACGCCATTAGTCGCGATATGCTAAGTGAATTATCGGCAAAAGTGGTTGAAGCGAATAAGGATCCCGAAATCCGATGCATTGTTCTGACCGGTGCGGGGAAGGGATTCTGTGCCGGGCTCGATCTGATTGGCGTTGGTGAGGGCAATATTGGCGGCGGTGCTAAAGACGGCAATCGGCCCGCGCGACAATTATTCGATTTGCGAGACGCGCCCATCAATGTGATGTGGAACATTGATACGCCCATTATCTGCGCCTTAAATGGACCTGCCGCCGGCTATGGGATGGATGTTGCGCTGTTGTGTGACATGAGAATTGCCTCGGAGACGGCCAAGATGGCGGCTGTGACGGCGAAGCGCAATGTGGTGCCTGAAAGCGGTGGTACCTGGCTGCTGCCACGTCTAATCGGTTGGGGTAAAGCCGCCGAACTCTACTATCGAGCTCGTACGGTGGATGCTGAAGAATGCTTGTCGATGGGCTTGATTAATACCATTGTGCCGGCGGAAGACTTGATGGCAACCGCTATGCAGTGGGCCGAGGAGATCGCGGATAATGCACCGCTAGCGGTGCAGACGACCAAGCGCATGATGCGGATGGGGCTGGAGGAATCCTACGACACGGCCGTCGATCACCTGATGGTGCACTTAGGCGGAATGTTCCAAAGTGAAGACTTCAAAGAAGGGGTCCAAGCGTTTTTAGAAAAACGAAAGCCAGAATTCACAGGGCGATAAAGTGCACGGCTGCTGCGAGCGTTTAGCTTGCAGCAGCCGTGTGGGTCATCAGGAGGCCGCTTGCTTTTTCTTGTAGGGCGGCCCCATTTTTGCCATTAATTTTGAAATGCTGGCGGTTTGCTTATAAACCGACTTGGCATGGCTGAAGGTTTTGAAGCCCTCGATGCCATGGTATGAACCCATGCCACTTGGGCCAACACCACCAAACGGTAATTCTTCCTGAGCGATATGCATAATCACATCATTCAGGGTCACGCCGCCTGAGGTCGTTTGATCGAGTACGCGCCGGGTTTCCTGCTGGTCGTGACCAAAGTAATACAGGCCAAGTGGCCGGTCGTGATCATTCACGTAATCGATGGTCTCACTGACATCTTGATAGGTTTTAACGGGGAGCAATGGCCCGAAAATTTCTTCCTGCATACACAGCATGTCGTCGGTGGGGTTGAGCACAAGGGTTGGGGGAATCCGGTGATGCTCTTGTTGGCTGAAATCCTCATTGGCAGGATTAATCGCAACAATCTCAGCCCCCTTCGCCTCGGCATCGGTCAGATAATTTTGAAGCCGGTCGTAGTGACGTTCATTAACGATTGAGGTGTAATCCTCGTTGTCTTTCAGATTAGGGTACATCTCGGTAACCGCCGTTCTCGCGGCTTCGACAAACTCGTCGCGGTCTTCCTCTGGCACCATCACATAGTCCGGGGCAAGACAGATCTGGCCTGCATTCATCGTATTACCCGTCATGACATTTCGAGCGGCCAACTTGATGTCCGCCGAGCGACCGATAATGACGGGTGACTTACCACCGAGTTCCAAAGTCAGGGGTACGAGGTTCTCAGCGGCCGATCGCATGACGTGCTTGGCCACGCTCGTTGCGCCCGTGAATAATAGGTGATCAAAAGCGAGCTCGCTGAACGCTTGACCAACGTCAGGACCACCCGTAAAGACCGCCATTTCGTCTGGATCAAAACGGCTTTCAATGAGGCTTTTCATGAGCGCTGATGTTTCAGGCGAGTATTCAGAAGGTTTGATCATCGTTCGATTGCCGGCGGCTAAAATACCAGCAAGGGGCGCAAAGGTCAGTTGCACTGGAAAGTTCCAAGGGCTAATACAGCCGACGACCCCTAGGGGTTGGAATTCGATTCGAGAGCGCCCGCCAAGGAGATTGAGCGGAAACATCGTGCCGCGTTTTTCTGCCTTCATCCAAGTCTTAACCTGTTTGATGGCATTTTTAAGTGGACTGATGGCGCCATCGATATCCGCCATTTTAGATTGATCTAGGCTGCGGTGACCAAAATCCCGGCGCATCGCATCACACAACGCATCGCCATTGCTTTCAAGAATCGCAATACTGCGTTTTAGTCGATCGATCCGGAGTTCTGCACTGACGTGACCGCCCGCGATTTGCGCGGCCTTTTGCGACTTAAGCCGTAATTGCATGTCGTTGATGACGTCTGTTGTCATGTGTGTGTTCCCTTTATTTGACGTTTTATTTTAATTTATGAAGTGGTCCGTATTGGTTCCGGCATGCATCTTTGGATCTTTATCGGTGCAATACCTGTTTTATCACGACCAACGACGGTATGGGTTTGTTCTTTATTATGTAGGAGTCGCCAAGGCACTTGCAAACCGGCGTAATGGCCTGCCCAGCATAGGCCTTCGTCACAATTTAGATCGATCGCACAAGGGATTGTTAATGTCAGGCGGGGCAACCGTCTTGATCCCAGCGGTCATTTGATCAAGTGATCAGGCGGTCAGGCGAAGACGCGGCTGCGTGAAGGCATAAATCAAAGCATCGTGTTTGACCTCATGGAGCGTTAAACCGTCTTTTTCTTCGCGCAAGAATTGCGCGCCGGTTTTGATCGCAACCTGACGGCTCGCAGAATTATGAACTGACAAAGTGATCAGGACTCGTTTGAGTTCGAGGTGCTGCAAACCGAGTGCTGCAAGGCCGCGTGCGGCCTCGGTGGCATACCCGTATCCAGTGCAATCCGTACGAACCCAATAGCCTAGGTTGGCGTCGCCAAGCTCACTCGGCGAATCGAGGCCCACTCCGCCGATGAGGGCCCCGGTGGCAGACGCTTCAATTAAAAAAGCGAATTGCGTTCGATCTCGCCAAGTTGCCTGCGCGAAACGAATCCAGGTCTTGGCGTCCTTGCGATCGTATTGGGGGTGGCACCAAGGCAAAAACGGCATCAGTTCTGCACTGGAGTGTCGCACAGATTGGAATAGGCGATCTTTGTCGGCGTCAGTAAACGCTCGGAGGGTGAGCCGATTCAGTTTGATGTTAGGTTCGAGTGCTCGTTTGAACCGGGTCACGGGCCGTCTCCATGCTTTGCTGCTCCCAGTCGTTACTGCGAGCATTGAGATCTGTTAAACTCCCGTTTTTTGCCTAAAAGGTCAATAAAACGTGGGAAAAAATTTATATCAGAAAGTGTGGGATGATCATTTGGTTGGGCCGCTTGAGAACGGTCAGTATCAGATTTTTATGGGCTTGCATCTGATCCATGAGGTGACGAGTCCACAGGCCTTTGGCATGCTCAAAGACAAGGATTTGAAGGTTGCCTATCCTGGCAGAACCTTTGCAACGGTTGATCATATTATTCCAACAGATGATCAGAGTCGTCCGTTTAGTGATCCGATGGCTGAGCGGATGATGGCCGTGTTGAGTGATGCCACTGAAATGCATGGCATTGAGTTCTTTCAGCCCAACTCCGGGAGCCAAGGCATTGTTCACGTGGTGGGGCCAGAACTCGGTTTAACCCAACCAGGTATTACGATTTGTTGCGGTGATAGTCACACCTCAACCCACGGCGCTTTTGGTTGTATTGCGCTGGGCATTGGCACCAGTCAGGTTCGGGATGTTTTGGCGAGTCAAACCTTGGCCATGGACCCGCTTAAGGTCCGTCGAATCGAAGTCACAGGAACGCTTTCAACCGGTGTGACGGCCAAAGACGTCACCCTGCATATCATTCGGATGCTGGGTGTGAATGGCGGCGTTGGCTATGCTTATGAATATGCCGGGGCCGTGATTGAGGCCATGACCATGGAAGCGCGCATGACCGTCTGTAATATGAGTATTGAGGGCGGTGCACGATGCGGCTATATCAACCCAGATGAGACGACGTTTGCGTATCTTAAGGGCCGAGAGCGGGTGCCGAGCGGTGCCGGGTTTGATGCGGCGAAGCGCCGTTGGGCAGGCTATGCGAGTGATCCGGATGCGCATTACGACGATGTTGTCGTGATTGACGGTAGCGCGATTGAACCGACTGTGACGTGGGGCGTGACGCCGGCACAGGCGCTGGGTATTGGTGAGCGAATTCCAGATCCGGCTGCAGCAGAGGGTTTAGATCAGGAATTAATGAGCGATGCGTTGCGTTATATGCAGCTTGAGGCCGATGCGCCGATTGCTGGGACGAAGATCGATGTTGCTTTTATTGGAAGCTGTACCAACGGCCGTTTGAGCGATTTTCAGGCGGTAGCCGATGTGATCGAGGGTCGCCAAGTTGCCTCATCAGTGCGCGCCATCGCCGTACCAGGGTCCGAAAAAGTCGATCAGGCTGCACGGGCATTAGGGCTGCATAATATTTTCACAGCAGCAGGGTTTGAGTGGCGCAAACCCGGTTGCTCCATGTGTTTGGCGATGAATCCCGACAAGCTGGTGGGCGATGAGGTCTGCGCGTCGAGTTCCAATCGGAATTTTATGGGTCGGCAAGGCTCTTCCACCGGACGAACCATCCTGATGAGCCCGATCATGGTCGCAGCGGCTGCGATTCAAGGTGCCGTGGCCGATGCGCGCGATGTTTTTCAGCTGGAGCAGACGTCATGAATGATCTCGTTAAAAGAAGTGGTCGAGGCGTTTATGTGCAGGGTAATGACATCGATACCGATCGAATAATTCCAGCACGATTTTTGAAATGCGTGACCTTTGACGAACTGGGACCGGCTTTGTTCTATGATGAACGGTTTGATACCCAGGACGTGTCCAAGGGGCATATCCTGGATGCGCCCGTTCATCAAGGGGCCAGTATCATGATCTCGGATACCAATTTTGGTTGTGGTTCGAGTCGTGAGCATGCCCCGCAAGCGCTGCAGAAATTTGGATTTGAGGTCATCATTGCCGAAAGCTTTGCGGAGATTTTTCATGGCAATTGTACAACGCTGGGTATGCCGTGCTTGATCATGGAAAAGACGCAGCGCAAAGCGTTGGCAGCACTTGTAGGACATCATCCCGATGCAGAGTTCTTAATCGATCTTCAGGCGCAAACCCTCATGTTCGCCAACGAGCAGTTTTCGTTCACGATGAAAGACAGTGCGCGTGAGGCCTTCTTAACCGGACGGTTTGATCCTTTGGATGAATTGCTGGTTGCCAAAGACGCGATTCAAGCGGTGGCTGCGAGATTGAGTTACTCGGATCACTCGGGATGAGCACCTCAAGACAGATCGAGATTTATGACACGTCGCTGAGAGATGGTAATCAAGGTGAAGGCGTCAACTTGTCCTTGGTTGATAAGCTTGCCATAGCCGATATGTTGGATTCGATCGGTGTGATGTATCTTGAAGGGGGTTGGCCCGGTTCGAACCCAAAAGACAATGATTTTTTTCTAGCGTGTCAGGACAGAAGCTTTGAGCAAGTTAAGGTGTCTGCTTTTGGCTCAACCCATCGCGCGGATTGTTTGCCCGAGGACGACCACTTCCTGGGGATGTTAGTTCAGGCCAAAGCCGATGTGACGTGCATATTTGGGAAGTCCTGGGATTTACATGTCGAGCAAGCGCTGCGCATCACAGCTGAACGAAACCTTGAAATGATTGAAGGCTCGGTTGCCTATTTGAAAGAGGCGACCCAAAAGCCGGTTTTTTATGATGCGGAGCACTTTTTTGATGGTTTCAAGAGCGATCCAGGCTATGCCTTGGCAACCCTTGAATCAGCGATGTCCGGCGGCGCCGATCGTGTAATCTTGTGTGATACCAACGGGGGTGCGTTGCCCCACGAAATCGAGCGCGCAATAGGCGCCGCGCGCGGCCATCTACCTGCAATTCAATTGGGGATTCATGTTCACAATGATGGCGGCTTGGCGGTGGCGAATACGCTGCGTGCGGTTGAGGCAGGCGTTTGCCAGGTGCAGGGCACCATCAATGGCATTGGTGAGCGCTGCGGTAACGTTGATTTAACCACCATTATTGCGAATCTAGAGTTGAAATATGGTTATAGGTGCTTGCCGGAAGGTCGGCTTCAAGGCATAACGCGGTTGTCTCGCAAAGTCTGGGAAACCTTGGCCTTTGACGGGCCGCTCGGTCAGCCCTATGTCGGCAGTTCAGCGTTTGCCCATAAAGGCGGCGTGCATGTATCGGCCGTTCAAAGAAATCCCGAAACCTACGAGCATGTGACGCCAGAAAGCGTCGGCAATAGCCGCAAGATTTTGATTAGCGAATTGTCCGGGGGCTCCAATGTCCGAGCGAAATTGGCCAATCGTTACCCAGAACTGCAGGGTAAGACGTCGGCTACGAACATTCTGGAGGACATCCAAGATAAAGAGCATGCGGGTTATTCGTTTGAGAATGCGGACGGCAGCTTCGATTTGTTGGTCCGTCGTCACCTCGGCCATTTTAGCCCCTGTTTTGAACCGATTTACTATCGCATTTATTCACCCGCGAACGAGTCTGCCTCGGACCAAAACGATGTCACGATTGCAGGCGCCATTGAGGCCTCGGTAAAAGTCCGCATTGGAGATGAGGAAATCTTATGCGCGGCCGAAGGCAATGGGCCGGTGGATGCGTTAAACCAAGCGCTTCGGCAAGCGTTGCAAGCGCGGTTCCCGGAAATTAATGACCTGCATTTAAGTGACTACACCGTTCGGGTCATCAACTCAACGCAGGAGACTGCCGCGAAAGTTCGAGTTCATCTCGAACACACGTTTGAAGGCGGAACCTTCGGGACAGTCGGCGTGAATGTCGATGTTATCAAGGCGAGCTGGAACGCTTTAATTGAGGCGTACCATTTTGCCCTGATGCAACACCGAGATTTTCAATCTGAGCAGCGCGATTTAAAAAATACCTAGTTGGAACCCAAGGATAAACGATGATGACCTGGGAGAATCGCTGGCATCCTTTGCTTGAACGTTGGGTGACGGTCACGAGTCATCGTGGAAGTCGTCCCTGGTCGGGTGGTCGCGTTACAGCGGCGCCTGACGCACCCCGGTTTGATCCGACCTGCTATTTGTGCCCGGGCGGTGAACGGATATCCGGTATTAAAAACGCTGTTTATACTGACTGCTTCGTTTTTGATAACGATCATCCCGCCTTTAAAGCGAGTGCGCCCGCGCCAGTGCCAGCGCCCGGGATCTATCAAAGCGCCCGTGCGGAAGGCTTGTGTCGGGTCTTGTGTTACACCCCAGATCATGCGGGCCGGCTGAGCGGGTTGTCCGAGGACCAGTTCAAGGACGTTGTGCATTGTTGGCGGGATCAGACCGACGGGTTAATGACGAACGCTGGGTATGAGCATGTATTTATTTTCGAAAATAATGGTGAGGTGGTGGGCGTGTCAAACCCGCATCCGCATTGCCAGATTTACGCAACCCCCTTTGTGTTTCATACTGTCGCTCAGGAAATCCAGGCCGTCGCGCGGTATCGCCAGGCGGATGCAGATAACTTATTTGATGCGATCATTCGGTCCGAGCAAGCCGATGGGCGCCGGATTTTAGTTGAAACCGACGACTGCTTAGCGTTTGTGCCCTATTTTGCACAGCTGCCTTACGAAACCTTTATTGTGCCAAAAGGGTCGTGGCAACGGTTGCCAGAGATGCCGGCAAGCGTGCTCGATGATTTAGCCCTGGTGCTGCGCTCGGTGCTTAAAATGCAGGATCATCTATGGCCGACGCCGCAGTCTTACATTCTGGCGGTGCATCAGGCGCCGAAGTCGCTATCGGTTGATCACGATTATCGATGTTATATTCGCTTGCAGCCAATGCTTCGAGGACCGGGTCTACAAAAATATTTAGCCGGTGTTGAAACCGGCGGTGGCCAATTTTTAAATGACGGCGCCCCCGAGGAAAAAGCGGCTGAATTGCGCGCGGCAGGTTTGCTAGTGCCTAAAGAACCCTAAAGACGCGGACCTCAATCAAATTGAGCCTGGAGAAGTTGGGCTTTTGAATTTGAGCGGAGTCTAAGGGTGAAAACGGGTTTGCTACGGCGCGCCGGTCCCGGTGGCGGGCCCCGTTTAAAGCGTTGCGCTGACGAGGCTATTCAATTCTTGGCGCATCGCTAGATTGGATACCGTTGCTTTGGTTTAGAGCAAGCCTTTACACTGGGGTAGGCCTCGGTGGTTGTTTTGTCGACTAGACCGGATTGGTGGATGCAACCTTCAAAGATCAAATGAGGTGGGTGTTGGATAGATCGAGGGCTGCACGTTAGTGGGCGGGAAAAGCTGGGTTGGGCCAAGTTGGTTGCACCTTTGCTGGAAGTGTCACAGCCGGCAGGGCGGACGAGCGCCGAAGCGAGACAGGCGCGCGCCAATTGGGAAGGGCAAAAATCAAAGGGTTGAAAAGTCAAAAGCCATAAAAGA
>JAFMIA010000020.1:0-5965 GCA_017854255.1 Pseudomonadales bacterium
AACAACGTTCAATCGGTCTGGCGCGTGAGCGATGCGCTAGAGGTAAAAGGTGTGCTGGGGTATAGGCGCGCTGGTAAATAGGTCGAATGCCGTCTCCAGGTCAGGCTTTCGGAACAATTTTGCAAAAGAAGATAGTGTAATCATGAGCGATTTCGAACACGACGACATCCGAACCATCAACATCGAAGACGAAATGCGGCAATCCTACGTGGATTATGCGATGAGTGTCATCGTTGGGCGCGCCTTACCAGATGTTCGCGATGGCTTAAAACCAGTTCATCGCCGCGTGTTGTTCGCGATGAGCGAGCAGAACAATGCCTATAACCGGCCTTACATGAAATCGGCACGGATCGTCGGGGACGTCATTGGTAAGTACCACCCTCATGGTGATACGGCATCGTACTACACGATTGTTCGGATGGCTCAGAACTGGCAGTTGCGGTATCCACTCGTTGATGGGCAGGGGAATTTTGGATCGCTTGATGGTGATATGGCCGCAGCGATGCGTTATACCGAAGTGCGGATGGCGAAAATCGCCCACGAGTTAATGGCCGATTTGGATAAAGAAACCGTTAATTTTGTGGAGAATTACGACGGCACCTTGCAAATGCCAGAAGTGCTGCCTGCGCGGTTCCCCAATTTGCTGGTCAATGGCTCAAGCGGCATCGCGGTTGGCTTTGCGACCAATATCCCGCCCCATAATTTGGTTGAAGTCATCAACGGCACAATTGCCTTGATTGATGATTCAACGCTTGAAGTCGATGGATTGATGGAGCATATCCTGGGTCCAGATTTTCCAACTGCTGCGATTATTAATGGCCGAGCCGGTATTGTTCAGGCTTATCGAACGGGACATGGCCGGGTTCAAATGCGGGCTCGATGCGAAATTATCCTCGATGAAAAGACCGGTAAATCGACCATCATCGTCCACGAAATCCCCTATCAGGTGAATCGTTCGAAATTAATTGAGAAAATCGCGGAGCTTCATAAAGAGAAAAAAGTTGAGGGCATTACAGACCTGCGGGATGAGTCAGCAAAAGAAACACGTTTGGTGATCGAGCTCAGGCGGGACGTTGTGCCGGAAGTTGTCTTGAATAATCTCTACGCTCAGACACAACTGCAAAGCGTGTTTGGCATTAATCTCGTTGCCTTGGTGGATAATCAGCCCAGAGTGCTGAATCTTAAGCAAGTATTAGAGTATTTTATTGTTCACCGCCGGGAAGTTGTCACGCGGCGGACCGTGTATTTACTGCGTCGCGCCCGGGCCCGAGGCCATGTTCTAGAGGGCCTTGCAGTGGCGCTCTCCAATATCGACCCGATGATTGAACTGATTAAAACCAGCGCGGATGCGCAAGAAGCACGTGAGAAATTGCTGGCCCGGTCTTGGGGTTCTGAAACGGTTACCCAGATGCTCGAGCGAGCAGGGCCCGATGCGGCCAAGCCCGATAACTTAGAGCCGCAATATGGCTTAAAAGAAGATGGGTTGTACTTTTTGTCACCCGAGCAGGCCCAAGCTATTTTGGAGATGCGGCTGAATCGTTTAACGGGTCTTGAGCAAGAAAAATTGCTTGAGGAGTATCGGGAGATTATCGACAACATCGCCGATTTGATGGAGATCTTGATGTTGCCCGAGCGCTTGATGGGGTTGATCAAGGACGAGCTGATTCAAATCAGAGATGAGTATGGCGACGAGCGTCGGTCTGAGATTGTTGAGTCCCAAGAAGATCTCACAATGGAGGATTTGATCACGCCGCAAGAGATGGTCGTGACCTTGTCAAATGGCGGTTATGCGAAGACCCAGCCCTTGTCTGACTACCAAGCGCAGCGGCGCGGCGGTCGCGGCCGATCAGCCAGTGCGGTGAAAGAAGAAGACTTTATTGAGAAGCTGTTGGTGACCAATAGCCATGACACGTTGTTGTGTTTTAGTGATCGCGGGAAAGTGTATTGGCTCCGAACCTTCCAAATTCCAATTGCCAGCCGGGCGGCTAGAGGTCGTCCTGTCGTCAATATCCTGCCCCTTGGCGAGGGGGAGCGTATTACCGCGATGTTACCCATTGAGGGCTATGGCGAGGACCAGTTTATTTTCATGGCAACGGCCAATGGAACGGTTAAGAAAACGCCGCTAATGGACTTTGCAAGACCCAGAAGTTCCGGTTTGATTGCGATCGAACTTGAAGATGACAATACCTTGATCGGCGCGTCGGTAACCGATGGTGCATCAGACGTGATGTTGTTTAGTTCTGGTGGCCGAGCCATTCGGTTTAAAGAGCAAGACGTGCGCGCGATGGGCCGAAGTGCGCGAGGCGTTCGCGGGATCAAGCTTCGGGCGAGCGAGGCTGTGATCTCACTCATTATCCCAAATGCAGCGGGCACGTTGTTGCTCGCCAGTGAAAAAGGCTACGGCAAGCGGACGCCTGTCGAAGAATTTTCGGTCATTGGTCGTGGCGGCCAGGGCGTAATTTCGATGAAGCTATCAGAGCGTAATGGCAGTTTGGTTGGCGTCGCGCAAGTTGGTTCGGGCTTTGAAGTCCTTCTGATCAGCGATCAGGGTACGATGGTGCGGACTCGGGTTGATGAGGTCTCAACACTCGGGCGCAATACGCAAGGCGTTCGTTTGATCAACTTGAGTGAGGGTGAGTCGCTCGTGGGGCTGGCCTCTTTTGATGAGCCTGAGTTAGATGAGTTAGAGGGTGATGCTGAAGAAGGCGCCGAAGATGGCGCAACCGTTGCCTCCGACGCAGCGGTGATAAGTGCGGCGTCTGACAGTGCGGCGCAATCTGCGTCTGATGTGCTTGAGGATCCTGAAAGTGACTGATGCAATCGATCAAGCGCAAGCGCTTCAAGCGTTGAGGCTTGAAATTGATGGATTGGATCAAGAACTGCTAACACTGCTTAATCGCCGCGCTGAATGCGCTCTCGAGGTCGCGGCCGTGAAAGAGCAGTCTGCCGATAATGAACCGGCGATTTTCTACCGGCCCGAGCGTGAGGCGCAGGTCTTACGCGGCTTAGTTGAAAAGAATTTAGGGCCCCTGAGTCACGAGAAGGTCGCGTTGATTTTTCGTCAGGTTATGTCAGCGTGTCTTGCCCTGGAAGAACCGATGCAGGTTGCCTTTCTCGGGCCCGAAGGCACCTTTACCCAGCAAGCAACGCTGAAACATTTTGGTGAGGCGGTCATTGGCCGACCGTTTGTTACGGTTGATGAGGTGTTTCGAGAAGTGGCCGCTGAAAACTGCCATTACGGCGTGGTGCCGGTTGAAAACTCAACCGAAGGCGTGGTCAACCATACACTTGATAATTTTTTAACCTCGTCGCTTCGCATTTGCGGTGAGTGTGAGCTGAAAGTGCACCATCATTTCATGGCTATAGCCATTGATGCGCCTATTGAAAGAATTTACGCGCATCAGCAAACCTTTGGTCAGTGTCGTCGCTGGCTGGATGTGCATTATCCCGATGCAGTTCGAATTGACGCCTCGAGTAATGCCCAGGCGGCGAAGCTTGCGATGAGTGATCCGGGCGCAGGTGCCATCGCGTCAGAAGTGGCGGCAGATCTTTACGGCTTAACCATATTGTCCCGAAAAATCGAAGATTTGTCAGACAACACGACTCGGTTTTTAGTCGTTGGACGCGAGCCTGTAGGACCGAGCGGCGCCGATAAAACCTCGATTATGGTTTCAACGCAAAACCGTCCAGGGGCCCTGTTTTCGCTGCTTGAGCCGTTTCATCGTCACGGTATTTCACTTACCGCCATCGAAACCCGGCCATCTAAGCAAGGAATGTGGTCGTATGTGTTCTTTATTGACTTTGATGGGCACAGTACGGATCCCAGTATTCGGTCTGTGCTGGATGAGGTTTCCAAGGATGCCTTGGAAGTGAAATTACTGGGGAGCTATCCCCGCGCTTTAAGGCTATAGCTATGGATTTTTTTAAGTCAGCCAATACTGGGGTTTTGAACTTAGCCCCGTATCAACCCGGTAAGCCGGTGGAAGAGCTGGAGCGAGAGTTGGGTCTAAAGCAGATTGTAAAACTGGCCAGTAATGAAAATCCGCTGGGCCCAACGCCGCAGCTGCAAGTCCATTTAGGCGAGATCTTAAAAGATTGTGCGCGCTACCCCGACGGCAGTGCTTTTCAGCTGAAGCAGAAACTGTCTGAGCAATTAGGCGTTGCAACGGACTGCCTGACGGTCGGCAACGGCTCAAACGATGTTCTGGAGTTGTTAGCTCGAGTGTTTTTAAAGCCGGGACATAACACCGTTGTGTCGCAACACGCTTTTGTCGTTTATGGGCTGGTCACGCAAAGCTTAGGGGCAACGTTAAGAGAAGTGCCTTGTGTGGATTATCAACAGGATTTAGACGCAACGCTTGCAATGATCGATGATCAGACGCGGATCGTCTTTATTGCAAACCCTAATAATCCGACAGGGACCTGGGTTCGTGGAGATGCGCTAGAGCGGTTTTTAAAGGCCGTACCCGCAACAACCCTCGTGGTGCTGGATGAGGCTTATGTGGAATACGTCGATGATCCGGCGTATCCCAATGGTTTAGGCCTGCTTGATCAATTTTCGAATTTGGTTGTTACCCGGACTTTTTCCAAGGCCTATGGGCTCGCCGCGCTAAGGCTTGGCTATGCCGTCAGTCATCCGGATGTGGCTGATCTTATGAATCGAATTCGGCAACCCTTTAATGTGAACAGCATGGCGCTTGCGGCCGGTTTAATCGCGTTAGAGGACCCGGGCCATGTGGCGCAGGGTGTTGCGGTCAACCGGCAAGGCTTGCAGGTGCTCAACGCGGGGCTTGCAGATTTGTCCCTTGCGGTTATTCCGTCGGTCGGTAATTTTGTGTGTTTTGATCTTGGGCAGGACGCGCTGCCAATCTATCAGGCGTTATTGATGCAAGGCGTGATTGTTAGGCCGATTGGTGTGTACGGCTTGCCGCAGCATTTGCGGGTCTCAGTGGGGACGCCCGAGGAGAATCGCGTTTTTCTCGATGCCTTGGGTCGGGTTTTGATCCCGTAATGAAATGCCTTGGACTGATTGGGCTTGGGATGATTGGTGGTTCGATCGCGGCGGGCCTTAAGCGCGCTTTGCCTGAGACGCGCATTGTGGCCTTAGACGTCTCTGATGACGCCTTGAGATATGGCCTAAGCGAAGGCCTGATCGATGACATTGCGCCAACGATCAATGATCTGATGCGGATGTCGGATGTGATCTGTCTGTGCGTGCCGATAAAGCAATTATCGACCTTAATGCCTGCATTGGGTGCTTTCTCCGGCGTGGTCACGGATGTTGGAAGTGTTAAAGGTCCCATCGTTAGGTTGGCTGAAGCGTTATGGGGGCAGTTGCCGAGCAATTGGGTTCCAGCACATCCCATCGCGGGTTCGGAGCAGCACTCGGTGCGGGCCGCTCGGAATGATTTGTTTGAAGCCCATAAAGTGATCTTGACGCCCGGGGATAATGTTCAGGGGCACGCTGTTGAGCTTGTCAGCAACCTGTGGCGGTCCTTGGGGGCAGACGTTGTTGTGATGAGTGTTGCGCATCACGACGATATTTTGGCCCAAACCAGCCATCTGCCGCACTTGCTTGCTTATACCTTGGTTGACGTGTTGGCGGGATTTGGGGACGAGCGCGAAGTGTTCGAGTATGCAGCGGGCGGGTTCCGAGATTTTTCGCGAATTGCCGCCAGTGACCCAGTGATGTGGCATGATATTTTTTTAACCAATAAAGGGCCGTTGTTAGATCGGCTTCGAACAGTGATAGAGGCCCTTGAGGCCACCGCGACGCTCATTGAAGAGGAAGCGTCAGACGCATTACTCGAGCGTTTATCCAGAGCGAAAAGCGCGCGCGACTACTTTGCCGACTTGCAGATTCAACCCGCTAAAAAAGTCCTGTAAACGGATTGTTGTTTTCAGGTCTGCAATGTGATTCTTAAAATAACGGGCAGGCGGTAACAAGGTCTCGGATAGAGCCGTG
>JAFMIA010000020.1:6135-45475 GCA_017854255.1 Pseudomonadales bacterium
CCTGATTTTATGACCTGATTTTGAATTTTTGGAAAGCGTTGTTGACAGTCATCAGACAGAACGGGATTCCAGAGCTTGATAATCGCGTTTAAAAACAAGGAATGAGCATGACTGAGCCGGTTGTTATTGCAATCGATGGGCCGAGCGGTGCCGGCAAGGGGGCCGTTACCCAGCATTTGGCGCAACGGACGGGGTTTCATGTGCTTGATAGCGGCGCGCTGTATCGATTGACCGGGCTTGCGGCAAGACTTGATGGTATTGAGCTGTCTGATGCGCCAGCGGTTGCCGCCGTTGCGCGCGGGCTGGCGGTGCAGTTTATTCCGACCCAATCTGGCAACGAGCCTTTCGAGATCATGCTCCGAGGGGTGGCTGTGACCGACTCGATTAGAACGGATCAAGCGGGTGTCGATGCCTCAACCGTTGCAGCACTGCCAATGGTGCGCGCAGCCCTTGGGGACCGACAGCAAGCGTTTCGACAAGCCCCAGGCTTGATTGCTGATGGGCGCGATATGGGGACGGTGGTGTTTAAAGATGCTTTGGTGAAAATTTTCTTGACGGCCAGCCCTGAAATTCGGGCTGAGCGGCGCTATAACCAGTTGAAAAATAAGGATATGGATGTTAGCCTTCCCGCCCTTCTGGAGAGTATTCAGGCACGAGATACGCTCGATTCGAATCGAGCGGTCGCGCCCCTGAAGCCCGCAGAGGATGCTGTCGTGATTGACAGCTCGGGCATGCCATTGGAGGCGGTCCACGAGGCAATCTGGGCGGTCGTGAGTAAAGTTGTAACCTAAGCTTGTAAAGCAAGTAGGTAACTAAAGGTTGTAACTAAAGGTTGTAACTAAAGGTTGTAGATTAAAGTTGTAAATTAAAGTGGTCAATAAAGTCGTTTAATCAGTGCCAACACACAACGCTGATAAGATGATTAATCAATGGACGGGTCTAAGTTGGAAGGCGCGAGGGGGTTAAACCCCAAGGAAAAATACATGAGCGAAAGTTTTGCAGAACTATTTGAAGAAAGTCTAAAGACCGTTGAATTAAAGTCTGGCTCAATTATCACCGGTGTGGTGGTCGATATTGACTCAGAGTGGGTCACCGTTCACGCAGGATTGAAATCCGAAGGGATCATCCAAAGATCCGAGTTTTTGAACGAAAAAGGCGAGTTAGAAATTGAAATTGGCGCGACCGTCCGAGTGGCGATGGAGTCAGTGGATGATGGCTTTGGTGAAACCAAGCTCTCTAGAGAAAAAGCCAAGCGAAATGAGTCTTGGGAAGTACTAGAGAAGGTTTACGAAGATCAAGAAGTGATTGAGGGGTATATCAGTGGTCGTGTGAAAGGCGGCTTCACGGTTGAAATCCGCGACATTCGGGCCTTCCTACCGGGTTCTTTGGTTGATGTGCGTCCGCTTCGCGATAACGAAACACTCGAAGGCCAAACGCTTGAATTTAAAGTGATCAAGCTTGACCAAAAGCGCAATAACGTCGTCGTTTCACGCCGCGCGGTACTTGAAGCAGAAAATAGCGTTGAACGAGATGAGTTGCTCAAGAACTTGCAAGAGGGTCATGAGCTTAAGGGTATCGTTAAGAACCTCACAGATTACGGCGCGTTCGTTGACCTCGGTGGTATTGATGGTCTGTTGCACATTACCGACATGTCTTGGAAGCGCATCAAGCATCCGAGCGAAATTGTTGCTGTCGGCGATGAAATTGATGTGAAGGTGCTCAAGTTTGATCGCGAACGTAATCGCGTTTCCTTGGGTCTCAAGCAGCTGGGTGAAGATCCTTGGGTTGCGATTACTCGGCGTTACCCAGAAGGCGCTCGAACGGTTGCTAAGGTTACAAACCTGACCGACTACGGGTGCTTTGCTGAGTTGGAAGAAGGGGTTGAAGGGTTGGTCCATGTCTCCGAAATGGATTGGACAAACCGAAACATTCACCCATCGAAAGTGGTTCAGGTTGGCGATGAAGTTGAAGTCATGGTGCTTGATATCGACGAAGAACGTCGTCGTATCTCCCTCGGGATTAAGCAGTGTAAGGGCAATCCTTGGGAAGAGTTCTCCGGCCAGCACAGCAAAGGCGACAAGATTAAAGGGTACATCAAGTCGATCACTGACTTCGGGATCTTTATTGGTCTTGAAGGCGAAATCGATGGTTTGGTTCATCTTTCTGATATCTCCTGGAATGAGCCGGGTGAGCAAGCGGTTCGTCGATTCACCAAGGGTGATGAAATTGAAACCTTGATTCTTGCGATTGATCCAGAGCGTGAAAGAATTTCATTGGGTCTGAAGCAGATGGAACAGGATCCTTTCTCCGATTACACGGCGATTAACGATAAGAATTCGATTGTCAAAGGGGTGGTTAAAGAAGTCGATGCCAAGCAAGCGATTTTGCAAATGGCGGATGACGTTGAAGCTACTTTGAAGGCGGGCGACTTGTCGATGGATCACGTAGCGGATGCAAGGACCGTGCTGAGCGTTGGTGATGAAATCGAAGTGAAAATCATCAATGTTGATCGTAAGAATCGAGGCTTAACGGTTTCGATTAAAGCGAAGGACATGGCGGATGAGCAGACTGCTGTGAAGGAGCATCGTGAACGTGAAGTGGCCGCAGTGACGCCTGCAACGCTTGGTGATCTAATCAAGCAAGAGCAGGATCGAGCGGCATCAGACGCGGAATAGTTAGGACATGACGAAATCAGAACTCATTGAAAAGCTGGCTGCGGCCCAGGGCCAGCTCACTGCCAAGGATATGGAATTGGCGGTTAAAATGATTCTGGATCATATGTCCGACGCACTCGCTCGGGGTGAGCGGATTGAAATTCGGGGGTTCGGCAGCTTTTCGTTGCATTATCGAGCCCCACGAGTTGGCCGTAACCCAAAGACTGGAGAGCCGGTCTCATTGCCGGGCAAGTACGTGCCGCATTTCAAGCCGGGGAAAGAACTTCGTGAACGGGTCAATCCGGAAGCTGCTCACATCGACGCTTAAAAGCGGATTAGATTGTTCAGGGTCTGGCTAGCTTTTGGGTGATAAAGGCTTGTGAGGTGCGGATGTGGGTTACCTAAGGTTGAGTAAAATGCATCCATGAACTGGATCAAAGGTCTACTGTTTCGACTGATATTACTAGTGGTGTTCATAGCACTTTTCTTGCTTGCTACCGAAAATAATCTTGATGTTTCGCTGCAGTTATTGTCGTTGCGCACGCCCGAGTTCCCATTATCTTGGTGGCTGGCGGGCACGCTCGTTTTAGGTATTGCATTGGGGCGTCTGTGGGCCTTGATTGGGCGCTGGTTTGGCGGAGGCCGCTCGTGAGGTGCAGTCTCATGGCTTTAAACCCTGAGTCTCGCGAGGTGGCACGGATTAGGGCCTCCGAAATCTGGGTTGCGGCGGTCGCTCAGTGAGTGACTGGCTTCTGCTACCGCTGATTGTTTTGGCGATTGGGGTCGGGTGGTATCTCGGACGTCGCGAGCGCAAAAGCAGTCGCTATTACGAGCTGGGTCTCAGGCACCTATTGAATGACGAGCCCGATCAGGCAGTGGCGACCCTCGTCACCGAACTCAATGTTGATAACGATAATGTCGATACGCACCTCGCCCTTGGCGGTTTGCTACGACGTCGTGGTGAGCTCGAAAAGGCAGTTTTTGTACACGAGAATATTTTGAAGTGGGCGCGCCTGGATCAGGCGACGCGGCACAATGTTCAGATGGAATTGGCCAGAGACTATTTGCAGGCGGGGTTACTTGATCGAGCCGAGTCTATGTCGATGACCCTGGCTGCTGAAAACCCTCAATACCGTAGTGAAAGTCTGAAAATAACGCTTCAGGTTTATGAGAAGGAGCGGGATTGGCATCGCGCGATTGAGATTGCAAAGCAGGTCACAGGCGGCGCAGAAGAAGTCCAGATTGAACGGGCGATCTCACACTATCTGTGCGAGCTTGCCGAGTTGAGCCTGATTCAAAACGATCCGGAGGCAGCTAAGGACTTTCTTGTTGATGCAATCGGGCATTTTGCTCAAAACCCTCGCGTGAGCTTACTTCAAGGTCGAATTGCGCTAGAAGCCGGCGATCCTGGTTCTGCAATTCGCTTTTTAGAAAGAATTATCGAGCAGGAGCCGGTCTATGTTGCCGAGTCCATGGCTTTATTGGAAACAGCTCATGAAGCAATGGGCAGTGAGCAGGCGTATCGCCGCTATCTCGAGCACTGTCTAACGCTCTTCCCCTCCATTTCAGTGGTGCTGGCGTTAGGAAGGGTCATCCGAGACCAAGAGGGCACTGATGCTCTGGCGCGTTTTATTGCCAATCAGATGGCTCAGAACCCGACGCTTCGGGGTTTTATCGAGCTTATCGATATTAATCTTGGTGATGCTGAAGGCGCGATGCGGCAGAACCTCAATCTGCTGAAAAATTTTGCAGAAACAATGATTGCCGATAAACCCAACTATCGTTGTAGTAGTTGTGGGTTTGAAGGCAAGCGTATGCGCTGGCATTGCCCCAGTTGCCGCGGGTGGGCATCCATACGGCCTATCTTCGGCTTGGAAGGCGAGTAACCAACACGTCTTCAGGGTGTTCTCTCATAACCCGCTCCGTCACTGACCACAGCGTTCTCTGTGGCGCTTCTTTATTGTTGATCGCCTGGTCGAAAGGTCTGAGCGCACCGAGTGTTAATGGGTTCTGGCGTTCGCGCCAGACACAATTCATTAAACAAGGAGTTTCAATGCAGATGATGAAAAAGCGAATGTGGGCGCAATGCCTTGGGGTCTTATTGTTGGTTGCTGGATTGGCCAGTGCCGCCCCGCCTGAGGAAGGCCAGGACGTCTTGCAGGGGCCTGTAACCGTAAACATTAACGAAGCCAACGCTGAGACGCTAGCGGCGGCGCTTGAAGGCATTGGACTCACTCGGGCCCAAGCGATTGTTGATTATCGAACACAGTTTGGCCGTTTTTACTCGGCTGAAGAGTTGTCCGCGGTTCGGGGTATTGGCATTAATACGATCAATCGGAATCTAGCTCGGATCCGAATTGACGAGCATCTCTAGTCTTTTAAAATCCTCAAGGTGCGCGGCAGATAGGTTCTGCCGCGCATCGAAAGATCGTACAGCGCCATTGGGCCCGCGCGATTCTCGGCTGTGGCTCAATCATTGATTAATGATGTCATCCGAGTTCTCGGTAAACCGGCTTATTGCTTGAAGTTTTCCAGGCTCATTTGGTGATCAAAAACAGAGAGAAACTGAATCAATTCTCGATTCACCGTTCGCATATTGCCCTGTAATGCTAAGCCAAAATCTGCCCAAGCCTGAGTCTTTCGAATTTGATCATTCCAGGCTTCCATTTCGGCCATTGATTCGTATCCGACAGTGATGACATGGGTCGCAACGTCGCCATCAGCCGCATTGCCATAACTGATCGCGGATAACCAAACCTCGCCTGGAAAAGCTTCTGCTGACTTGCTGGTCATCAACGCGTTAAAGGCCGTAACAACCGCTCCAGGGTCGCTAACATTAACCCGGATGGCTTCCCACACCGTGTCCTTGTTCGAAACGGTACCCCAACCCATCAATGTTTCCATCGCGGACTTGATTATGGGCGTTTAAAGCATGGGTTCACTGGCTGATCTTTAGGCCCAAGACCGATGAGCGCGATTGTCTAAAGCGAGCTTTTAGAAGGGGTTTCTGCGAAGAAATTATTCCGCTTTGTTTGAGGGCGCTCTGGCGAAAATCGAGCTTAAAAACAAAAAAGGCCTGCATTGCTGCAAGCCTTTTTGGCGTCTAGATGGCTCCCCGACCTGGGCTCGAACCAGGGACCCAATGATTAACAGTCATTTGCTCTACCAACTGAGCTATCGGGGATCATTGGAACGGTGCGATTCTACGGGGATGTCGCGGGATCGTCAATCGCTCTAACGCACATCAAGGCGTAATCTCAGGCATAATGCACAGCTTCCTAAAAAAAGCCGGCTGTTGATGAAAAGCGTTCCCTTTGAAGTGGTTTCCAAGTTTTCGCCCGCGGGCGATCAGCCGACTGCAATTGCGTCGCTGGTCGAGGGGATCGAGTCTGGATTGGCCTCTCAAATGCTATTGGGTGTTACAGGCTCGGGGAAGACCTTTACCATAGCCAATGTGGTGGCGCAGATCCAAAGACCAACCCTCGTCATGGCGCCGAATAAGACCCTTGCCGCGCAATTGTATGGTGAGTTCAAAGCTTTTTTCCCAAACAACGCGGTCGAATACTTTGTCTCCTATTACGACTATTACCAGCCCGAAGCGTATGTGCCGTCATCGGACACCTATATCGAGAAAGACTCGGCAATCAATGAGCATATCGAACAAATGCGGCTATCCGCGACCAAGGCGCTGCTTGAGCGACGGGATGCGTTGGTTGTGGCGTCTGTGTCGAGTATCTATGGCCTAGGCGATCCCGGCGCCTACTTGAAGATGGTGTTGCATTTGGATCGCGGCGATCGAGTGGATCAGCGTTTTATCCTGCGCCGGCTTGCTGAATTGCAGTACACCCGGAATGATGTCGAATTGCGGCGGGCGACCTACCGAGTCAAAGGCGATGTCATCGACGTCTTCCCCGCCGAATCGGATAAGCAAGCGATTCGAATTGAATTGTTTGATGATGAGATCGAGCAGATTACGTTGTTCGACCCATTAACCGGGGCGGTTGTTCGTAAGGTGCCCAGAATTACGATCTTCCCCAAGAGTCACTACGTCACACCCAGAGAAACCATTGAGCGATCTTTTGACCTAATCAAGGCGGAGCTACAAGTTCGCCTCAAGCACCTGCAAGAGAACAATAAGTTGGTCGAAGCCCAAAGGCTCGAACAAAGAACACGTTACGACTTAGAGATGATCAAGGAATTGGGGTATTGCAATGGGATTGAGAATTATTCTCGTTATCTGTCGGGACGCGCGCCAGGGGAGGCGCCGCCCACTTTGTATGATTATCTTCCCGATGATGCTTTGTTGGTCGTTGATGAGTCCCACGTATCGATCCCCCAGATTGGCGCGATGTATAAAGGGGATCGGGCGCGAAAAACGACCCTCGTTGAATACGGGTTCAGGCTGCCATCAGCTTTAGATAACCGTCCGATGCGATTTGAAGAGTGGGAAGCGGGGGCGCCGCAAGCCATTTTTGTCTCGGCAACGCCCGGGTCGTATGAAAAAGAAAAAGCGGGCCAAGTGGTTGAGCAGGTGGTTCGGCCGACGGGGCTTGTTGATCCTGAAATTGAGGTGCGGCCAGCCAAGACCCAAGTAGATGATGTCTTAGGCGAAATTCGGTTGCGGGTTGCCGTGAAAGAGCGGGTTCTGATTACGACGCTAACCAAGCGTATGGCGGAAGATCTGACGGATTACCTAGATGAAAATGGCGTGCGGGTACGCTACCTGCACTCAGATATTGACACGGTAGAGCGGGTTGAGATTATTCGCGACTTAAGGCTCGGCGAGTTTGATGTCTTGGTTGGCATTAACCTCTTGCGGGAAGGTCTTGATATGCCCGAAGTGTCGTTGGTTGCGATCCTCGACGCGGATAAAGAAGGCTTTTTAAGATCCGACCGATCGCTGATTCAGACCATCGGCCGTGCGGCTCGTAACCTGCAAGGTAAAGCGATTCTCTATGGCGATAAGATCACCAACTCGATGCGACGGGCAATGGACGAGACCGATCGCCGCCGTGAAAAGCAAGAAGCTTTTAATACGCTGCATGGTATTGAACCGGTGAGTATCTCTTCTGATATTTCCGATGTCATGGAAGGCGCTCGAGTGGTTGGTAAAAAAGGCGGTAAAGGCAAGGGCGATCGAAGCGGCCGTTCAAAGCGCCAACAAGCGGCTGATGAGGTGTTGGTGGCGCCGGACCAGGTTGAGAAGAACATTGTTGCCTTAGAGAAAGAAATGTTTTCCCTCGCGAAGGATCTGGAGTTTGAAGCGGCTGCACAGGTTCGAGATCGGATTGAGCAACTCCGTGAGCAATTTGTCCGCAATTAGTCGGCTCGGTTTCGCCTTACGACGCTGGGCCTAGATTGCGGGTCTTTTCATTGAGCTCTTTGAGTTTTCAAGGTGCAAGCGGACTTACCCAAACAAGCTTTGAATCAGGATCTTAAAGACGGTAAGATTGGCGCCGGTTCAAGTAGGAAAGCTTGCTGTATCTATAGAAAAGCAAGTTTTACGGTTCTTGGACGATGGCTTGTATTCGATAAAATCAAAGGCCGGGCCTTTGGTGCAGGATTCACCTTCAATGTGGATGATGTTGAAGGCTGAAAGTGATTGAAAATGCCTTGGGATTAATTAAAGGCGAGAAGACTTTAGGAACGTAGCTCAGTTGGTTAGAGCATCGCCTCGACAAGGCGAGGGTCGTCGGTTCGAATCCGACCGTTCCTACCAAATCAGCGCGAATCAGCGCGACTTTTATTGAACGAACCGCATGTGGCCTTTGGTAGGGGTCACCACTGAAAGGAGACGCATCATGCTTACCGTCACGCTGCCCGATGGGGCCCAAAAACAATTTGAATCAGCTGTCACGGTCCATGACGTTGCCGCATCGATTGGCGCCGGATTAGCGGGTGCGGCCCTGGCAGGGCGTGTCAATGGTGAGTTGGTTGATACCTCGCACGTGATTGATTCTGATGCGGCGGTTGCGATCGTGACCGGTAAGGATGAAGACGGATTAGAGGTGATTCGGCATTCTTGCGCGCACCTTATGGCACAAGCCGTTCAGCGATTGTTTCCCACAGCGCAAGTCACGATCGGGCCAACAATTGAGGACGGTTTCTTTTATGATTTTGCCTATGACCGGCCCTTCACGCCAGAAGACCTAGAGCAAATTGAAAAAGAGATGTCGGCACTGGTGTCTCAGAGCCAAGCGGTCACGCGGTCGGTTATGTCTCGGCAAGCGGCGGTTGCCTTGTTCGAAGAAAAAGGTGAGCACTATAAGGTTGAGATTTTAAAGAGCATTCCGGATGCTGAAGACCTGTCGTTCTACCAGCAAGGTGACTTTGTGGATCTTTGTCGTGGACCCCATGTGCCGGATACGGGCCGCATCAAGGCGTTCAAGTTAACAAAGGTCGCGGGCGCCTATTGGCGCGGCGATTCTAACAATGAAATGCTCCAGCGGATCTACGGGACCGCGTGGGGCGATAAGAAAGCGCTGAAGGCATATTTGTTTCGCTTGGAAGAGGCGGAAAAGCGAGATCATCGCAAACTCGGCAAGCGCCTCGATTTGTTTCACACCCAAGAAGAAGCGCCCGGCATGGTGTTTTGGCATCCGCGAGGCTGGCAGATATGGCAAACCCTCGAGCGGTATATCCGAGACGTCCAAAACCAGCATGGGTATCAAGAGATCAAAACGCCTCAGCTGGTGGATATGAGCTTATGGGAAAAATCGGGTCACGCCGACAAGTTTGGTGATGGGATGTTTTCGGTTGAATCCGATAGTCGGACCTATGCGATTAAACCGATGAACTGTCCCTGTCATGTGCAGGTGTTTAATCAGGGTTTAAAGAGTTACCGCGACCTGCCCATTCGTTTGGCAGAATTCGGCGCTTGTCATCGCAACGAGCCGTCAGGGACCCTGCAAGGCATTATGCGGGTACGAGGGTTTGTCCAAGACGACGCCCATATTTTCTGCCGAGAAGATCAGGTTCAAAAAGAAGTCACGGATTTTATTGATGTCCTATCCGCGGTCTATCGAGACTTTGGCTTCGATGAAATGATCATCCGACTTTCAACTCGGCCAGAACAGCGGGTCGGGTCCGATGAGGTGTGGGATCGAGCCGAAGCGGCCTTGGCCGAGGCTTTGGATTTTAAAGCCCTGGACTGGCAAACCCTGCCTGGAGAGGGGGCCTTCTATGGGCCGAAAATCGAGTTTTCACTGAAAGACTGCCTGGGCCGGGTTTGGCAGTGCGGCACCATGCAAGTTGATTTCTCAATGCCAGGCCGATTGGATGCGCAGTACGTCGCAGAAGACGGTAGCCGGCAGATTCCCGTGATGTTGCACAGAGCCATGCTCGGCTCGTTCGAGCGTTTTATCGGCATCTTGATTGAGCACTATGCTGGAGAATTCCCTGTCTGGCTTGCACCGGTACAAGCAATGGTGATCAATATTACCGATGCACAAGCGGGCTATGTGGATGAAGTCACAGCCGCGCTGACGGCCGCAGGGATTCGCGTCGAGTCTGATCTGCGTAATGAAAAGGTGGGTTTTAAGATTCGTGAGCATGCCATGCAGAAGATTCCATACCTTCTGGTGGTGGGTGACCGAGAGCGTGAAGCGGGTCAAGTTGCGGTGAGAACCCGGGGTGGCGAAGATCTTGGTGCCATGACGCTGTCGGCGTTTTTGGAGCGCTTGCGAAAAGATGAAGAAAAAAAGGGACGAATGGTTTGATTTTGCTATAATGCCCGGCCTTAGCGCCTGAAGGAGGCTACCGAATCAAAAAAGAAGGTTCAAAAAAGACTCGAATTAACGACGATATAGAGGCGGCAATGGTTCGCCTGATCGGTGCAGATGGAGAGCAGATCGGGGTTGTTTCAATTGCTGAAGCAATTAAAGCGGCACAGGAAGCGAAGCTTGATTTAGTCGAAATCGCACCTGACGCCGATCCAGTGGTTTGTAAGATTCTGGATTACGGTAAGCGAATCTTTGAGGCGAAGAAAGAAAAGTCTGCGGCACGTAAGAAACAACGCCGCATGCAAGTGAAAGAAATGAAGTTCCGACCCGGAACAGATGAAGGAGACTACCAGGTAAAACTACGCAACCTGACCCGTTTCCTGAGCGATGGTGACAAAGCCAAGGTAACCCTGCGATTTAGAGGGCGAGAAATGGCGCACCAAGAACTCGGTATTGATTTGCTCAAACGAATTGAAGCAGATCTTGCTGAGATCGGTACTGTTGAGATGTTCCCGAAAATGGAAGGTCGACAACTGACCATGGTGTTGGCACCGAATACGAAGAAGAAAGGCAGCAGTGAGGCAGTCGCCTGACCTGTTCGCGAAAGCGAACGCCGAGATGGGCAATACCGCCCCCGGCGCAGCCTAGGTAAAAGATCATCGTAAGCGAAGCTGGGTGTGAAAACATTCAGAAAAAAGCGATGAAGGATTGCCTTTAACCTGAACAATGCGGAGTTCTGAAATGCCAAAACTGAAAACCAGTAGTGGTGCTGCCAAGCGGTTTAAAAAAACTGCTAAAGGCTATAAGCACCGACAATCCTTCAGGAATCACATCCTGACGAAGAAGCCGACTAAACGGAAGCGCCATTTGCGGAGTATGAAAGCCGTCGCACCCAGTGATGTGCCGCTCATTCGCAGAATGCTTGGACACTAAGAGGCGCATAGCCCTGAAATGTCCCGATTCATTAGATCCTGAGGATTAAAAAATGCCAAGAGTAAAAAGAGGTGTCACCGCACACCGTCGCCATAAAAAGGTGATGAAAGCGGCTAAAGGGTATTACGGTGCCCGAAGCCGAGTCTATCGCGTTGCCAAACAAGCGGTTACCAAAGCCGGACAATACGCTTATCGTGACCGTAAGGTTAAGAAACGCATGTTCCGAGGCTTATGGATTCAGCGGATTAATGCCGCGGCCCGTGAGCATGGTTTGTCCTACAGCCGGTTGATCAATGGTTTGAAGAAATCAGAGATAGAGATTGATCGCCGAGTGCTTGCTGACCTTGCTTTGCATGAGCCAGAAGCGTTCACCGCGCTAGCTAATAAAGCGAAAGAAGCGCTCGCCGACGCAGCCTAACTGCCGGGCGTGCGAGCTGCACCAACGGACCAGGTAGAGGATATTCGATGTCAGACTTAGACGCGCTTCGACGTGAGGCGCTTGCTGCTGTGGCGTCCGCCAGTGAGCTTGCTGAAATAGAGGCTCTGCGGGTCCAATACCTTGGCAAAAAAGGCGCCATCACGGGACAGCTTAAAACCCTAGGTCAGCTGCCCGAGGCCGATCGGCCGGCGGCTGGCGCGCTGATTAATCAAGTCAAAACGGAAGTTGAAGCGGCGATTAACGCGCGCTGGCAAGCCCAAGCGGCGATTGCCGAGGCGGCCAAGGTTGAAGCATCGGCTATTGATGTGACCTTGCCTGGCCGTGGCCTGCAGCGCGGCGCCTTGCATCCAGTATCGCTCGTGCTCGAACGCATCGAGCAGTTTTTCCATTCGGTTGGCTTCGAGTCAGTGGTGGGTCCTGAAATTGAGGACGACTATCACAATTTTGAAGCGCTGAACTTACCGGCCCATCATCCCGCGCGGGCGATGCACGATACCTTTTATTTGACCGATAGTGTGTTGCTTCGAACGCACACTTCCCCGGTACAAGTTCGAACGATGGAGTCGCGCGAGCCGCCCTTCCGAATTATTTGCCCTGGTAAAACCTACCGCGTTGATCCGCCAGATCCGTCTCACTTACCGATGTTCCATCAGGTTGAGGGTTTGATGGTGGATGAGCACTGCAGCTTTGCCGATTTAAAGGGCATGATCACAGAGTTTTTGAGAGTCTTTTTTGAACGGGATGATTTGAAGGTTCGGTTTCGGCCGAGCTATTTCCCCTTTACCGAGCCTTCGGCGGAAGTGGATGTGCAATGTGTTCATTGCTCAGGCGCGGGTCATTGCCGGGTTTGTTCTAGTACCGGCTGGTTAGAGGTGATGGGCTCGGGCATGGTGCATCCGCGAGTGCTCGAAATGTCAGGCATTGATTCCGAAAAATATTTGGGTTTTGCCTTTGGTATGGGCCCAGAGAGACTGGCGATGTTGCGCTACGGGGTGAGTGACATGCGGCATTTTGTCGAGAACGATCTGCGATTTTTGGAGCAGTTCCAATGAAATTTAGCGAGCAGTGGTTAAGAGAGTGGGTGAACCCGCCGCTTTCAACGCAGGCCTTGGTCAGTCAGATTACGATGGCCGGGTTAGAGGTCGATGGCGTTGAGCCAGCGGCCGCGATTTTGAGCCAAGTGGTGGTGGGAGAAATTCTGTCAGCGGAACCGCATCCCAACGCGGATAAGCTGAAAGTGTGCACGGTCTCGAGCGGCCCTGAAAGCCATCAGGTGGTTTGCGGTGCGCCCAATGCTCGGCCGGGTATCAAGGTACCCTTTGCGCTGGTTGGGGCCAAACTCGATGATTTTAAAATTAAGAAAGCCAAGTTACGGGGCGTTGAATCCTTCGGGATGCTGTGCAGCGAACGTGAACTCGGACTGAGCGAAAACCACGAAGGCTTAATGGAGTTAGCGGCTGATGCACCGGTTGGTGCCGATATTAACGGTTACCTGCAGCTTGACGACCGCATCATCGAAGTGGATCTGACACCGAACCGAAGCGATTGCTTGGGCATCATCGGTCTTGCTCGTGAAACGGGCCTGATGAACAACTTAGATGTTTGCATGCCGGATATTCAGCCGGTCGCTGCCGTTCACAATGACCAAGTTGCGGTGCACTTAGCGGCGCCAGAAGGGTGTCCGCGCTTTGTGGGCCGGGTTGTGCGAGGCGTTAACTTGACCGCAGCGACGCCCCTTTGGCTGACCGAGAAGCTTCGCAGATCAGGTATTCGGTCGATTGATCCTGTGGTGGATGTGACGAATTACATTATGCTCGAGCTGAATCAGCCGATGCATGCTTATGACTTAAACCGGTTAACGGGTGATATCACGGTTCGACAATCAATCGGGGGTGAGCAGCTGACCCTGCTCAATGGTAGTGAGACGACGTTGGCTGCGGGTACCTTGCTCATAACCGATGCCTCGGGTCCCATCGGGATGGCGGGGATTATGGGGGGCGCCTCGACCGCCGTTCAATCGGACACCCAAGATATTTATTTAGAAGCCGCATTTTTTGCCCCAATTGCTATTGCTGGTCGGGCTCGAGCTTATGCCATGCATACCGATGCGGGTCATCGCTTTGAGCGAGGGGTCGATTACGAGGGTCAAGTTCGGGCTATGGAGCGAGCAACGCAATTATTGCTTTCAATTGCGGGCGGCCATCCTGGGCCCCTGGTCGATACCGTAAGCGAGGCAGACTTGCCGCAGGCAATCGAGGTGCGATTACGAGCGGCTCGGGTCGCGCGAGTGCTCGGGATGGTCATTGATGACGCGGATATCGAAAATATTCTGAAGCGTCTTGAATTCGAATTTACGGTTGACCCCAACAGCGGAGATCGGGCCTGGCTAGTGCAATCACCCTCGCATCGGTTTGATATCAATATTGAAGCCGATCTCATTGAAGAGATCAGTCGGATCATTGGTTACGAGGCATTGCCCGTGACGCAACCAGTTGCGACCTTATCGATGCTGGAAGCCACCGAAACCCAGTCAAGCGATAAACGATTGAAGCAGCGTTTGATTGATCGAGGTTACTCCGAGGCTATTAGTTATAGTTTTGTTGATTCGGAATTGCAGCACCGGCTCTTGCCGGACGCAATAGCTGTTGCGCTTAAGAACCCGTTGTCGAGTGAAATGTCGGTGATGCGAACGACCTTGGTCGGAGGACTGTTAAAGGCGCTCGTGCATAACCAGAACCGGCAACAAAGCAATGTTCGACTGTTTGAAATGGGTTTGGTCTTTCATCAGCAAGGTGAAAAAGCGCTGTCGTTCGACGCCATCGCGCAGCAGGAACGATTAGCACTGGTTTTGAGTGGTCAGAGATTCCCCGAAGGTTGGGCGAACACATCTGACTTGGTCGATTTCTTTGACCTAAAAGGCGATCTTGAGGCGCTTTTAGGCGCTCAGGGGCTAATATTCCAAGCGTGTGAAATCAGCGGTTTACAAATTGGACAAAGCGCACGAATCCTGAAAGATAACGTGCCTTTGGGTCAGATCGGGTTATTGGAAGCAAGCGTTGCGGATCAATTTGATTTGAGGGCGCCAGCATATGTTGCGGAAATTGATCTATCGCTTGCTCTGCGCCAACACGTGCCGACGGTTCAAGAGGTCTCGAAGTACCCTTTCGTTCGTCGGGATATTGCCATCTTGGTTGCGCGTTCGGTCACCGCCACAGCCGTGCGATCTGTTATCGAGATGAGTGCCGGGGACGCTTTACTGCATTTAAAGTTATTTGACGTGTATATGGGTAAAGGTATTGATCCCAATGAGAAAAGCGTGGGTCTGGGCTTGACCTTCCAGCACCCTTCGCGCACTCTAACGGATGAGGAAATCAATACGGCCATGGCGGAAGTCGTACAAGCCTTGGCGAGTCAGTTGCAGGCCCAGTTAAGGTAAGCCGTAGTGCAGGGGATTTGCAATGAAGGCGGTTTGCAATAAAGGCGACTGCAATCAAGGTGGCCCTCGGGAACGTAACAAGGCGCGTTGAAGGTGGTGAGGCGCTGTAAGGTAAAAAAGCGCTGTGAAGGTAAAAGGCGCAGTGAAGGTAAAAAGTATGAGTGCGTTAACCAAAGCAGAAATGGCCGAGCAACTGTTTGAAGAGTTGGGTCTGAACAAGCGCGAAGCGAAAGAAATTGTTGAAGCATTCTTCGAAGAAATTCGTTTATCGCTTGAATCCAACGAGCAGGTCAAAATTTCCGGGTTTGGCAACTTTGACTTGCGTGATAAGAGTTCCCGTCCGGGCCGTAACCCTAAGACGGGGCAAGATATTCCCATTTCGGCGCGTCGCGTCGTGACCTTCAAACCTGGCCAGAAGCTTAAGGCTCGAGTAGAAACCTATGCAGGACCAGACAGCGACTTCTGATCTTCCGGTCATACCAGGAAAGCGCTATTTCACGATTGGTGAAGTTAGCCTCTTGTGCGCGGTAAAGCCGCACGTTCTAAGATATTGGGAGCAAGAGTTCCCGCAACTTTCGCCCGTTAAGCGGCGTGGCAACCGCCGCTATTATCAGCGTCAAGATGTGTTAATGATCCGTCAGATTAGGGCGCTGCTTTACGACGAAGGGTTCACGATAACCGGTGCTCGCCAGCGGTTGTCTGGGGCCGAGCAAAAAGAAGATAAGAGCCAGTCCAAGCAATTGGTAAAGCAGATGATTGCCGAGTTAGAGGACCTGCTGAAAACGATTAAGCAATAATCCGATTTAATTGAGGGTATTGCCCTCGATTCACCAATTGTCGTTAGAAACGCGCAAACGATGCTGTTAGAATGCAAATTAAATCGGGGCGTAGCGCAGTCTGGTAGCGCACCACACTGGGGGTGTGGTGGTCGTAGGTTCAAATCCTGCCGTCCCGACCAATTTTTCTGCCTCAAGGTGTACAGTGGCCGTAGCCGATTCTCGGCGAGTTAAATCCTGCCGTCCCGACCAATTTTTCTGCCTCAAGGTGTACAGTGGCCGTAGCCGATTCTCGGCGAAATAAATCCTGCCGTCCCGATCAATTTTCGATTTACCATCAACAACGGTTTATCGTTGAACAACGATGCCGACATCGTAAAAAGCCTGCTGTTACCGGAGCGAGATCTATTTTTGTTTGGCACCGCGAACGATCAGCTCTACGCGGCGCTGCGCGCGCGTTGTGCCTTATCCAAGTCGTATGTGGCTTGCAGATTCATCCATAATTTAGGGGAAGTGCCCAATGCGTCGGCGAGGTCCAGAGCCGCGTCAGCAGTAACGCCCCTTTTTCCGCGAATCAGTTCATTCAATCGCGCACGTGTCCAGCCGACCTTCTCTGCAAACGCGGTCTGTGTCATACCCATTGGCTCAAGAAACTCTTCTATAAGAATTTCACCGGGATGGAATGCATTTTTAGGTTGCTTGCTCATGCCAAAACTCTATTAATGATAGTCAACAATCTCTACGTCCATAGCCTGTCCGTTCTGCCAACGGAACACGACACGCCATTGGTCGTTGATCCGAATCGAATGAAGTCCTTTTCTGTTACCTCTGAGAGCTTCAAGTCGATTGTTTGGAGGCACTCTAAGATCCTTTAGCTCAGCCGCGTCATGCAGATAAAGAAGCTTCCTTCTGGCGACGCGGCGTAGTTCTTGCGGGAACGCCCTGGTTGCTCGAATGCTTTTGTCATAAAAAAGAGCTTCTGCGACCCGGTTTCCGAACGATTCGATCATGTTTCTAGGTTATCGGAAAGCGATAACTTCGTCAAAGCCGTCATAATAGTTGAAGCACTAGATTAAGAGAATCGATGTTGCACTTACTGTTGCAATAATTCTCAACAAACCTGTCCTCTGAAACTTGCAATCTTCAGCTCAAAATCCCTAAGACTTTGTTGCGGCTTGTTGTGCGATGTTGGCATCTGTTGTTGTTACTGCTCTGGGGGGGCAAGTGGCCGTAGCCGATTCTCGGCGAGTTAAATCCTGCCGTCCCGACTCATTTTTCTTTAGATCATCATCCCAGCTGGACTCTCTTCAGTGGCGATCCTTTTGCGAAACTGCCTCGCGCCAAGAGGATGTCTGACATCGTTTCCTGCCTGCAGCCTCCGTCGAAGTTCCGCTTCACAACGAGCTGCTTTTAACAGACTAAGACCTCAAGCCGTCTTGTCCTATCTAGGGCGGTTGACGGTACTCATTGATATACCCACACTATGAATCACCCTATTTCAACACTGCTGAGTGCGCTTAATATGATGATTTTACCGTATTCTCTGACAACCGCCGATCGGGTTGAGATTCATGAACTACCGGGTCGATATGGAGATGCGATCGATGATCGCGATTGGACGAGACTCGACACGGTTTTCACTCAGGACGCCGTGTTTGATCTAACTGGCGTCGGCTCACGCATTTGCAATGGGCTCGACGACATCAAGGCCTTTATGGAATTGGAAGCCGCTCACCCCCGTACGCACATGATGACCAATATTTACGCCGAATCGGATGAACATGCTGTCGAGCTGCGTTTTCGAATTGTCGCCTTAATTGGCAAGGGATTAACATCAACTGGCAGCTATTACGACAAACTGGTTAAAACCGATAACGGGTGGCGCACTTATCACCGATGTGTTTCGAGCCGACGTCGTGATAAGCGTGAGGCAGAAGTTGATCGCTTGGGCATAGCGCTTTAAAACCTGAGGTGGCGGCCATGAATGCGGGCTAATCGGTTTTACCTGAAAGCTGGTCTGGGCAAGACACAGGAACCGCCTCTGCACGCGCGAAGAAAAGAATGCACCAAACAGTTCGGGGGATAATTTTTGGTGGTATGAATGCGCTAAAGGGTTGTTTTTCCCCGTTATGCAGGTTTTTAAAAAGATTGTTCAAATCCTGCCGGTCCAACCAGTTTTCCCCTACAAGAGGTTTTGTGGTCGTAGCTGATGTTCGGCGCGTTACATTCCGCCGCACGCATAAAAAGGAGCGGCTTGTGTCATTGCACGGCCGCTTTTTTAAAAAAAAGCACTGTTGACTGTTTCTGACGAAAAGTGCACATTACATTTAACTAAAAAGGGGACTTTATGAGTTACTTGCGAAAAATGAGGGGATTGAACGCTCGCGCAATCGGTCGCGTAAGTGTAGTCGGTATTGTATCGGCGAGCTTTGCGCTGTTGAGCGGTGCGCCAGTGTATGCCAGTGAGCGATCGTTGGTGCTCGAAGAAGTCATCGTGACGGCGCGAAAGAAAGATGAGTCGATCCAGGACGTCCCAGGAGCGGTAACGGCGATCACCGGGCAACTTAAAGAAGGCAGCGTGCGTCGTTTGGAAGACATCCAAGCCTTCGCACCGAACCTGTTCATTAACCGCACCCCGGGTATTGCCAGTGGTGCTGCGATTACAATTAGAGGTGTGGCGTCACTTGAAAGTGATAAGAGCTTTGAGCCGTCGATTGGTGTGGTGATGGACGGTATGTTCCTAGGCACCTCTAGCGGCGTTCTTCTGGATAACTTTGATATTGAACGCATCGAAGTACTCCGTGGTCCCCAGGGCACGCTGTTCGGAAAGAACACGACTGGCGGGATCTTGAACGTGATTCGAACGCCAGTTTCTTTGAATGATACGAGCGTTGACCTGAGTGCGACGGCTGGCAGTTATGGCCGTCAAGATATAAAGGCGGTCGTACAGGTGCCGATTGTCCAAGATACCTTAGGGTTAAAATTGTTTGCCGCAAATGTCCAGCATGATGGGCACGTCTACAACACCACCCTTAAAAGGGATGCCGGTGGCGATGACAAGGCCAACTATGGTTTCGCGGCACTCTGGGAGCCGAGTGACAGCTTCAATATGAAGCTCCATTATGAAGTCATGAAGGATAAAAGTGAGCAGGGCGTTTACACCAATAGAAACTCAGGTGGGGACTTAGCTTGTTTGCTCAACTTTATCCCCGACGGAGCAGGCGGTGTTTTAGATCCTAATAATGGTTGCGAGGCCGCCGCCAACGACGGCCCCGACACCACAGAATCGGATAGCGCGAATTACAGTGATAATAGCTATAAATCGACGATTCTAACGGCGAATTACGATACTGATAGCTTCCTGTACACCTACATCTATTCTCAACGTGATATGGATGAACAAAATTTGCAGGATTTTGACGGTTCTGCAGCGGATATGCTCAGCATGGATTTCTTTAACGACTGGAAGCAAACGAGTCACGAATTCAGGATCACATCGCAGTTCTCCGAAACCTTCGAATTCATTGCGGGTGTTTATGATTGGGAATCGGACTTCAAGCAGCGTTGGGATGTTTATGACCTCTTTTACCAATTGTCACGGATAGGCAATCCCGTTTGGGCGCCTGGCAGACAGGGCGTTGCAGGCTATTCTGATGTCTTTCCGTGGGAATCAGATGTGGCGGGTAATAATGGCCAGGCTCAGGTTACCACTTCTACGGCACTCTTCTTCTCAGGCGACTGGTACTTGAATGACCAGTGGACAGCCACATTGGGCTTTCGCAAAACGAAAGAAGAAAAAGATTTTGTGGGCGGTGCCTCGGCGCCCGGTTACTACCCGCTGAGAGGGGAAGCATGGCCGGGTATTTTTAACCCGTATTTCGCTAAAGCTGAATGGAACGAGACCACACCAAAACTGGGTTTAAGATTCCAAGCAACGGATAACGCGATGTACTACGCGTCTTATAGTGAAGGTTTTAAGAGTGGTGGGTTCTTTGCGCGTCAAGCCAACTATCTGATCGACCCGTCTTATGATCCCGAGTATGTCAAAAACTACGAGTTTGGTTGGAAGACCACGCTCCAAGAAGGTCGAATGATCTTCAACGGCGCCATCTTCAGATCGGACTACGATGATAAGCAAGAATCAATTTTGATTCCGGTCGATCTCTCAAACGTTGCAACGGTTGTACGAAATGCCTCGTCTCTTGAGATGACTGGCCTTGAGTTGGAAGTTATGTATCAGATGACCGAGTCTTGGAACACGATGATCACGTATGGTTATTTGAAGTCTGAGTATGCTAATTATCTTGCTGATCTGAACGGTGATAATGTGATCACAGACAACTCCGCTTTAGTGCCACGTAATACGCCTGAGAACACACTTGGGATAACGGCGGCCTACACAACGCAAGTCGGAAATGGCGATCTTAAAGCTAGATTGTCCTACCGATATCGGGGTGAGATGGAAGCTGATTCGTCGAATAACCCATTAGGGCATCTGGACAGCATTACGAATCTAAACGGAAATATCACCTACGATATGGAAAACTACAGCATCTCGCTTTGGGGTCGAAACATGACCGATCAAAGAGAAGAGCGCTGGGCAACGGTTGGCGGCTTAGCCTCTCGCGGCTGGTGGAATGAGCCTGCGACTTATGGGGTCACGTTGTCGGCTTCTTTTTAAGAAGCTTGCGATATTGGTAATAGGAAAAAGGGCGCTTTAAGCGCCCTTTTTTTTGGCGAAATTGGCTCTCCAAAAAGGGCCGTCGGTCGGGCTTGATGGGCGCATTTTAGACTGTGTACGATGCGCCGAATGGCAGAAGCTTTTGAGGTTGACCTGGTCTTATTGGGATCCAAGCGGTGTGCTTTAGAGGGTCGCCTCAAACTATGCGCAAAAGTCGCAGCGATTGATGATTCGGTGGATCGCTATGATCCTTAGGCTGCGGTTTCCTCTCAGCGGCTATAGTGTCTGACGCTAATTAGTCCTACACTGGGCGGGAATTTTTTTTGGGAAGCTGTATGACCGTCACCGAACAAGACCTTGCCGATATTCAAGCCCGGTTACTAACTTTTATGGATCAGCATATTTATCCGAACGAGCAGCGCTATCATGATCAACTCAATGGGCTCGCAGATCGTTTCTCAACCGTGCCCTTAATGGAAGAGCTTAAGGCGCTCGCAAAAGCCGCTGGGTTATGGAACCTTTGGATGCCGGCTGATCATGGCGGCTTGACGAACGAGCAGTATAGTCCGCTCGCCGAAATTATGGGCCGCGTGCTTTGGTCACCTGAGGTGTTTAATTGCAACGCGCCGGATACCGGCAATATGGAAGTGTTCTTGAAGTATGGCACTGAAGCCCAAAAAGAGCAGTGGCTGAAGCCGCTCTTGGATGGTGAGATTCGATCGTCTTATGCCATGACCGAGCCTGATGTCGCGTCAAGTGATGCCACGAATGTTCGAACGCGAATCGAACGCGATGGCGAAGACTATGTCATTAACGGACGCAAGTGGTTTATCACCAATGCGCCTTATGAGCGTACCAAGATCTTAATCGTAATGGGCAAGTCTGACCCAGATAACGCCAACCGGCATCTTCAACAAAGCCAAATACTTGTGCCCAAAGACACGCCTGGGCTGACTGTGATTAGACCACTAACAACACTCGGTTATGATGATGCGCCCTTGGGTCATGCCGAACTGTTATTTGAGAATGTTCGAGTGCCCAAAGAAAACATCCTGCTCGGTGAGGGCCGAGGGTTTGAAATCTCCCAAGGCCGACTTGGGCCGGGCCGCATTCATCACTGCATGCGTCTGATTGGATGCGCGCAGCGGGCATTGGAATTGGCTTGCCAGCGCGTCACGCGGCGGGAGACTTTTGGCCGAATGCTCGCGGATCATCAATCGGTTTTGGAGGATTTAGCGAAGTCGTTTAGTGAAATCGAGCAAGCAAGACTGCTGACCTTGAAAACAGCACGGCGGGTGGATGAACTGGGCGCCAAGGATGCTCGGGATTATATTGCTGCGGCGAAAATCACGGTACCCCTAATGGCGCAAACCGTCATCGACCGTTGTATGCAGATTCACGGCGCCGGCGGTTTAACGGCCGATTATCCGATGGCCGAAGCCTTTAATTACGCTCGCTGGTGTCGTCAGGCCGATGGTCCGGATCAGGTGCATATGATGGCTTTGGGTAAGCAGGTGATTAAACGTTATTCTGCTTAGTTTTGCTTGGAACCGCCTCGAACCTGCCCTGTAACTCGCACGAGCCTGCTTCAGGGCTGGGGCCTTCAGGCTTTCAACTGGGGGTTTGACGGATTTGTTTTGGAGGGTGGTGGAGCGCGTGCCTTTTGATTGAATTAGATTGGATGAGGTTGGCCGAGGGTAAGTTTTGTCCAAGGCGCTTGTGCATAATGGCGCAAAAAATGTTGCCTGACTCAGTGTGATTCTTGCGAGGTCTGCGTAGAGAGCCTCGTTCGATCGGGTTCGGTTGCAAGGTTGTGAAAGCGTAATCTGAGCAGCAGTCCCGAGCGCTGACTGAACCGATAACGTGGCCGTGCGCTCAACTCGAGCGCGACTAGAAACGATGACTGTTGTCATTAGGTGAACCGAACCGTTAAAAAGGTCTGCTCCGATGAAAAAGCGAAAGGCCCTCTGGGTCACCATGGTTCTGTTGACCTTAGTATCCCTAGGTATTTGGCTGTATCAGGGTGACCTTCCGGCAGAGGTGGTGGATGCAAAATACACCAGTCCTTCCTCCCAATTTCTGACGTTGGACGACGGCGCGCGGATCCATTTCAGAGATGAGGGCAACCGCACGGGGCTGCCGGTTGTTCTGATTCATGGCAGCATGGCATCGCTGCATACATGGGAGCCTTGGGTCGGACGCCTGGGCAAGACGTATCGGATTGTCACCCTTGATCTGCCGGCGCACGGCCTAACCGGCGCAGTGCCCAGCGGCGATTACAGCGGTGCTGCCCAGTTGCGGGTTGTGCAAGCCGTCACCTCGCACCTAAACCTAGACGCATTCGTGTTGGGCGGGAATTCAATGGGTGGCGGTGTGTCGTGGCGGTACGCACTTGAACACCCCGAGTCGGTCTTAGCGCTTATATTGGTCGATGCGACGGGTCCTTCCGCCTGGTATCAAGCGCGACGTGACCCAAAGGCTGATCAGGCATCGCCGCTCGCTTTTAAGCTCCTCAGACAACCTTGGTTTCGGGCAATCGCGGCTCGGATTGATCCATACTACCTCGCAGTCCAAGGCGCTAAATCGGCCTACAATGACTCGCCCGTGGTCACCGATGCGCTCATCATGCGGTACTACGAACTGGCGCTGCGAGCAGGCACGCGGGATGCGATCCTCGGCCGCTTCAACGCATGGCAAGGCCCAGGCCGTCAGTCTGAAGATCTTTCGGTGTTGGCGCAGCCAACCCTGATTCTCTGGGGCCGGGAGGACAGCGTGATCAGCGTGGCGACCGCGGATCAATTTCAAGCGGCGATGCCGCGCAGTGAGGTCATCATTTATGACGGTGTAGGTCACGCCCCAATGGAAGAAGTGCCGGAACGATCTGCTGAAGACGTTCGACGGTTTCTCAAGGCGCTCAAGCGCGGTGAGGTCTAAGCCGCGCCCACTTACGCGCACTTAAAGGAACAAGCGGCTAAGGGTTGTCTCGGCTATGACCAAAGCCAAGATCCACACCGGAGTAATCCGCGACAGCGCGTTTCGCATCAAAAAATCTAAAATTGTTGTCGCTTTTGAGCCTTAACGCACGGTAGCCCCCTCTTATCGTGTGCGTCTTTCTGCTTGGTGTTGGGTCTGCGAGACTATTTCGCAGGCGATGTTTTGGTTGATACAAGCCAGGCAAGCAGGGCGAGCGACTGCTTCGGTAGGTATCGATCAGGCGCTTTAACAAGACCAGGACAGTGTGGTGTTGAAAAGGTTTCTTTTATTGTTGGGTAAGGGTTCGATGAAACAGATTTTGCGGCTAATCCTGTGTGGCGCACTTGGCTGGATAAACCCAGTGGCGGCGAATGATACGGCCCAAGTGTTCACGCTTGATGTTGATGATAATGGGGAGCTTGCGCCGCTCACGGATGGGTTGCTCATTCTGCGTCATTTATTTGGATTTACGGGCAGCGCCTTGATCGAGGGCGCTGTGGGCGAGAATTCAAAACGCACTGACGCAAGTGCGATCGATGCGCACCTCACCGCCAATAGATCCGCGATGGATATCGATGGTGATGGCGAGGTTCGGCCTCTGACCGATGGTCTGCTGATTTTGCGACATTTGTTTGGTTTTGCGGGCAATGCCCTAATCGATGGCGCTGTGGGCGCCTCTGCCGAGCGTGGCACCAGTGCGGTGGTAGTGGCGCAGTTACAAACGCTTATGGACACCGATGGCGATGGCATTCTCGATAGCGATGAGGATCAGCCGCCGGTGATCGCACTGATTGGAGAGGCGTCGATTACCCTGGTTGAAGGCGACGACTATTTCGATCCCGGGGCGACCGCCCTTGACCCAGAAGATGGCGGGTTAACCCGCCAGATTGATGTCTTTGGCTTGGATGCGCTGGCGACCGCCGTGCCGGGGCGCTATATCATCCGTTATGAAGTGGCCGACAGCGCTGGCAACGCAACAGCGCTCGAGCGCGTGGTCATTGTCACGCCGAAGGTTCAGTCGCTCTCTGTGTTGGCAGCCTTGCCGGCCGCTGATAGCCCGGTGAACCTGCTGAGCGCACCTTTTGAGGTAATCGGCGCTTTCGATGCAGGCATTGACTATGCCTCCTGTGAGAACGACGGCGGTGCAGGATGCCCCAATATCAACTGGAAGCTGGTGAGTGATTCTGAGCGAGGGGTGGTCCTGGAGGTCAGTCATTCAGGGGCCGGGAAGCTGGCAGGGTTGTATTTAAAGACAGGGCCCGCGGGCCCCGTTGACCTCAGCGCCTATGGTCGGGGCACCTTGGAGTTTGATGTCAAGGTCACCTCGGGTGATCCCAGCATAAAAATGAAGGTCGATTGTGTTTATCCCTGTACCTCCGGAGATTTTGTCCTGGCGGATGCGTCCCCCGACGTTTGGGTCAGCTACGTGGTTGAGGTTGATGATTTGGTCGCCAAGGGGCTTGAGTTGCGCTCAATCGATACCGGCATCGTCATTTGGGCGGCAGAATTTACCAACACGGTTTTTCAGTTGGACAATGTGCGGTGGCGGGCGAACGTCGAGGGACCAGGCGATACGGCCAATCAACTGGATCCGCCGGGCACCGGTTGGGTAAATCCCAATCCAATAGCCGGGTTTGAAGCACCGGTGTCCTATCCTGGCTATTCTTTGGCTTGGTCGGATGAGTTCATCGGGGATGTCTTAAATACCGAAGACTGGAATTTGGAGGTCAATGGGGATGGCGGCGGTAACAATGAGTTGCAGTTTTACCGCGCTGAAAATGCGTATCTGCGAGAAGGCTTGCTGATCATTGAGGCGCGAGAAGAGTCTTTTGCCGGTCGCGATTACACCTCGGCTCGACTGACGACGCAGGATAAGTTTGAATTTACCTATGGTCGGATCGATATCCGTGCCGCCATGCCGACGGGTCAAGGTGTTTGGCCCGCGCTTTGGATGCTCGGGGCGAATTTTCCGGAGGTGGGTTGGCCCCAAAGCGGTGAGATCGATATTGTGGAGTTATTAGGCCAAGAAGACGATCGGGTTTACGGCACCGTGCACTGGCAGAATGAGGGTAACAAGGCCCAATATCCAAATACCGGTGCCGGCGGTAAGAAGCTCAGCGGCGGTGAAAACTATCACGCGCAATACCATGTGTTTAGTTTGGTATGGCAGGAAACGCAGTTGGAATGGTTTGTTGATGGCGTCAGCTACTTAAAGTTCGATATTACCGACAATGCCAACCTTGCTGCATTTCGAAAGGCCTTCTTCTTAATTTTCAATGTGGCGGTGGGGGGCAACTGGCCGGGCTCTCCAGATCAATCTACGCGCTTCCCGCAGAGGATGTTGGTTGACTATGTTCGAGTCTACCAAGCCTCAGGTGATTAGACTGCCTAAATGAGGCGCGCCATCTGAACAAGCGTTTTTGCGGATGCAAAAAAACGGCAGCGGTGAAAGCGGTGCGTCAAGCCGCTCGTGTTCAAACTGAGCGCCCTGTCAGCGGGTTGCCAGGTTGTCTCATTTCACTTATGTTGAAGACCCTCTTGTCTTAGATGTAACGCATTATGAGTGAAGCCAAAAGTTCTGATCTAGACCTGCGCGCCATCGACGTGAGCGACCCGCAGCTGTATCTCAACGATACCTGGCAAGCGCCGTTTGCAAAACTACGCGCGGAAGCGCCGGTGCATTTTCAGCCGAATAGTCCCACAGGTCCTTACTGGTCGGTAAGCTCCCATGAACTGATTAAGGCGGTCGACACCAATCATCAGGTGTTCTCATCAGCCGACGGCATCGCCATTGCGGAAACGCCTCCTCAGGAATCGCTGCAGAGTACAGACGTTGTGATCGAGAACTTCATCGCAATGGATTCGCCGGATCACGATCGCCAGCGTGCAACGGTTGCGCCATCGGTCGCGCCCAGTAACTTGGCGAATTTTGAGCCCATGATTCGAGAGCGGGTGGTTGATATCTTGAGTAATCTGCCCGCCAATGACACTTTCGATTGGGTTGATGAGGTGTCGGTTGAGTTAACCGCGCGAATGCTCGCGACCTTATTCGACTTCCCCTATGACGACCGACGAAAGCTCATTCATTGGTCCGATATCACAACCGATACGCCCGAGCTAACCGGGGCCGAGATCCTCGACCCCGAGCAGCGCAAAGCGGATCTGATGGACTGCGCCGGAACTTTTATGGGCCTCTGGCAGGACCGGGTTTCTCGGCCGCCGAAGTTTGACCTAATCTCGATGATGGCCCACGGTAAAGATACTCAAAATATGACCGAAAACCCGATGCTGTTTCTCGGCAATATTTTGCTACTCATCGTCGGGGGCAACGACACCACGCGCAACAGTATCTCTGGTGGGGTTCTGGCGCTGAACGAGTTTCCGGATCAGCACCGGTTGCTGATGGATCGTCCAGAACTGATTCCGAACATGGTCTCGGAAATGATTCGTTGGCAGACGCCGGTGATTCATATGCGCCGCCGAGCTTTGGCCGACCAGCGTTTGGGCGATGAACTGATTCGGGCGGGCGAGAAGGTGGTGATGTGGTACCTGTCCGGTAATCGGGACGAAAGTGTTTTTCCTGAGGCGGATCGGCTGATGATCGATCGCCCCAACGCGCGTGCCCACGTTGCCTTTGGCTTTGGGATTCATCGTTGCATGGGTAACCGCTTGGCGGAAATGCAACTTCGAGTGCTCTGGGAAGAAATTCATAAGCGCTATGAACATATCGAAGTGGTTGGTGCGGCAGAGCGGAACCCGAATAATTTTATTCGGGGGATTAAATCCTTACCGGTGCGATTGCATCATCGGCGCTAAGTCCTAGTGCTGCACTAGGGCTTAGCGCAAATGGCAAGTCTGTAAGGTCTAATTGCGCCATGCGCGCATCACGGCGCGGTTTTTAAATGATCCAAAATGAAAGCATATTCTAGCGCCGTCTTTCGGTACCGCTCATAGCGGCCCGAGGGGCCACTGTGGCCCGAGGCCATATCCGTATCCAATATCAAATGGTTGTCATCGGTCTTCAAGCGACGAAGTCGCGCGACCCATTTTGCGGGCTCAAAATACTGAACCTGAGAATCATGGAGCCCGGTGGTGACCAGCATGTTGGGATAGCCTTGCGCCTTGACTTGATCATAAGGCGAGTATGACAACATGTAGTCGTAGTCCGCGGCAATCCTGGGATCTCCCCACTCGCGGTACTCAGAAGTGGTAAGCGGAATGCTGTCATCAAGCATGGTCGTCACAACGTCAACGAAGGGTACCTTGGCAATGATGCCTTGATAGACTTCGGGCGCTTCATTGGCAATGACGCCCATCAACAGACCGCCAGCAGAGCCGCCCGCGGCAAATAGGTTATTGGGATCGGCCAAGCCGGTAGACGCTAGATATCGAGACCCTTCAATAAAGTCGGTAAAGGTATTTTTCTTGTGCTGTAGACGGCCTTGTTCGTACCATTGCCTGCCAAGTTCTTGGCCACCGCGAACATGGATGATGGCAAAAACGAACCCACGGTCTAACAACGACAGGCTAGAAGATCGAAAATAAGGCTCGGTGGAATATCCGTACGATCCATAGGCGTACAGATAGGCTGGTCTGGGTTGGCGTTTTAACGTGTGGTTATAGACCAGGGAAATGGGTACCTCTGCGCCGTCGGAGGCGCTGAAGGTGTGATATTCCGTCGTGTAGTGATCTGGGTTAAAGCTGCCATCAACCTGAGCCTGCTTGAGCAGTTGTGTGTCGCCCGTTTCGGTATTGAAAGCCAGCGTGCTGTCAGGTGTCTTCAAACTGCTCAGCTCATATCGAATGACCGTTGAGGTCGCATCCGGATTAGCAGATAGATTGAGGGTTGCGGGAATATCTTGGATTGGAATATCCCGGGTCGGTTGACCGCTTTGATCATAAATTCGCAGCCGGGCAATCCCGGCTTCGATTTCCTTGGTCACGATAAAGGTATCAAAAACTTCAAAGTCCTCGATAAAGGTTCCGGGATCAGGGGTGATTACGGGCTCCCATGCTGATTGATCGCCCGCATGCTTTGCCTCAACGCGCATCAACCGGTAGTTCGGCGCCTCATCGTTGGTTAATAAGTAGAAATGGTCCTTGAGATGCCGTGCTCGGTATTCATGCTGATCTGTGCGTGCAAGCAGCGGGTAGGGCGCAGCCAGAGGGGTCTTGCGAGGAATGATTAAAATCTCGGTGCTCTCGGTGCTGCTCGCCCTGATAAAGATGAAGGCTTTGCTCCGACTTTCTTCCAGCCAAAGTGAGAAGGTTGGGTCCGTCTCCCGATACACCAACTGATCCTGGCTTTGATCCGTGCCGAGTTGATGCCGATAGACTTCATGTTCGAGAAGCGTCTGCGGATGTTTCTTGATGTAAAACAGGCTTTGACCATCCTGACTCCAGGCCATCGACGGGGCGGCGCCGGTGATCACATCTGGTTGCGAGATGTCAGATCCGACGGCTTTGATTCTGAGCGTGTAGATCCGCCTGCTAAGGGTGTCTTCGGCATACGCAATGAGGTCCTGCGCCGGATTGACGACCCAGTTGCCCACCGCAAAATAGTCAAAGCTCTGGGCAAGTTGATTGACGTCCAGGACCACTTCCGAGGTGTCTGGGTTATCGTTTTGAAAGCGTTTATAGATAGGGTGTTCCAGCCCCGGTTCGAAGACGCGGTAGTATTGATAGCCTCCAAGCGCAATCGGAACCGTCGCATCCTTCTTGGGTAATCGATTGGTAATTTCTTGGAAGAGGGTCGTTTGGAGTCTTTCGGTGTGAGCCATCAGTTGTTGGCCATACGCGTTCTCAGCCGCGAGCAGGGCCAAGACCTTTGGGTCGGATCGCTCATCGTCCCGAATCCAATAATATTCATCCAGACGTTGCTGATCGCCGGCGCCGATCCAGGTCGGCACTTGCTCAGCAACAGGGGGCGCGGAAATGGGGTCTTGGATCTTGCTAGGCGCGTCGCACGCCGTCAGCCCAAAGCCGGTCAGCAGTAACAAAAATGAAATCGGTTGCATGCGCGGTCCTTTTTAATTGGCGCCACTGGATTGGCGGCTCAAAGCCCGACCTGAGTGTCGGTTTGTTGGGCTGAGTATTAGAGGGCGTAATTTGGCAAAGCCTACCATGTTCAGCTCGATTCGAGTCGAGAAAACAGCCCGCCGCCATCGACTCAGCGATGGTGTCGGACTGGGTTGTTGATGAGCGGGTCGACTTGATCACCTTCAGTGTCCGTCAATCGGTCTGATAAGATGTCGGGATTCGGTGTTATAAGGCTTTGAGGCGATTGATTTCCAAATGAAATTATTCATTTAAGCCTAGCATTTCGTTTCAAATGTAGTAGCTTCTGGTAAGAACAGCTGTCTTTGACGTATTAGGGGAACCAAAATATGCGCTATTCGGACTATCTGAATGCGGTGTCCTTCCATCACAAAACCGTCAGCTACAATGTGCTTGCGCCAAAAATTGATCCGAGTGCGCCCAAGGTCGACAAACGCCTCGATATCACATTGCAGCAATCCTTGGCCTTGATTGGCCCTTATTGCTACACCCGTATTATGGATCAAGTCAAAGCCGTGGTGCCGCTTGCGGCTTACTTGATCCTATTTCAGATTCTGATTTTGAGGCATCCCATTGATTCGGCGCTGATGTTGGGGGGCGGTTTGGTGGCCGTGATTGTGGGTTTGGCGATTTTCATGGAAGGCCTTAATACAGGTCTCATGCCATTCGGCACCATCATTGGTGATAACCTGCCTAAAAAAGCCTCTATGACCGTGGTGCTGATCATTATTGGGATGTTGGGGGTCGGCGTCACGTTCGCGGAGCCCGCAATTGGTGCGCTGCAGGCCTTTGGATCCTCTGTTGATGTCAATTCGGCGCCGTATCTCTATGAACTGCTCAATAATTGGACCCTGCCTTTGGTGCTCATGGTGGGTGCAGGCGTTGGTTTGGCGGCGATCCTCGGAACCGTTCGCTTTGTTCGCGGCTGGTCGCTCAAGCCCATGATTTACTGCGCATTGGTGCCGGTTATGATTCTAACGGGGTACGCCTGGCTTGATCCAAACCTGCGCTCGGTCCTCGGGCTTGCGTGGGATTGCGGCGCGGTGACCACGGGGCCGGTGACGGTGCCTTTGGTTTTGTCCTTAGGGATTGGGATCGCCAATGCAGCGGGCAAGGGGCAATCCTCGCTCTCTGGCTTTGGGGTCGTAACCCTTGCCTCCTTATTTCCAATTTTAGCGGTACTGATCCTCGCGATTTTCATGTCTCTGACCGTCACGCCTGATGAGATTCGTGAGGCTGCGCAATTGGCCTCGGATGCGGTCGCTGTGGTCCCCACCGTGTGGGATCAAACGCCTTTGATTGAGATCGTTACTGGGGTTCGGGCCATCTTACCGCTGGTGTTGTTCTTAATGTTCGTCTTGTTCATTGTGTTGCGGTCTAAGCTACCCAATCGAATGGTGACGTTTTATGGACTCACCCTCAGCATTGTCGGCATGTGCATCTTTAACGTGGGCTTGACGTACGGCCTGGGCGCGATTGGTTCGCAGACGGGCAGTGTCCTACCCGCGGCTTTTATGGAACTCCCGATTAGCCAGTTCTCACCGATTTACCCTGAACTTGTTGGCATTTGTATTGTGATTGTTTTTGCGTTTCTCATGGGGTTTGGTGCGACCCTGGCTGAGCCCGCGCTCAATGCGCTCGGCTTAACGGTGCAGAATTTAACCAATGGTGCCTTCAAGAAATCAATGCTGATGTACAGCGTCGCAACCGGTGTTGCCGTCGGAATCGCCTTGGGCATTGCGAAATTGGTGATTGGCTTTGACCTGATGACGGTCTTGATCCCGCTGTATTTACTGGGCGTCTTTCTAACCATATTTTCAACCGAAGAGTTCGTCAATGTGGCCTGGGACAGTGCTGGCGTTACGACGGGTCCGGTAACTGTGCCGTTGGTCTTGGCCATGGGCTTAGGGCTGGGCTCGGCCGTCTCCGCGGTTGAAGGCTTCGGCATTTTATCCCTGGCCAGTATTTGCCCGATCTTGGCGGTGCTCACGATGGGATTGGGCATTCAATATTTAAATCGAACGAAGTCGTCTGAAAAGCATACCGTACCGGAGGCGTTGCTATGAACGAACGAAGCATTACTTATTTATCGGATGCATTTTTGATTACCTGTGTCTTGCAGAAAGAGTTAGCCGAAGACGTATTAGCGGCGGCTAAAAATATTGGCGCACAAGGCGCAACCATTAGTTATGCCAGGGGAACCGGTATTCGAGAACGGATGGGACTGCTGGGTGTGACCATTGATGAGCAGAAAGAAGTCATTAGAATTATTGTTTCTGAAGAGCAAGCCAACCTGGTTTTTGAAGCCATGTACCTTGCTGGCAAGTTAGATACACCCGGCATGGGGATCATGTACATGGTCAAGCTGGATCGGGTGGCGACCTATGTGCCGGACGCGATTTTAAACGCAGCCAAATAAAAAGGGGGCCTTATGCAAGTAGAAATTGGTGCATTAGTCCATAAAGATTGCGGGCCAGACGTGCTGGAAGCCATGCGAGAGACCGAAGGCGTGGCGGTAGCGATGATTGAAACCGGTCGTTCTAACGATCTGTTTTCGGATCGTCAATTTGGTGAGTACGGCGAAGCGGCAATCATTACGATTATTGCCGATGAAGCCCATAAAGGCGCGGTGTTCGATAGGCTCTTTGAAGCCTGTAATCTGTTTGATCAATCTAAAGGCCTTATTTACATGACTGAGCCGGTGGTTCGGACAAGTTTATAGATCGTGACAGAACAACAACATGGTGCCGATTCATGCCTTGTAGGAGGGGCTGGAGATCGATACCCGGTAGGGGGTAATGAGTCCGCTCGTGGGCGCCATAGGTCAGATGCGGCCACTTAAGGGCGCAGACTGGTTGCAGCGCTGGCTTAGTGCCGCGACGCCTCTGACCGCCTCCTCAGACGGTATTTTATTGCTCTTCTTGCCGGTGCTGATGTTCGAGGCCGTTCTGTCGCTGGTCGCCCGCCGTCTAATAAACGGTCAGATTGACCAGCTGCTTAGATTACTTTGATTGCGCCGGTGCGTGATCGGCCTTGGTCGGTCACCTGGGGGCGCTTAGGCCTTAAGGGTAAAGCCGTGCCGGTCCAGGGGAAACTGTCGAATTCTTTTGCCGGTCGCGTGAAATAGGGCATTTGCCACCGCGGGTGCGATCGGCGTCGTTGCTTGCTCACCCACCCCGGTGGGCGGCGCATCACTTTGCATAATGTGAACTTCCACGGCGGGCATCTGATTAAATCGTAATGCCCGAACGTCATGAAAGTTGCTTTGCTGAACCTGGCCATCTACCAAATCGATCCCGCCGTAAGCCACCGCGTTGAGTCCCAGCATGACGCCGCCTTGAATTTGAGCCTCGATCCCTAAGGGATTGACAGCAAAGCCGCAATCGACCACGCAGACCACGCGATCAACGGTGAAGGTGCCATCAAGGGCGACCGTCACTTCGACCGCCTGTGCGATGGGGGACACAGAATAGACCCTAGCTGCCATGCCGCGCCCCCGTCCGGCTGCCAAGGGTTGATCCCAGTCCGCGGCTTCTTTGAGTCGTAAGAGCAATTGATGCATTCGGTCGTTATCTCGGGTCAAATGCAGTCGAAGCGCTAACGGGTCTTTATCACCGAGGTGGGCGAGCTCGTCTAAAAAGCATTCATAGGCGACCCCCGTGTGCGTGTGTCCCACGGCTCGCCATTCATGGGGCCGTACGCCGATCTTTGGCGGGTTGTGACTTTCGACACGGTGATTGGGTATTTGGTAGGCGGTGCCATAGGGGAAGACGCCGAAGGGTTCCTGCAAGCAACCATCGACAGAATAAATATCGATGCCTCGAACCATGTACGTTGGGTCATGTTTGGTGTGCTGCATGATGGATTGGCCCACCACGGTTTGATGCCAAGAGGCGGGGTAACCCTCGGCATCGACAGTGCCACGTAGGCGATGTACAAATAACGGTCGATAGTGCCCGCCGCGAATATCTTCCTCACGGGACCAAATAATTTGCACGGGGACCGTTTCTCCCTGAGCCGCTTGTACGGCATCGGTAATAAAGTCGGCGGTTTTGCTCGCTCGGCGACCGAAGGTTCCGCCCATCAAGGTGCGATTGATTACAACGCTTGTTTCCGGTAATCCCAGCATCTTGGCAACAACCGTCCGGTCATTACCCTGGTTTTGGGTGCCGACCCAAATTTCGCAGCGGTCGTCAAAGACCTGCGCTGTACAATTCATGGGCTCCATGGTGGCGTGGGCTAAATAGGGCATCTCGTAGACCGCTTCATGAACGGCGCTTGCGGCTTCGTGAACCGCCTTGGCATCGCCGATGTCCTCAGCGAGTAGACCATCGGTTTTGCTCAATGCTCGATATTCTTCGGTAAAGGATGCCGTCGAGAGATGACCGAGCCCCAGATCATCCCATTGGACTGTGAGTGCTTTGGCGCCTTTGCTTGCCGTCCAGTAGTCTTTGGCCAGGACCACAACGCCAGCATCGATGGCCTTAACCTTCAAGACCCCTGGTATGGCGCGAGCCGCTTTGTCATCAAAGGCGATCACTCGGCTGCCGTAGACTGGTGGTCTTGCGACGGCGCCATAAATCATGCCGGGTCGTTTGATGTCGATGCCAAAGAGGGCGCGGCCGGTTACTTTCTCCGGCGCTTCAATACGTTTTTTGGGGAAACCCAGCACGCTAAAGGCGGATGCGGGTTTCAAGTCAACGGTTTTAGGGGGCTCAAGGTTATGGTCTTGGATGACGTTAATCAGTCCCCCGTAGGACACGCGTCGCCCGTCCGCGTGCGCAATCCAGCCGGCATCGGTGGATAATTGGTTTGCATCAGTCTGCCAGAGTATGCCGGCAGCCTGTAGTAGCAGGGCCTTGGTTTTCGCACCGGCCGTGCGCATGGGCATAAAAGCCCCGGCGGTTGATACGCTGCCAGCGGTCAAATATTCTCCGAAAATTGGACTGTAATAACGGGGTTCGGTCGGCGCCGCCTCCCAGCGCAGTCGCTGCCAATCGATATCCAGCTCTTCCGCCACCATCATGGCAAGACTCGTATAGACCCCGTTACCAAATTCAGCATGATTCATAAGCACGGTAATGGTGTTATCGCGATCAATACGGATAAAGGCATCGGTCATCAGCGAGGCGGCGCTGCTTGCTTTGGGGGCTGAAGCCAAACTATAAGGCAGCTCGAACCCGACCAGTAAGCTACCGGTTGCGAGCATGCTGGAGGATTTTAAAAAAGTTCTGCGGCTGGGATCTGCAGGCAAACGGCTCATGCTTGGGACCCTCCGCTCTCGGTTACGTTTGCAGCGCGATGAATCGCGGCTCGAATTTTTTGGTAGGTTCCACAACGACAAATGTGGCCCGCCATGGCAGCGTCGATTTCTGCATCGCTCGGAGATGGATTGTTGTTCAATAGCGCAGTCGCCGCCATAATTTGGCCGGACTGACAATAACCGCACTGGGCCACGTCTTCGTCCAGCCAGGCGCTTTGAACCGCGTTGTAATCACCGCCCACTGCAAGATGCTCAATGGTTTCGACGCGCTGGTCTGCTACTGCTGCCAGTGGCAGGGTGCAGGATCTCACAGCCTCACCGTTGAGATGGACCGTACAGGCCCCACACAGGCTAATCCCGCAGCCATATTTCGTGCCGGTTAGGTGAAGATGGTCCCGCAAAACCCACAGGAGCGGCGTGTCAGGGCTCGCTGACACGGTCCGCGCTTCATCATTAACAATTATTGTCACCATGGGCGGCCTCTTTGATGGGTTTAGGTCCTAGCAAAAACACTAGCAGCAGTATCACGGTTGGATCAAGCACCAATCCTTGGATTTTCGCTGCACCTCTGTGTCGGCCGATGCGATAAATTTTAAAGGAAGGTTCAATTGGTTGATAAGCCTAGGGCGCTCTTCCAGGGGATTTTAAGGTGGCCAAAGCAAGGCATAATCCTAGGCGTAGCATCTGGGTAAATGATCCGGTAACTTTGTGTGGCATTCGCTAAAAGATAACCCATTGGAGACCCCTATGACTCTACGAGCAATCGTGACCGGCGGCGGTCAAGGCATTGGCGCCGAGATCGTCAGAGGACTTGTGACAGCAGGCTACTGGGTTGGCGTTTTGGATCAAAATGCGGCTGCGGCGGAAAGTTTAGTGGCGGAGCTGGGTGCGAGTGAGGTATTACCGGTTGATGTTTCTGATCAGGTGGCCGTTGCCAATGCCATTCAGCGCTTTGGCGCATTGGATCTCTTGGTAAACAATGCGGGGATTGTGCGCTTTGGTCCGCTACTGGATCAGTCCGCTGATGATATTGCATCGGTCATTGGGGTTAATTTGATCGGGACGATCAACTGCGCGCAATCTGCGGCGCAAGCGATGGCCGCGCAAAGTGGTGGCGTTATTATCAACATGAGTTCGGTCAATGCGGTCCACCCCGCGCCGAACGTTGGAATCTATGCTGCGACCAAAGCAGCAATCACCAGTCTGACGCAGCTTCAGGCGCTTGAGTGGGGGCCTTTGGGTATCCGGGTCAATGCGGTGGCGCCCGGATTTATCGATGCGGGCATGTCAGCACCGATATTTTTAGATGACAAAGTGCGGGCAAAGCGCAGTGGTGGCGTGCCGCTCAAGCGTCTTGGTACGGCGGAGGATGTCGTACAGGCGGTTTTGTTTTTGGCATCCGATGCGAGTGGTTATATTCATGGTCATGAGTTGGTTGTTGACGGTGGCGTCATCCAAAGCGTGCTCGCGCATCTGCCGAGATCGTGACCCTTGCGTGTCCAAAACAGGCTTGCACGCAAACGGACCCCATTGGCGTGAGAAGACCGTTATAAACTCGGCAGCGGCAAGGCTTGACGTTGCCCGACTGGGGCGGCTGGGTTTTTGCGGCCCGATGAGAAAAGACTTGGAGGTTACATCGTGAAAGGTCAGTCCTATCTCGTCACGGGCGGCGGCTCGGGTATTGGTGAAGCGACGGCGGAACAGTTGGTTGCGCTTGGTGCACAGGTCACGATCTGCGGCCGGCGTGCCGAGAAAATTAATGCGGTTGCGGCTCGGCTTGGCGATCGGTGTCTGGCTGTCGCGGCAGACGTCACCCAAGCGGGAGACCGAGCGGAATTGCTTCGTCAAGCGTTGGCCCATGGCGGGGGACTAGACGGGTTGGTAAGTAACGCTGGGAACATGTACCGCGCGTCAATCGCCGAGTTTGACCAAGAACGACTGCTCGACATCTTTAATCAAAATGTCATCTCCGGCATGATGCTCTCGCAACTTGCAGCGCCTGCGCTGGCGGCTCGGCAAGGCGCGATTATTTTCTTGGGTTCGATTCATACTCGTCGGGCTTTTCCGGGGGCGGCACCTTATGCTGCAACCAAAGCGGCGCTGCAAACGTTGACCCAGGTGATGGCGGCGGAACTTGGCGCCCAGAAAGTTCGGGTAAACTGCGTGATACCAGGTGCCGTGATGACGGAAATCAATGAGCGGGCAGGATTAGGTTCCCCTGAAGACGTAACGACAAGGATGACGGCGCTCGCGGCGTTGCATGCCCTAGGCCGAATTGGCCAGCCGATGGAAGTGGCCGAGGCCATTGTGTTTCTGCTGCAGTCAAAATGGACAACGGGCGCGTTACTGGATGTTGACGGCGGGCTGGGCCTCGGCCTGACGCCGCTGTGAAGGATTCGATCTAGCCAGCGGGCACATCCAGGGCCACAGCATTCGGTAGCTCAAAGTAAGAGACGACAAAGCGCAATGAAAGGAAGTCAAACAATGGCATTAGTCGCGGTAGGCAAAACGAAACAAGCAGGTTACCCAGACGGCTCACCGCGAGCCCTTTCGGTTTATCCGTTACGGGTAGTCCTGAAAGCCGTTGTGAGTTTGTTGACGCTCATCGGGGCGCCGCTCGTCGTCGCCGATTGGCCCTTGCATGGCGCGGATACGTTTGAGCAGCGGCAGTCGCCGCTGACCCAAATTCATCCCGATAATATCCAAGACCTCGGCCTCGCCTGGTCTTTCGACACGGGTACGCGTCGAGGGCTTGAAGCCTCACCGATTGTCATTGAGGGCACCCTTTACACGACCGGCTCCTGGAGCAAGGTCTATGCACTGGATGCCGTAACCGGCGCGCAGCGCTGGTTTTTTGATCCAGAAGTGCCCAAGGCTTGGGGCGCCAATGCGTGCTGTGATGTCGTTAACCGAGGGGTTGCGGTCTTGGGGGATCGGCTCTTTGTCGGCACCCTCGACGGCCGCTTGATTGCGCTGGATCGGCATACCGGGGAAGTGATCTGGTCTGTCTTGACCATCGATCAGTCCAAACCGTACACGATTACCGGGGCGCCAAGATTGGTGGGGGATCAAGTGGTCATTGGTAATGGCGGTGCTGAATATGGCGTTCGCGGCTACATCTCGGCCTATGATTCACAAACCGGCGCGCTGAATTGGCGGTTTTTCACGGTGCCGGGCGACCCGAGCCAGCCTCAGGCTCAGCCCGAGTTGGAGACCGCCAAAGTAACCTGGAGCGGCGATGACTATTGGCGATATGGCGGCGGCGGTACGGTTTGGGATTCGATGGTGTACGACCCGGATTTGGATTTATTATTCATCGGCGTCGGGAATGGCTCGCCTTGGAATCGGGAGATTCGCAGCCCAGGCGGTGGCGACAATCTGTTTTTATCGTCGATTGTCGCGCTCGACGGCACGACCGGCGCCTATCGCTGGCACTATCAAACAACGCCGGCCGATAATTGGGATTACACCGCGACCCAGCACATGATTTTGGCTGATTTAAAAATTGAGGGTGAAGACCGGCAGGTCATCATGCAAGCGCCAAAAAATGGGTTCTTTTATGTCTTGGATCGCGTGTCGGGAGAACTGATCTCGGCTGAGCCGTATGTGCCCGTGAATTGGGCGAGTCATATTGATCTCGAGACCGGCCGCCCGGTTGAAACAGAGATTGCAAGCTACCTTAAAACCGAACAAATCGTCCGGCCAGCGCCGTTTGGTGGCCATAACTGGCAGCCCATGGCGTTTAACGCGGATGCAGGTTTGGTGTACATACCTGCGATGCAAAATCTGTCGGTTTACAACCATCCCGAGACGTATGAGCATCAAGCGGGGCCGCATTGGAATACCGGGCAAAATGACCAAGCGGTCCAGGATAATCCGCTGGCGAGTCTTGACCCGAATTATCTTGCGCCGGTTTTAAAGCATTTGATGCGAGGACAGTTGATCGCCTGGGACCCGGTCCGGCAGCAGCCGGCCTGGCAGGTCGCACTACCGAGTATGTGGAATGGGGGTGTGCTCACCACCCGCACAGGTCTTGTCTTTCAGGGGCGGGGCACAGGGGATCTGGTTGCGTATCAAAGCAAAACGGGTGAGCCAATCTGGTCCTTCCCGACGGGATCTGGACTGATCGCGCCCCCGATTGCCTATGAGGTGGCTGGCGAGCAATACATTGCGATTATGGCGGGATGGGGCGGCGCTGTCGGGCTTGTGCTGTCGCAACCGGAGGTTCAGCACAGTGCACCGGGACGGGTGCTCGTGTTCAAGTTAGGGGGGCAGGCTAAGTTGCCTGATTCGTCGCCACAGCCTTTGGTCATCGATCCGCCAGACTTGGTTGCGGGCGACGCCGAGATCAGCGCGGGTCTCGGCTTGTATAACCAGCATTGCATGCGTTGCCATGGCGTGGGCGCA
>JAFMIA010000079.1 GCA_017854255.1 Pseudomonadales bacterium
ATCTAGATTCCTGGCGCGGCTAAGAAGTCAGGGCGCAGTAGATAACAACACTGGTTCTTTGAGGGGGTTAGGGTCAGCAGGACGCAGTGACCCCAATCTAGGTAGCGCTCAGCAGCTTCGGCTCCTACCCTTGCGCCCCATCTAGAACACTTTTTTACAATGCTGTCAGTTCTACCTTGCAACTAACCGGCGATCGAAACCAAACGAAAACCTCAAAATATCGCGGTGTTAAGCATTAATACCCGATCTCCCAGATCCAAAATGTGATCTGTTGACCACGATGCATTAGAATAATGAGAACAACCGACGAAAGAATTAAACCATGCGCTTTTTATCATCATTGAATAAACGTGATAAATTATTATTGGTAACCATCCTGCTCTGCACGTCAGCTTGTCTGCTCTCACTCTTTATTCCCCAAGCGCTCCTTAGTGAGCTGTACCAGGCCACCGGCTTTTATTTGTTATTCGCAAGCTTTGTCTACTGGGCGTACTTAAGTCTACCTAGGCAGTTCAGCGCTGCGGTTCTGTTGTTGTTTATCCGACAACACGGCTGGATTGTTTTACTCTTCATTGTCGTTGTAGGGTTGATGTTTTTAGCCAGCCCACTTCAATTTAGGATACTGGCCGACGAAACCAATTTGCTGGGTGTTGCTAACAGCATGTATCAGGAACACAGTTTCGCGAACCGCACATCGGCCCTTTATTACTTTAACCAGCAGCACAAAATCGATTCAGAATGGGGTATACGCCCAAATTTATTCCCTTTTCTAATCTACGTTATGCACAGCATCAAGGGCTATAGCGCGTATAACGGCTTTATCGTCAATGCCTTTGCCGCAGTCACTTGTTTATGGGCATTTTACTGGCTGTTATCGCGCTTTTTCCAGCCCAGCTTAGCCATATTCGGCGCAATTTCTCTGGCGGCCTTTCCGGTATTTGTTTTGTCCGTTACCTCGAGCGGATTTGAAATCGTTAACCTTGCTTTGGCTCTAACCGCCTTCTGCTGGTTTTACCAATATCAACAGGACCAAGATGGCTATCACTTGGAGCGCTTAGCACTTACCTTAGTGTTATTAGCGCAAACTCGGTATGAGTCTGCGGTATTTGTTTTTACGTTGGGTCTATCGATTATTTTGATGTTACGGGCACCAGACTTCTCAAAAATATCATTTAGGATTTTATTGGCGCCATTTTTTTTCCTCCCGATTGCTTGGCAACGGTTAATCAAAACCGACAAGAGCGACTATCAAGTTGTTGGAGAGGATGCGCTCTTCAGCATCGATAATTGGCTCAAACATATCGAGCTAGCCTGGCCATATTTCACTGCTGATAAAGCGTTATACGGCACCATTGCCATCATGTTTTATCTCGCGCTAACAGGCTTTGTGATCGCTTTAGTGCAACTTATTTATCATCGCAAAGCCGTGCAGGCGCCTACTAAAGCGATACTACTTGCCTCTACTCTTTCTGTTGTCGCACTGGTTGTCGTTATTTTTGCGTATTTTTGGGGCAATTTAACCGCCGTTTTTACCATACGGCTCGGTATTATTTTCTTGCCCTTTATCATTAGCTTCGCGATCTTTGCTCTAGATCAGATCATTCGCAAAACACCGATTAAACGCGAACATTGCTCAAAGGTTTTACTGACTCTAGGCTTTAGTTTATGTCTTTTTTACTGGCCTACGGCGGGGAAAAACGAAGCCACTCAAACCTTAACCTTAAATAGGCAATACCAGACCCTGCTAACTTATTTACAGCAGCATCACCCCATGAGAAACATTCTGATCGTGACCGACAGGCCAGGTCTGTACAGTGTTCATCAATGGGGCGCTGTCGATTTTAATTACGCTAACAATAATCAAGCGCGCATCAAAAGCGATTTCAACCGCAAGCTCTACCAAGAAGTTTTGGTCCTGCAGCTGATCGATTATGCAACTGGGAACGCAGTTAAAGGAACAAGTCTCACAGCAGATTTTGATATGGAAGTCGCATTTGAAGCACAATTTAATGCGACCGCTAAAATGCGAATATCTCGACTAAAGTAGCCATACAGCGGTGCTCCAAGAGGGGCTTAACAAAGAGGTTATCGACCAATCGTTACCTTAATGATCTCGCTGATCCAATTTGGAGACTCACCTTTATCGTCGTGCACCGCGTCTCAAGCGACCTACCGAAGTCAGAACAGGTTTGGCACGGCCCTTGTTCGTTCTTTGCGCGCCCTGCCTGTAATTTAAAGGACTCAAACGTGTTGCAGTGTCTCTGATCCGTTCCAATCTCGAATTGGCTATCGCGTAAGCAAGTTCAATCACAATTTATAACGTCACCGGCTAGCTCACATCTTACGCTCACCCCGAAGCCCGAATTAAAGGTGCGGCATTGTTTGTTACCGCTTCATCACCTGATCATCCTGCAGCTTGCTCAACTCAGCATCGATCCAGAATAAAATCTGGCCACAAAGCATCGCATCAACTGTATTAGCCAATTCCGATCGCGACTTTCCTAATGACACGCACTCTCCTATTATGGGGCCTCGGCAGATTTAAGGAGTACATCAGGTGGTTTCCCCTCTCGACGATATATTGGTGATTGAAATCGATAACTGGATGGCGTCACCCAGTGCCGGTGCAATTTTGGCAGACCTCGGCGCCCGTGTGATCAAGATTGAGCCGCCCAGCGGGGACCCGATGCGCAATATGGGTCGCGCGCCGAAAATTGACAGCCCCTTAAAAACCTTCGACTTCCAATTTGATGTTGATAATCGCGGTAAAGAATCGCTGGTCGTGGATCTGACGCAACCCGAAGGCATCGCAATCGTTCAGCATTTATGCAGCAAAGCCCAGATTTTTATGTGCAATCTGCTCCTTGAACGGCAGCAAAAATACCACCTAGATCCGGAAACCCTGTTTGCGATCAACCCGACTTTAGTGCATGCAACCCTCACGGGCTATGGTACGACTGGGCCCGACGCTTGGCGGCCGGGATACGATGTCACCGCATTTTTCGGCCGATCCGGTCTTTATGATGCAATGCGTGAGGGTGATGACGGGATTGTGCCCCAAGCGCGACCCGCACAAGGTGACCACACCACGGGCCTTGCCTTTGTCGCCGGCATTCTCGCAGCGCTGAGACAAGCAGAACGGTCCGGGACGGCGCAGACCATCGAAACGTCTCTGTTCGAAACGGCGGTTTGGACCCAAGCATCCGATTATGCAACGACCGCCATGGATTCGGCGCCGGTTCGGCGACGCGCCCGACCGAATATGTTGACGCCCACCGCCAACCGATATCCCTGCGGGGACGGCCAATGGGTCGTATTCAATATGCCGGGTGCCGGCCAATGGCTCGACTTCTGTCGGGCGCTCGGCCTTGAGCATTGGCTCACTGAGGAGAAGTACGCAACACCAAAAGGTCGATACGATCACATGCCCGAACTTACCCAGGGTGTTGACGAGGCCTTAGCGGCAAAAAGCCGCGATGAGTGGGGCAAAATATTTGATGCTGCGGGCCTTATTTGGGGACCGGTCCTAGGCCTTCATGAGGTCCCCCAAGACCCCCAAGCCCAAGCGATCAATCTCTTCCCAACCATTAACGATGCAACCCACGGCGACTACACGACCGTTGGAATTCCCATGCGGTTTTCTAAAACCCCCGTCGGGCCCACCCGCGCGGCGCCGTCCCTTGGCCAACATTCAAAGGCGATCCTGCAAGAGTTTAATTTCACGCCGGATGCGATCACCGCCTTATCTCAACAAGGCGTGATTCAGGCCGATGACTGAGCAGCCAATCCGCCCAGCCGCCACGGTTATTATTGCCCGAGCCGCAGTGCCGCAGTACGAAATTCTAATGCTGCGCCGAACCAACGCCGCTGTTTTTGCCGGGGGCATGTATGTTTTTCCAGGCGGTAAAATTGACAAAGCCGATGCGGACCCAGAACTGATCAACTATTTCAGCCCGCTGGGCGCGCCGCAACGTCTTCAGCAAAAAGCGCTCGGGGAAGCCTGGCAGTCCTGTTGGGTTGCTGGGATTCGAGAGACCTTCGAAGAATCGGGCATTTTACTGGCGTATACCGAAGACGGCGCACTTGCTGACACGAGCAATATGAACCTGGATCAGGCGCGCGCCGAGATTCATGCGGGCAGCTTGACGCTCAAAGCCCTCTGCGCGCGCGAGCAGTTAACCCTCGCCGTTGATCAAATCCACTACTTCAACCGCTGGGTCACGCCTGCAGGCAGGCCCAGGCGATTTGATACACGGTTTTTTATTACCGCCGCGCCACTAAATCAATTGCACCGACATGATGGCGCCGAGACGACTGAAAGTATTTGGATTTCACCGTCTGAAGCGCTACAACGCAATAGCAATGACGACTTCGGCATGATGACGGTGACCATCAAACAACTCGAAACCTTGAACGCGCATCAATCGCTTACCAGTTTGTTAACAATGGCCAGCAGCCAAACAGACTTCCCGTACTACGCGCCGTCTCTGCCGGCCGCGCAACCAAAAAGCAGCTAGCCACGCCTTAATCCTCGCGCAAGGGAGCGCCACCATGATTACAACGCCCACCACGACCCTCGTCGTCGAACACCATGTTGCCTGGATTACCCTGAATCGCCCAGACAGCTTGAATGCGCTGAATCCTGAATTGCGGTGGCAGCTGTCACAACACCTGGATGAAGTGGAAACCAATGATGATATCTGGCTAGCCGTCATTACCGGCGCCGGCGATAAAGCTTTTTGCGCGGGTGCCGACCTCAAAGCCCGCGCACTGTTGAAAACCGCATCAAGGGCGCAACTTGATGAGGTCAAGGCCTATGAAGACGCGACGCGTCACATCATCGAGCGCTGGCAATTTCCAAAGCCGCTCATTGCGATGGTCAATGGCTATGCCCTCGGTGGCGGGCTAGAAGTCGCCATGGCCTGCGATCTGATCATTGCCGCGGATCATGCAACGTTTGGCTTACCTGAGCCAACTCGCGGCTTAATCGCTGGCAGTGCTGGGGTTCATCGGTTGCCCCGCCAGATCGGCTTAAAACCGGCGATGGGCTACCTGCTCACTGGCCGGCACTTCTCCGCACAACGTGCTTATGAACTCGGGCTCATTAATGAAGTGGTGCCCAAAGCCCAGTTGCGCGCAACCGTTCAAGGTTATGTCGATGACATTCTTCGTTGCGCGCCCTTGGCCGTTCGCGCAACAAAGGCCTGCGCGATGCAAGGCCTTGATCATCCCCTGCCCGCCGCCTTTGAAAAGACTTACCCCGAAGAACTACTCAGAAGAAAGAGTGCGGATGCTTTGGAGGGGCCACGCGCCTTTGCAGAAAAAAGGGCACCGGTGTGGCAAGGCCGATAAGCCTTAACCCAAGCAGTTAATCGTGGTGATTTGCGCTACCTGCCACACCGTGACTGTGGCCGTGCGCCAGTTCATCCGCGGTCGCGGCCCGCACGACTTGGATTTCAAGCTCAAAGGTCAAGGTTCTACCTGCATAGGGATGATTACTGTCTAGATCGACATTAAACCGACCAACCTTCACCACCACCGCGTCTCGCGCGCCGTCTTTGGTATTCACCCGGACCAAACTGCCGGGTTGAATCCGCTTTGGCGGCTTGACCAAATATTTGATCGGCACCCGGTCAAGGGCACCTTCCTGACGAGGGCCATAGGCTTGCTCTGGCGTTAAGGTTACAGAGACCTGCTCCCCTTCGGCTTTACCAGCTAGGGCGGCTTCAAGAGCCGGCAGGATATTACGATGTCCATGGAGATACACCATGGGCGCACCCGGCGCGCTGTGCTCAAGCACCGCCCCCGCTTCATCCACCACTTTGTAATCCATGACCACAACCTGTCCGGCTTCAATCTTCATCCTAGGTCTCCTTTTGCCTTCGGCTCATCGGGGTAATTTCAACTGTCGCTGGTGACAATAACGGTCTAGCACCGCTGCGAATTTTTGACGATCTTTATTGGAAAGCGGCGCGGGCCCTTCGCTTTGAACGCCGCTTGCCCGCAGGGTCTCCATAAAATCCCGCATCGTTAACCGCGCCTTGATCGTCTCAGGCGAATACACCTCGCCTCGAGGACTAACCACCTCAGCACCTAATTCAACCAATTCTGCCGCCAACGGAATATCCTGGGTGACAACCAAATCACCTGGCGCAACCTCTTGCACTAAGCGATGGTCGGCAACATCAAAACCCTGAGGCACCTGAATGAAATGAATATGATCGCCCGGCGGTACTCGCATCGGATGGTTGGCGATCAAGGTAACCTTAATCCCGGTTCGCTCAGCCGCCTTAAAAAGGGTTTCCTTAATGGGCACTGGGCAAGCATCTGCATCGACCCAAATTGCAGCGACGAGCGGTGCGGTCACCTTAAACAGGATCCGCTAAACGGAGTAACTGTTTGCCTTGATTCTGCCCTGAAAACAATCTTTGCAGGGTCGCAGGAATGGCGTCAAAGCCCTCTTGCACATCTTCAAGGTGGATAATTTTTCCAGACTGATACCAAGGAACCATGTCAGCCAGGAACTCCGCCATTCGACTTAAATAATCAATGACAATGAAGCCTTCCATTCGTGATCGGGTAATCACCAGGTTCATAATATTTTTTGGACCAGGCACTGGCGTCACCGCGTTATAACCTGCAATGCCACCACACAGGATGACGCGCGCATTCAGGGCCAGATGATCTAATGCCGCCTCAAGAATATCTCCGCCAACATTATCGAAGAAGATATTGATCCGATTCGGGCACAACCTTTGAATACCCGCATCAACCGACTCATTCTTGTAATCAATGGCCGCGTCAAACCCGGCTTCCTCGACCAGCCATCGACATTTTTCAGGACCACCTGCAATACCAATCACTCGAGCGCCTTTGATTTTCGCAATTTGCCCAACCACTTGACCGGTCGCGCCGGCGGCACCCGATACCAAAATGGTATCCCCGGGTTTGGGATCGCTTAAATCGAGTAAGCCAAAGTATGCGGTGAGACCCGTGGTTCCGAAGACCCCAAGGGCCTGCTGGGGCGTAATGCCGGCCGGCAGCTTGCTCAGCCCCAGGCCGCCATCACTGACGAAGTATTCTTGCCAACCGCCGAGCCCTTGAACCAGATCACCGACAGAAAAACCAGGCGCCTCGGACGACACCACTTGCCCGACTGTACCCGCCCGCATCACTTCACCGATTGCAACCGGCGGCATATAGCTTTCTGTGTCGTTAACCCACCCGCGCTGGGTTGGATCGAATGACAAATACAGGTTTTTGACCAAAACTTGTCCGGCGGTGAGATCCAGAACCGTCTCCATCCCTCGCTCGAAATGTTCGGGACCAATCAGTCCTTCTGGGCGCGACGATAGCCGCCATTGTTGGTTTTTCATAAAATTTCCTGTGATGATTTAACGAGTCGATGTGCTTTAAAATTTGGTTACCTGGGTCCGATGTGACCCATCTCGTTGCTTGAACCCGCTCGCTCGGCGCGGGTTTGCTTACATTCGAATGCCTTAGTTTGCAAACGCTGACGGTTTTTTGTGATAACTCAGATAGTAATGGCGCCGACAAACCGATACGTAGTTCGCGTTACCCCCAATTGCCACCTGAGCGCCTTCGGTTATGACATCCCCAGCCTCATTCAATCGTAAAACCATCGTCGCTTTACGGCCACAGTGGCAGATCGCTTTGAGTTCTTTGAGGTTATCCGCCCAGGCAAGCAGGTACTGACTCCCTTCAAAAGGCTCACCTTGAAAGTCTGTCCTGAGCCCATAAGCAAGTACCGGGATATCGATTTCATCACAGACCTGGCCCAACTGGTAAACCTGAGCCTTCGATAAAAATTGAGCCTCATCCACCATCACACAATGAATAACATTTTGGCTCAGTTTCTGGGTTACCAACTCGAATAAATCCACCCCTTTTGCGAACCCCGTTGCGGGCGCAGAGATCCCAATCCTGGAGGTGATTTGGTTTTCACCATAACGGTCATCCAGCGCCGGGCAGAGTAATAAGGTACTCAAACCCCGTTCCTGGTAGTTGTAGCTCGACTGTAATAAAGATGCCGACTTGCCCGCATTCATCGATGAATAATAAAAGTAGAGTTTCGCCATGATCCCTCAAATTCTGCCAAGATCCCTCGGCGCACAAGAAGACGCTGCAGTGGATAGGCCCTATCCACCAAAGGGCATCAATATAACAAATCAAGCAAGCATCTCAACCAAAGATCCCTTACCGACTGATCTCATTAAACCACCAAACCACGCCAAAACCCGCGCCAAGTCTATTGCTTCGCTTTGGGTTCCTTTTGTGTTGGTTTCGTATTCGTTTCATATTGGTTTTGCGTTCATTATACTGTACATTTATACAGCATTGATGCAATCCACAAACCTAAACCTGAAGGGCTCAATCAACCCACAATGAATCCGCCAAAACCGAATCAATAAAACGAATCAAATCAACAGTGAACCCTTCAAACCGCAATCACCTAAGACCGTAATCTGAAGCAGATGACACCGGATGCCCGACCCTCAATGCCAAACGCTGTGCATCAATCCACCCCGGTTGGCTCACCTCACGCCGCCTATGCAGAACTGCATTGCCTGACAAACTTCACCTTTTTAAGAGGGGCCTCACATCCAGAAGAATTAGTTGAGCGCGCCTCAGCACTGGGCTATACCGCACTGGCCATTACCGATGAATGCTCCATGGCCGGTGTTGTCAAAGCCCACATCGCAGCTAAACGATGTCAGTTAAAACTCATTATCGGTAACGAACTCACCTTAGAAGACGGCACTAAAATTATCCTTCTTGCGAAGAACCGACAAGGCTATGGCGAACTCTGTCATATCATCACCTTGGCCCGAAGGCGGGCCAAGAAAGGTCAATACCAGGTAACCTTGAAGGACTTCAAGGGATCAACCGAACATCTCATTGCGATCTGGATACCCCAACATCAGCAACGACTTGAACCCGGCGGCCGACCAAGTGCGTTAAAGACCCTCTTTGGCGACCGGCTTTGGCTTGGCGCTGTACGAGCGCTCGACGGCTTCGATCATGTCCAGACAGAAGACCTAAAAGCCATCGCCTCCGCACACACCCTACCGATTGTTGCTTGTGGTGATATTCAAATGCATGAGAGCAACCGAAAACCGTTACTCGATACCCTTTGCGCAATTCGCCATGGATGCTCAGTTCAATCTGCCGGTCGATTATTACAAAGCAATGCTGAGCGCTATCTCAAAACCCGTGCTGAATTGACCGAACTCTATCCTCAGCAGTGGCTGTTCAATACTCGCAACATCGCTGAGGCCTGCACCTTCTCACTCGACGAACTCCGCTATGAATACCCGAAAGAGCTGGTGCCAACGCATCAAACACCGGCATCGTATCTATCGAGCTTAACCTGGGCCGGCGCCAATCAACGTTGGCCCGACGGCATACCCGACACCGTTGCCGTGCAAATCAAAAAAGAATTAGATCTGATTAACGAGCTGAATTATGAGTACTACTTCCTGACCGTTTTCGACATCGTTCGATTTGCTAAATCACGCGATATTTTATGTCAGGGACGAGGGTCCGCCGCCAACAGTGCCGTTTGTTATTGCCTAGAAATTACCGAGGTCGATCCAGCTCAAATGAACCTATTGTTCGAACGCTTTATCTCCAAGGAGCGTGATGAGCCACCGGATATTGATGTCGACTTTGAGAATGCCCGCCGAGAAGAAGTCATTCAATATTTATATAAAAAATACACCCGCGAGCGGGCGGCCCTTGCGGCAACCATCGTTACCTACAGACCGAAAAGCGCCATCCGAGATGTTGGAAAAGCCCTTGGCCTTGATCGACCTTTGGTTGAGAAAATTGCCAGCAACCTGTCTTGGTGGGACCAAAAAACAAGTCTACTTGAACGATTCGAAGAAGCCGGAGTGCATCACGACAACCCCATCATCAACCAATACATCGCCTTGGTTGAGATGCTGCTGGGCTTTCCCAGACACCTCTCGCAACACGTGGGTGGATTTGTGATTTCGAGTGGCCCGTTATCCCACTTAGTACCGATTGAAAATGCTGCCATGCCGGATCGAACCATCATCCAGTGGGATAAGAATGATCTTGAAGCACTGGGTCTATTAAAAATAGATATTCTCGCGCTTGGCATGCTGACCGCCATCAGAAAATCAATTGACCTGATCAATCAGATTAGGCCCCAAGCGCTAACGGTTGCGAGCATTCCAAAGGAAGATAGCGCGACCTACAAAATGCTCCAACGCGGTGACAGCATTGGGGTTTTTCAAGTGGAATCCAGAGCCCAGATGGCCATGTTGCCTCGGTTGCAACCCGCCACTTATTACGACCTGGTCATTCAAGTGGCCATTGTTCGGCCGGGCCCAATCCAAGGCAAGATGGTCCATCCTTATCTAAAACGACGCCAAGGCGGCGAACCGGTTATCTACGCCAACGACGCGGTTAAATCTGTTTTAGAAAGGACCTTGGGCGTGCCTATTTTCCAAGAACAGGTCATCAAACTTGCCGTTGTTGCCGCCGGTTTTACACCTGGCGAAGCCGATCAATTACGGCGCGCGATGGCGGCCTGGAAACGCAAAGGCGGCCTGAATCACTTTGGCGACAAACTCATTCAAGGCATGCTGGATCGAGGACACGACCTCGCATTTGCAGAGCGCTTATTTGAACAGATTAAAGGGTTTGGCGATTACGGCTTTCCAGAATCCCATGCTGCAAGCTTTGCATTACTGGTTTATCTTTCTGCCTGGTTAAAATGCCATGAGCCCGCCGCCTTTTACTGCGGGTTACTCAATAGCCAACCTATGGGGTTCTACAGCCCGTCACAGCTCATTCAAGATGCCCGACGTCACCAGATAGCAGTTCGCGCCGTCGATGTGCAATCAAGTCATTGGGAGAGCACCCTAGAAAGCACGCCAAGCCTGTCAGCCGCTGATCAACCCGCTATCCGGCTAGGACTTCAAAGTATTAAAGGTCTCAGCCAGGCCGGCGCCGAACGCTTAATCCAGAGCCGCGAAGCTGGAACCTGGGCGAGCCTGGATGCCTTAAAGCAAAAGGCTCAGCTTGATCAAAAAGATCTGGATCGCCTGGTCGATTCCGGCGCCTGCTTAAAACTCTCAGGGCATCGTCATCAAAGCCATTGGCACGCCACCGGGATCGCTGAGCCCCCGCCTTTATTTGAAGCTTTGGGCTGGGCACCCAGTGACAGCGTAACGCTTACCGCCCCTTCCGAAATAGAGGATATTAAAGCAGACTATAACAGCCTAAAGTTCACCCTGGGCCGGCATCCGATGAGCATTATCCGACCTCAGAACAAAGCCTTAAAGCGCACGCTTGAAGCCACGCAATTACCCAGCATCCGACACGGCCGGTTTGTTGAGGTTGCCGGCTTGGTCACTGGGCGGCAGCGTCCCTCAACGGCCTCCGGCATTATTTTTATGACGCTCGAAGATGATACCGGTAATATCAATATTGTTATTTTTAATACCGTTTTGGCGCGTTTCAGAGCAGAAACTTTAAAAGGACAACTGCTTCGCGTTAAAGGTATCCTAGAAAAAAAAGGCCCGGTCATTCACGTAGTCGCCGGACATTTAGAGGACTTAAGCCCTCTCTTGAAGGATTTCAGCATGAAATCAAGAGACTTTCATTAGCCCGCGTCAAGACCGTGCGTCACAAAAAATATGGCTGCTGCAAAACCTGTTTTAGGCGCCGATAGCAAGGGTTCCGATGTCTGCCAACAACACAGTGATCCAAAAGAGTCGCTACACCGAGGGTTCGATCGGGTTGCATGTTTTGCAACTCTCAAGCGTCATGATTTTCGGTTTTCTCGCCATGACCTTAGGCAGCCTCATCGAGCTTTACTATATTGGCCAGATCGGCACGAGCGCATTGGCGGCGGTCGCCTTTATGTTTCCGTTAACGATGGCGCTGAATGCGTTTACCCGAGGCATTGGTATTGGCGCATCTACCCTAATTGCACAGGCAATGGGCCAAAGCGACCACCAACGCACCTCAGAAATTGTCACCCACTGCTACCTGCTCGTGACCACCTTAACGATCTTGATTGCCTTTGCATTAAGCCTTTTATCTGAGTCCGTGCTGGCAACCCTCGGCGCCAGCGGCGACGTGCTCAACCTCAGCACTCAGTACAGTCGTATCTGGTTGCTTGGCTTTCCGGCTATGGGTTTGGCCATGGTCTCAAACGGTCTGATTCGGGCCTACGGCAACCCAACCTTTCCAGGCTACATCATGACCATCGCGCCCGTGATTCAAGTGTTAGTGGGGCCCGTTTTAATTTTTGGTTGGTTTGACATCGCCCCGATGGGTCTCAATGGCGCCGGTTGGGCATTCGTGATCGGCGGCTTGGCACAATTGGCGCTGGCGGCATACTGGTATTTCTTTAAAGCAAGGCTCGTGTACAACTCGCTGAAGCACTTCAGTACGAATTGCCGGCAAATCCTGCAGGTTGGTCTACCAGCGGCTGCAACAAATTTGATTCAACCCGTGTCTCTAGGCCTTGTGACCTATTTACTTGCTGGCTTTGGTGATGAAGTGATCGCAGGGTTTGGGATTGCCAGCCGCATTGAATCGGTCGTCGGTATGGTTGTAATTGGCATCTCAACCAGTGTCGTACCCTTGGTTGGGCAAAACTGGTCTGCTGGTCTGGTTGATCGCGTTAACCATAGCCTGCGCATCTGTTACATCGGGTGCATCAGTTGGGGGGCAACCGCCGCCGTGATTATGTGGTTTGGCGCGGACTTTTTCGTTTCTGGCATCAATGAAGACGCCGCGGTGATGACCGTGGCCGTGGCCTTTCTGCACATT
>JAFMIA010000004.1:0-54971 GCA_017854255.1 Pseudomonadales bacterium
ACGGGCTTGGCATGCTGGGCGAGCTGGGTGATGACGGGCTTGGCATGCTGGGCGAGCTGGGTGATGACGGGCTTGGCATGCTGGGTGACGACGGACTCGGCATACTGGGCGGCGTTGACGGCGGTGTACTCGGCGATTGACACCCGGTGATCAAAATAAGGCCAATGAGTGTCAGTAACGCAAGGCGCATGCCGGGCTCCGTGATGAATGGGGAATTCTGCTGAATTAAAGCTGAATTTAAGCTGAATTACGATGATTGTCGTAGTTTTGGATGAGTAGGCTTTTGGTTTTGACCTATGCGCTCGTAATTTTCCTGGCTGGCTTTTTGTCTGGGCTGTCTGGCAGGCCCTGGTAAGGGGATCGCATTGGCGTCGTTTGCTTTCTGGTGTAAGGCTCACTAAATTGTTGGGATAACAAAGCTTTGGTGAGATCGATGTCGCCAATGCGTAAAAAGATCTATGGTTTAGACTTGCGCAAGGAATGCGTTTTCCACTCAACGAAGACTCAAAGTAGAAAAGAATGAAGCGGTTCAAAATCAATCGAGTCAAATGGTCGCTAAGGGCCTTTAGTGTGACGGTTCTTTGCGCCCTGCTGGCAAGCTGCACGCATACCCTAACGGTATCCGGGCGGATCCCGACGCCCCTCATCGAGCCATTACCGGTCTCAATAGGGCTCATCCGACCGCCTGAGTTCAGTACCCATATTCACCGGGAAAAATTGCCGAGAGGCGGCGGAGATTGGACGATTGAATTGGGCGCGCTGCAGAATGCTTTTTTCGAGAACCTGTTTGATACCGTGTTCCAAGGGGTCCAGCCAGTGGATACACTGGGCTGTCGTGCTGAGGATAAAAGCATTGCCGTAGGAGTACGCTGCCCGGATGGCTTCGTGCAACTAAGCCTGCTTGAATATGCGTTCCTGCCGCCTGAGCTATCGGGATTGAAATTTTTCTCCGCGTCGACAAAGTATCAGCTCGAGTTGATGAATGCCGATGGGGCGGTCTTGGATACCTGGGTGGTAGTCGGGTACGGCAAAAACGAAGGCGGCGGCTTTCAGCCAACCGATGCCCTTAACGCAGCATCGGTGGAAGCGATTCGGGATGCCGGTGCGCGGGTTGCGTTGGAGTGGCCAAAGCGGCGCAATGTCCAGACTTGGTTGGATTCAGTTGGAGTCAAGAATGATCCAAAACCGATTATGTAACAGACGGTATAGTTGGAAATGTGTATCTGATTTTGGACGTGCGGCGACGGCCCGCCGAAAGATAGGCGTTTTGGCGATGAGCTGGAAAGCTGGGTTGAGGGTGGCAGCGCGGCGCGTTACGGGCGCTTTTGGTCTTGTTCCAGTTGTTCTGTTACTCCTGCTCGGCGGATGTGCCACAACTCGAGTTGAACAGTCCCGTCAAACCAATGCTGTTCTGGGTACTGGCGAGGCGATGGTGATCCTTGGCCGCGCGACCTATAACGATCGTGAAACCGAAGAAAGCTTCACGGATTGTTTGGCGGATATTTTGAGTCAAGGCAGTAATCCGATTCGGTTGGTCTCGGAAGATCAGTTTAAAGATGACCTGTATCCCTGGTTTGAAGCGCGAACGGCGCCAACCAACGCTAATGATCTTGGGCGTTTATTTGCTGAAGCGGGTGTTCAAGCGCAAATCGACCAATCGAGTATTCGCTATTTGGCCTGGATTGAAGGCGATACCGTGACGGTCGATAAAGGCGGGTCTATGAGTTGTGCGGTGAGCACGTTTGGTGGCGGCTGCTTTGGTATGAGCTATTGGGAACAAGACGCTTCGTATGAAGCCTCTATTTGGGATTTGAAGAATTTGAGTGCTTCGGGGCAAATCAGCGCAGACTCCAATGGTACGAGTTATTTAGCGGGACTGGTTTTGCCCATTCCGATCTTGGCTCGGCCAGGTAATGCGGCATGCAAAGGTCTCGCGGCGCAATTGCGGGTGTTTATAACAGGGGTTGACGATTAGGCAGGTCGATGTTGTCAACGTCAGGAGTTCGACGGAATTCGACTGGGCTCCCCGACCGGCGGGGCTTCAGGGGTTGGGCCGAGGTCGGTCTCGGAGGCGTCGGTGGTTGAACGATTAGCGTCAATCGCCGCCGCTTTGTCGGGCCTAGGAATGAAGACTTGGCGCAGGGAGAAGTCAACTTCCTCAGGGATGCCGTTGCGCAACGCTGGGCGAAAGCGACTGTTCAGAACCATGGTTCGGGTCCAGCGCACCTCTCGATTGGGCACGTTTTCATTTACCACTTTGATCCGCCTGGCTCGCCCCTCGGTCGAGATCCTAAACCTTAAGTCTACGGCATATTCCGTATCGGACGCCGTCGAGTCGGGGCCATCAACGGCACTAAAATAAATAGGCTGATAAGCGTCGGGCCAGAGCAGGACGGGATCGGTGAGGCTGGTCGTTGGGACCGAGCTGCTTTTGGGTTGTGGGTCGTCCAAGGCCTCGGCCTCGGCGACCAGCGCGCCGTCCTCAATAGGGGGTGACGCGGGGTTGGCGGCGAGCCAAGCCGAGCGGTAGGCCGTCAGCGCTTTTCGGTTACCGGTCAGGATATAACCATCGGCTAAGGCCATCCACGCCTGGGTTAGGGTCTCGGCGTTGACCACAGTCTGATTCTGAACAACGGTTAGGATTTGCTCCAAGGCTTGCTCTTGTAATTGACGACTACTGCCTCGCCAGCTGTAAACCCGAGCTTTTGTTTCCAGGGCATCAATTAAATTAACGCTGTAGGGTCCCTCGGCTGTCGTTGTTTCCAAAATAGCTTGGTCGAGTAGGTCGATAGCATCATTAAATAAGGTTTGTCTGAGCAGACGGTCTAGGTCTTCGGCAAAAGGCGAGATTGTTTTGGCCCGTTGGCCGAGATAAGCCCCAATGCCAACTTTGACCTGGCTGAGCGCTGGACTTCCGGCAGGGAGGACTTTTTCGGCAATACTCAGCACGTATCGCTGTGCAATGTCGGCCGCATCGGTCTGATCGGTAATGAGATAGGTGCGCGTGAGCCAATTGAGGTTGGTTGTTTGCTCCGCCGTGAACAAGCCATCGCTGCGGTGCTGAATGTTCTGGCTCCATCGAAAATGATCCTCTGCAGCGTCATAGTCCTCGCGCAGAAAACCATTGATTCCAATAGCGGAGAGCAGTTGGGGTAATCGGGCGTCGAACAAGCTTTGATTTTGATTGAAATAGGACAGCGCTGTGCGCAAGGATTGATCGCCTTCCGTCAGATCGCCTGCATAAGTTTGGAGGATACCGACATTTGCCAGTCGCTTGGCCAGATAAATGGGGTCTTCGGGATCAGCACTGGCAAGGCTTGCATTTAGGTCCGCGGCAAGGCTTCGAGCTCGGTCTTGAGAGAGATTAGGCGTTGCGTTCAAGGCTGCGTTATTGGATTTGCTTTCTAAGAAGTTCAAATCATCGGTATTGTAAAGCAGGGAGAGGATCGGGTCCGGAGCGGCTTTGGCCAAGCATGCACTGAGGATGAGCAGCGTTAAGAGAATCGGGCGCATGCTTACACCTCCGCCTCGGTTTGACTGTCAGCGCTTTTAAACCGCTGCACGAAGGGCAGGTCCAACGTTTCAACGGGCAATCCATCGTGAATCGCCGGCTTAAACCGCGCAACTTTGAAAACCTGTTTCATGAGTTCTCGAACTTGGCGTGGGTAGCGATCTTCAAAGCGGATATTGGTCGGTTTGCCTTCCGCTGTGATGTCCACCGTCATCTGTACTTCTAGGGTCTCTAAACGCGCTAATTTTCGATATCGCGTTGGCAGCGCCTGCTTGAGTTGATCAAGGTTGAAGCGAAAAGGTGCGCCGATCACGGGCTCAAAATTATCGGTATAGCCGCCGAATTCCGATTGTGCCGCCTCTGCAATCGGAAGGAAGTCTTCGCTTAAAGCCACGGTAAAGGTTTGAGGGGCTTGCGACCAAAGCGCCTCATCGCGATAAACGCCAGCTAAGATTCTTCTCCGGCGCAATTCTTGCCTGAGCTTCATATCACCGACTTTATTAGGGTCGAGGTCATTATATCGCCGCAGTCCCGAAATCAATTGGGGCGTTTGATCTTTAACTGCGTTTTGTTGAGCGTAGTGCGCCGCTGCGAGGTTTGCTTGGCCATCGAGGGTGAGTAGATCACCAATTTTTTGTTCAAATTGTGCGATGAGATCGGCAGGCAAATTCTGTGTCTTAGCGCGCGCCAGCAGTTTAATGGCATCATCGCTGTGGCAGCACCGAGCCGAAAATCGTTCAATGTCTAATCGAAGTAACGCCCGTTCGGGTTCAAAGGGCTCGCGCGCTAATTCGGTTTTAAGCGATGCGCTCAATAACCGTCTGGCCGCATCAAATTGTCCTGAGTAAAGATACCAGCGGGCCAAGGCAATTTCAGATTGGACTCGGGTATCAATCGAGGTGCTTCGTTGCCCCAAGAAATGATTGAATTGCTTAAATTGATTCGCCTGCCGGTAGTCTTTTTGTTCGATGTGCGCGCGTGCTAATTGATCCAAAATTGGCCCTTGTTGTTCCGTGACGACGCCATGCTCACGGTGCAGTGCATGTTGGGCTTGGAGCAGTAGATCTTCAGCGACAGCCCAGTTTTGATCAGCCATTGCCTTCCCCGCTTTGGATTGCAGCACATCTGCTTCTGACAAGGATGGCTGCGCCGCGTTGGCAACAGGGCCTGGCAGGCTCTGTGCAAGCACGCCCGGAACAAGGGTCACACTGAAGCCAATGATGAATACCGTACCAATCAAACCGGCAACAGTCGCTTGGAAACGCTTCAGCCGTTGAAATTGGGTCATAAGACGGGAACACCTTTTAGTAATCATTGCTGCAATATAGGTTTAAACGGGGTTAGGGCGCAATTCGTTCAGTTGATTTTCAGGTTGGGTGCTGAATAATGCAGGGCAAGGTCTGAGCGGATACCATTGTGTTGAAACAAATCATCAGTTTACTGTTTGGCTTGCTCTTTGCCGAACCGAGCTTGAGTGCTCATGAGGCGGGGCTAGGCTTGATCCGGCAAGGGCCAGCGCACCCCGTCAGTCGCCTTATGGCTGAAAACCCGGCTGCAAAGACGATGGATGAACCCGCGTTGGAGACCGCGGCGAGTGCAGTGGATCAACGCGGGAATACCGACAGTGCCATCGTTGAAGAGGGCGTTGAAGATGACGCCCCGGATGCGGTGGACGGTGTCGAGACAGCGGCAGAGGGTAAATTATCCAAAAGTGAGGCTCGGAAACAGCAAGAATGCCAGATGGCGAATGCGGCCATGACGGCGGTTGGTGTGACCCAAAACACATCCTTACAAGACTATGTTCGCCGGGTGGGTCAGCGCTTAGTCGATGTTGCCGAGGTGGGCGAGGAAACCTTTTCTTTTGACGTGCTGGAAACGCCCCAAATCCAAGCGGCGACCAACGCCTGCGGGAACATCTTTATCAGCACAGGTCTTATGATGCATCTCAATTCGGAATCTGAATTGGCGGCGGTGTTAGGCCATGAAATCATGCACGTCTTAAAGGCCCACGACAAACGCAGGAAGCGCCGCGAACTGCTAAAAGGCGCGCTTGGGTCCGCCACCGCAATGGTATTGGGTGGTAGCAGTTATTCGCGCAATGAAATCAACCGGTCGATGAGAACCGCGACCGATCTTGCGTTTACCCAGTACGACCAGAATCAGGAATTTGAGGCGGACAATTTTGGCGCGGAAATTATGGCGAAAGCCGGCTACTCACCAGAAAGCGTGGTGCAGGTCATGGCAATGTTTAAAGCCTTGGAGTCGGTTGAGTTCAAACAAGCCAGAGCCGAGGGGCGCTCGAATGCGTTGTTTCGCAGTTTTGTGACGTCGCACCCGCCCACCCCAGAACGCTATGATCGGGCTGTTATCAAGGCGCGGGCATTGAATGCTGAAAACAATGATTATCGGTCAAGCGATGAATTTCTCGAGCAGCTCGATGGCGTGCCTTATGGACTCACGCGCACAACCGGCGTGCTGCGGGGAAACCGGTTTTATCATGCCCGGCTTGGTATTACGTTGGCCCTACCTGAGGGCTGGCGGCAAAAGCAGGTGCCCAGCGGGGTCTTGTTTGAGTCTGCAAGCGGGGACGCGGCGTTTGAGCTCAGTACGGCTCGCCTGAAAAAAGGTCTTACCCCCGAGGCGCTCGTGAACGAGGGGCTCGGCTTTAAGGTTATTGAAGGGCGTGATCTCACCATTGATGGGATGCCCGCCTACATTGCAACGGCGGAGCGTGCGCAAACCGTCTTCGGCGAGCGGCCGATTCGATTGATTGTCGTCTTTGATCAACGCCGGGGCCTGGCCTTTGTCGGCCAAGGTTCCGGAAAATTTGATCTGAAGAAGTTGGCGGATGACGGGTCTTTTATCAAAATCGGTTTTAGTCTCGCGCGGATGCAGAAAGCCGACTTTGAGGCGGCGAAACCGCTCCAGCTTAAGGTGGTTCGAGCAAGCCTCGGCACCACGATGGCGAGCCTTGCAGCCCAGTCGGATCTACCGAATTATCCCGAAGACGAACTGCGAGTCATTAATGGCTTGTACCCCCAGGGCGAGCCTGAACCAGGGCAGCTGATCAAGATCATTGATTAACGAAACAGGGTGATCAGAGCCGCGTGTGAGGCGAGCTGTTGCGCCTCGGTAATGCCTTTGATGCGGCCCCGGGCAATCAAGTAGTTAACCCCTAGGTCCTCTGAATATCGCGCTAGCGTGTCTTGAACAAAGGTTGCCGCGCCAACGATGAAAGCGGGTTGATCGGGCTGGTCGGGTTGATCTTGAGCCGCTGCGCGACGGCTCTCTTGCCCCAATTGTTCCCTAACAGCCGTCGCCAGTGCGGCATCTTCGGTAATAAAAATCGTTCGCATAACCGGCACGACGTCGGGCTGCTCTTGATCTGCCGCTTTGAGGGCGGCCCGATATTGCGCAAAGTTTTGGGAAAGTTCACTGAAGGTTTCCATGGGCGAGGCGAGGTAAGGGCAGCCAAATGCCGCGGCTTGCTTGAGCGCCAGTGGCCCGAAGGCTGCGATCCAGAGCCTGGGATGCGGGCTTTGGTAAGGCCTTGGGGAGAGGTACAGCCCACGATCATCTTTGTGATGAATCGCCTCCCCAGACCAAATTGTCAGCATGCGCGTTAAGGATTGCTTGAATAACGCGCGTTTTTCGCGGGGATCTACCCCGAAGACGTCGAACAAGTCTTCGCTGAACCCGCGTCCGAGGCCTAGAATGAGTCGGCCTTGGGCAATCTGGTCCAGCATGGCGACCTCTTCTGCGACACTCACCGGATGCCGGATGGGCAAAACCAGGGACGTGGTGCCGAGGTCAATGGTACTGGTTCGAGCCGCGGCAGCCGCCAGTAAAATCAGCGGCGCGCTCAGCGCAGCGGGGCCTGCAAAATGATTTTCGGGCAACCAAAAGCCCTCAAAGCCCATGGCTTCGGCCTTTGCAGCTTGATCGGGGATTCGTTGTAGGGCCTCAACACTGCTGAGATCCCAGGCGGTGACAGCAAGTTTCACGTAACGGACCAAGTTATCGATTGATCGATACTCTAACGCGGGGGTGTCATGAAAACCACCGCAGGCTGTGGCAGAATGTCGGCTCGATGATAATGAGTGTCCTGTATGAATCCCCTTACTCCTGTTTTAGTTGGCGTTAGTCAAATCCTTGAGCGCGGCTTTGATCCTGATGCGGTGAGAGAGCCCATTGATTTGATGCTCACGGCGGCGAAAGCGGCTGCGGTTGACAGTCAGTCCTCCGATATCATATCGGCCATCGATAGTGTTCGAGTGGTCCGGGGCATTTGGCGTTATAAGCAGCCCGCGGGGTATCTTGCCCAGGCCTTAGGTCTTGATAAGCCAGAACTGGTTGGTACGCCCTTTGGTGGTAACTCGGTGCAGGCCTTGGTGAGTCAAACGGCACTGGATATTTTGGCCGGCGAGATCGAGGTGGCCCTGGTCGTGGGCGCCGAGGTTGGCAACACCCAAGCCAAGCTTGCCAAGCTGGGTCAGACGATGACCTATCGCGAGACGGAAGGCCCCTACGACAAAATGCTCGGTGAAGAAGTGCCGATGTCCTGTGAGGCGGAGAAGGCGCGCGGTGTCGCGCAGCCGATACAGATGTACCCAATGTTTGAAAATGCCATTCGCCATGCTCGTGGGGAGTCCATTGCAGACCATCGCGATCGAATTGCCAAATTATGGAGTGGCTTCAGTGCGGTTGCGGCTCAGAACCCCACCGCTTGGATTCAAAAAGAGGTCTCCCCGGAGGAGATCAAAACCGCGTCCGCCAGCAATCGTATGGTGAGCTTCCCGTATCCAAAACTGATGAACTCGAACAGCGCAGTGGATATGGGTGCGGCGTTACTGATGACCAGCGTTGAAAAAGCGCGGGCGCTGGGTATTCCAGAAAGCCAGTGGGTTTACCCCTGGTCGGGTGCAAATGCCCATGATACCTATGCGGTTTCGAATCGCGCGAATCTGCATTCGTCGCCAGCGATCCGGCACGCCGGCAACAAAGCCCTTTTGCTCGCAGGGGTGACGGTTGCGCAACTGGACCGCGTTGATGTTTACAGCTGCTTTCCATCAGCCGTGCAGGTCGCTGTCGCCGAGTTGGGGCTGGATGACACCAAACCGCTGACGATTACGGGTGGTTTGACCTTCGGTGGTGGGCCTTTAAATAATTACGTCATGCACAGTATTGCGAAGATGGTTGAGCTCAGCCGGTTGCATCCGAGCGAAATCGGTCTGATTACCGCCAATGGTGGTTACCTTACCAAGCATGCCTTTGGGGTCTATAGCGCAACTGCGCCAGCGCAAGATTTTCAGTTTGCAGATGTGCAGGACGCGGTGGATGCCGAGCCCACCCGAACGGTCCTCGATGACTATGATGGTCCTGCAACGGTTGAGTCCTACACCGTGATGTATGGCCCTGAAGGGCCAAAGGCGGGGCACCTCGTGTGCTTAACGCCAGCAGGTGAACGGGTTTGGGCGAACGTCGAAGATCCAGCAGAATGGGTCGCCATGACCGAATCCGAAACCTGCGGTCGGGCGGTGATGGTGGATGGCTCGGGCGCGGCGAGGTTTGTCTGAGATGAACCCTTTTCTTGCGCGCATGGGATATGGTCCGGATGACCGCGTCTTAATTCTGCATATCGATGATATGGGCTTTTGTCACGCGGCGAATGCAGCAAGCCTTGCGTGCCTAACAGAAGGGTCCGCGACCTGCGCATCGATTTTGGTGAACGGGCCTTGGTTTCAAGAGGCTGTTCAGATGGCCAAAGCGAACCCGCAGCTGGATTTGGGCGTGCATTTAACGCTCACGGCAGAGTATCCAACCTACCGCTGGCCTGCGCTCAGTAGTCGGGATCCAGAAACCGGCTTGCTTGATGCCGACGGCTACTTATGGGCGACCCGAGAAGATGCGGTGCGCAAGGTATCTGTTGCCGCCGCAGAAGGCGAGATGCGGGCCCAAATCGATGGCGCGTTGGCGGCTGGAATCGACGTGACGCACATTGATACCCATATGGGGTCTGTGGTGCATCCAAAGTTTTTAGGCAGTTATCTGCGGCTTGCTCACGAATACGGTGTGCCTGCCTTTTTGCCGAGAATTACCCGGGATCGACTCCAAGCGTTGGGCGAGGGGGATATGGCGGATGAGTTCCTGCAGGTTTTGGCGATGATTGATACGGATCAAGTGCCCACCCTTGATGACATCATCATCGAAACGCTCGTACCAAAGACTTCAAAGCATGATTTTTATCGCGATCTGATTAAAGGCGTGCAACCGGGGCTCACCCACCTACTGTTTCATCCGGCGGTTGCGGGCGCGGAACTCGAAGCCATAGCCGATACCCATGCCTCTCGTCATGCCGACTATGAGGCTTTCTTGGATCGATCTTTACGCGATTTTGCCGAAAGTTTGGGCATTCATTTGGTGGGTTATCGGGACCTTAAAGCCCATTTGATCGCTTGATGATCCTGAACAGCGGGCGTGCTGATGCGCAACCCTGATGAAGTGGACGCGGCCGCAACGCAGCGATTGAGCTGGTCAGAACGCGCATTGACGCGTGCTGAGATCCTGCACGCCCTGGGCAAGGGGCAATCGGGTGATGAACTCGTGAATCCGCATTTCGAGTCGGCTGTGCCCAGTGACGTTAAAGCCCGGGCGGGTCGTTCATCGGTTGCCATTGTGATATTAGATGAAGCTCAGCCCACAATTGTGCTGACCAAGCGCAGCGCTAAGATCCGCTTTGGCGGACAATTTTGTTTTCCAGGCGGACGAGAAGCGCCGGAAGATGATGGCTTAAAACAAACCGCGCTGCGGGAAACCTTTGAGGAAATCAATGTGCTGCCCAGCGCGCTGACCTACATCGGCTGCCTGGGAACCTATTTCACTCACGCCGGCTATCTGATCGAGCCCAATGTTTTCATGGCGGATGCTGACGTATCCTATCGGCCGGATCCTGATGAGGTTGCAGAGATCGTTTTGGTGCCTTTGTCTGCGTTGCAAAACAAGGCCAACTATCACTTGGTAACGCGAGGGGGTGGACGCGCCAATTTCAATTTTCGGTGGTCGCACATTCAGGTTGGCGGCCCAACCGTGTCACTGATGATTCATTTGATGCACAGCCTTAGTGGTGTGTTGAATCCTCATGATCGCAATTCGTGGCGCGACAAATTTTAAAGTTACGCAGGTGCGCCGCCGCTAAAATAAGACCGGCAACAATGGTCACGCCGCGCTCGGCGGTGGGGGTTAAAACGCTGTGCCCAACCAGACCGGCAAACAGTAACAGGCTGAGTCCGGTGCCGCCCAGCAGTAGGATGAGCAGGTCTTTGTGCTGGCGACAACCAATGCCAAGCGCAATCAGACTCACTGGCAGAATGAACCACAATAGAACCAGGTGAAAGGTTTGCTCATCTAAAAGCCCGGTTTGGGTGATGGGCGCGATTGTCAGCAGTACTGGCAGCGCCAAACAATGCAATAGGCAGGTTGCCGAAAGGAAGACACCAATTCGGTCAAGGTAGGGCATTGCAGCGCTGAAGGATCGTTGTTTCATAAGCGCGCTGTTATACCATAAAAAGTCAGAACCTCAACCTTCTCGCCCAAAATTATTGCCGGCAAAGTCATAGTCATTGATCGAAGCCACCGCTACTTTCTGTTTTTACGGAGTTAACACCAAGAAGTGGTTTTGCCGCGCTGCCTGCCGCGGCGACGGTTGTCGTGGCCTCGGGCGCAAAGTGGTCCATCTCGACGCCCCACACCCCACACCCCACACCCCACACCCCACACCTTGACGGTTGGGGACATTATTTACGGCCCAGATCTGCAATGGCTGCGATCTACTGAGTGTCTCTTCGCGCACTGTCAGCGGCTAAGGGTTTTGCCGGTTGTAAGTCGACAGCAATGCCGGTCATAAACGATTGATTGCTGAAAGGCTCGAAGCTACCGGGCCCAGAGGGGAGTAGCACGTTGGCGTTGGTCCCGGCGTGTTTTGCCGCAGTTTTCATGCGCTGGCCTTGGTTCCCCCAGCCATGGGTCATGGCAACAACGCCCGGCCGAAGCGTCTCATCAAACGCGATGCGGGTGGTGAGGGCGCCAAATTCGTTGAACAATTTGACCGTGCTGCCATCTTGGAGCTGACGAGACTGTGCATCACTCGGATGAATGTACAAGGGGTTATCCAAATGCTTGGGTCGTTTTAATTGTTCGACGTTATGGAACCAACTGTTGAGCATGTAGTTCGTTCGGCGGCTAATGAGCTTGAGTTGACCGGTGGCCTCCGCGCTTAAGCTTTTGAATATAGCCTCGCATCGATCGCGCGCCGCCGCCATGGTTTCGGGGCAACAATCCACCAGGCCCGTATCGGTTTGAATCACGGACTCAAATAAGCTTTCTGGCGCGGTGGTCTCTAGTACTTTGACGGGCATTAAAGCGGCCGATAACGCGCTGATACTGGTGTCTGAGGCGCCCAGCATATGATCCAAGCGGGCAAAGGGATCCGGTAACTCGGTATCGTTTTCCGGCTCATTGAGATAAGCCTGCTCTAGGCGCGCCATGATTTCCCATTCTGGCTTGCGCTCAAAGCCCGGCGCAACGAGGGCCTCAGTAAACTGTACAAAGGGTTTGTGCTGCAGGCCGAGTCCAGCCAGGTTAATGTCCGCCCGCTCAAACATATCGGTCGCAGGGAGCGTGATGTTTGCAAAATCGCTGGTCGCACTTGGGTAGATGTCAATGACCACCAGAAACTCGAGTTGCTCAAGCGCCGCTTGCATGCGCGCACTATTGCCGATGGATAACAGCGGATTACCCGAAATGACGATCAGGCCCCGGATGGGATCGGGATCATCCAAGATCATGTCTGCCATCAGATTCCCCGGTAAGGATCCGCGCACCGTTCGGAGCTTGCCGAAGCTAGAGTCTTGGTAACGCGGTGGTTGCCCGCGGGTCGCGCCGGCTTTGGCGGCCGGGTAAAACCCATTGGCATAGCGATTACCGCCGGCTCGACCAAGATTTCCCGTGACCAAACTCAACATATAGATCAGCCAATAGGCGACTGCGCCTTGCCGGCCCATATTGACCCCCGTCGACATATAGATGGAGGCTTTATCGGCCGCCGCGAAATCGGATGCCAGGGTTCGAATCTCACCCGCGGTCAAGCCAACCACCGAGGCCACGCGTTCGGCGGGGTATTGGGCAACGAAGGCCTCGAGCGCGCCTAAGTTTTCGCCATGGGCGCGAGTCGCGGCCTGATCAATTAAGCCTTCCTGAAAGCAGTGGGCGAGCATGGCGCTCAGCAAATAGACATCTGAGTCCGGTTTGACCTGTCGTAATTCGCCTAACCCGGTGACCGATTCGTTCTGTCTGGGGTCTACAAAGATGAGCCGAGCCCCGCGCTTTTTTGCGGCCCGGAGTTCGGCGACGGGATCCGCGATGGAGACAAAACTCATATGCGAGACGCGTGGGTTCGCGCCCAATATGAGCATTAAGTCGGTCTGCTGAATATCCGGAACAGGATGGATGGTGCTGGAGCCAAAGACGGCTTCTGAGGCGGCAAACTTGTTCGCGCAGTCCTGGGTGCCGGAGCTGAAGTTTCGTCGGCTGCCGATCGCGCTGACAAAGGAACTGATCGCAGGGCCCGCCGTTGAGTTAAAGGCCAATGGATTGCCTGAGTAGATCCCAAGGGCGTTGTTGCCATAGCGCGCCTGCAGGCCGCGTAGTTGCTCACCGACGGTGGCCGCTGCCGCCTCCCAGGAAATCCGTTCGAAGGTGTCCCCATTCTTCCGTAATGGCCAGCGCAGACGGTCGGGGTCTTTATGAATGTCCAGAACGGCCAATCCTTTGTGGCAGGCAAAACCCTTGGTGACGGGGTGTTCCTTGTCGGGCAGGATCGATTTTATTTCGCCGTGCTCAAGGGTTGCGATGAGTCCGCAGCTGGGTTCGCAAACTCGGCAAAAGGTTCTTTTTGTTTCGGGCTGATCCATTGATGCGCTCGTCTCTTAGGTTGGCATCCTTTAGTAAAGCCTTTAGCATCTAGCAATTCAAGGCTTAAGGAATTCTCAATGTTTGAAGATCAAGTGGTGGTGGTAACCGGTGGCGCGGGGGTGTTGGGTCAAGCCGTGGTGCAACATTTCTTAGCACGTGGGGCTGTGGTGGTCTCGGTGGACTACAATCAAGCCTTGCTGGATGCCGCGTTTCCAAACCCTGGGCCGCACTGTCACCTGGCAGTTTGTGATTTGACAAGCCGCGACGATTGCGCGGCCTTATCCGAAGAATTACTTCAAACCCATGGTGCGGTGGATGTGTTGTGTAATATTGCGGGCGGCTTTCAAATGGGCGAGACCGTGTTTGAAACGCTTGATGAGACCTGGGATTTCTTATTTAACCTTAATACGAAGTCGATTATTTATATGACGCAAAAGATCGTGCCAGCAATGGTTGCAGCCGGCTGCGGCAAGGTGGTCAATGTGGGCGCCGTTGCGGCGACGCAAGGTCAGGCGCACATGGGGGCTTACCTGGCGTCGAAGTCGGCCACCATTCGGCTGACTGAAAGTCTTGCCGAAGAAGTCAAACAAGCGGGTGTGAATGTCAATTGTGTGCTGCCAGCGGTCATCGACACCCCAAGAAACAGATCGGATATGCCCGACGCGGACTTCGGTCAGTGGGTCGCGCCCGAGCACCTGGCCGCGGTCATTGGCTTTTTGGCCAGCGCTGAGGCGATCGCCGTGCACGGTGCGGCAGTCCCGGTTCGAGGGCTCGGCGGATGAGCGCGCCAATACAACCCTGGACGCGCGTTGCGACAAAAGTGCTCAACGATTTGCGAATCATGAAGGTTCAGGAGGTCACTGCGATTTCGCCTAAAACGGGCAATGCCCATGGGTTTTTCGTGTTGGATACGGTGGACTGGGTGAATGTCCTACCGATCACGGCGGATCAAGAGGTGGTTTTTGTCCGTCAGTATCGTCACGGAAGCGACGCCATATCGCTTGAGATTCCAGGCGGCATGGTTGACCCCGGTGAAGCGCCGATCGTTTCAGCGGCCCGAGAATGCCTCGAGGAATCCGGTTTCCGGGCCAGTCATTTAACGTCTTTGGGGGTGCTGAATCCGAATCCAGCGGTATTTAATAATCAATTACACACGTTTGTCGCTGAGAACGTGGTGATTGAAGGGGATATTCAGAATACGGCCACTGAGCAAACCGAGGTCGTGTTGGTGCCGAGGGCGGAACTCACAAGCTATCTACTGGATGGTCGGATTGATCATGCGCTCGTCGCAGCAACGCTTTGGCGTTACCTGTACCTAAACCAAAGCTAAGAAAGTCGGCGGGTTGCGATCGGAAAAGCCTGATCAATCAAGGATTGTCGCTGACGAAAGAAATCCGCGGCAGCAGGGTCGGGTTGTCTTGAAGCCTCCCACGCGGCAAAATTTTTGTACCAGGTAATCAATAGCGCGGTCTCTTGAAGGGCCGGCGTCGATTGCCGAAATAACGCTTTAACCTCAGTATCAAAATCACCCTCGAAGGTTTCCCAGGCGCGCTCGGACAAGGCAATCAGCTGATCAACTTGGTTGCCTGGTAGGGTCCAAAAGCGGAAGACATAAAGGCCGGCTTGATCAAAAGATTGGGTTTGGGTCGGTCGAACGGTGGCGCTGAAGTGATGTGCCTGAACGACTTCAAAGCCTTGCATAAGGGTGTCAGAGGTCAAGGTCGCTTGCTTTGTTATCAGCAAGCACTCATCGCTGGCCAGCCCGAACAGTCCTGTGAAGATGCCGACTAGGGCGGCCCCCGTCGTGTTTGAATCAAACTGGGTTCTCAGGGTCTGCAGATCTTTGACGAGGCTGCCCGCGCCAAGATGCTTGAGTTGACTCACGTGGTAGTGGCTCATAAGGCACCCTGTCGATACAGGGCGTGAGCGGGGTTATTGACTGGCCACTTCAAAGGAAAGCTGCTCGAGGTCATTGGTAATAATCATCGCTTGAATATCTTTAATGTAATCTGCGCCGCGACTCGAGTAAGCCAGCAAGCCCTCGGCCAGCAAAACGCCCCGCAAGGGCGCGCCCAGTTCGCGCGTCGTTTGCCGTAAGTTTCTTAAGCTTTGGTAGGCGCGGTTGGTGTTGAGGTTGTGCAAATAAGCAACGACACTATCTCGCGTATGCTCGAAACGTTTGACCTCGTGGGAACGGCCTGCATCGCGTTGCCGGGGCTTGAGCCCACAACCGGCTTGATAGCACCACATCCCAAAATAATTATTCGCCTGGCGAGCAAACCGGGACGTGCCCCAGCCGCTCTCATTCGCCGCTTGCGCCAAAACCAAGGAGGCTGGCACCACATCAACGCGCTGTAGGACTTGCGCAATGAGCTTGTCGGTCGGACGGTTATGCTGCGCAGTGGGCAGTCGATACCGTTTGGCCAGGCGCAGAAGATCGGCCTGTTGCGCGCTGGATAAGGCTCGCCCCGTGGCATTGATCGCCTCCATCTGTAAAAGGCGTGCGCGTTCGGCCTCAATGGCGGCATTTGCGTCGAGAACAAAGGGCATCAAATAATCGAAAAAAGCGGATTTTTTTGTTTGCACATCTCGAATGGCCGCGAAGTCCGGACGGGCCGTGTCCAGCTCCGAATGCTTGGCCAAGGTTGCGCCGGCGAGCGTTGTTGCAGGCAGTAATATTAACCAGACGAGCAGAATCATTTGCATGTTTGAATGCCGATTTCTTAGTGGACGACCGATCTTATCCATTATTTCTTCATTATCAAGTCATTTTTTTTCATTATTTGGTTGATTTTTGAGGCATTCTGACCTGGGTTCAGGCTGGTAGCATTTACAAATTCGTGTCGAGTCGGTTGAATGGGGTGAGGTTTAGGCAGGGGTTCACGATGGCGGCGAGACAGAAAGTTCTGGTGTTGTACTTGGCGACGTCGGCGTTGGATACGCCAGTTGTTGGATGGGCGCAGTACGATGGCTTTGGTGACAGCAAGCCAATGACCGGGGATGAGGATGTGCCGCCCTACAAGACTGGGGTCGATGCCCTCCGGGATGGTTGGCGGTTGATTCAAGCGAGTCCCTTGGTCAGCCACGTCTCGGGTGAGGAATTTCGGACAGATTATTTAAAGTACGAATTTTTTTTCGAGCAGTGGTACTCGATTGAGCCCAAGCTGTGATGACCAGTTATCAATGCCTGCAGGGCAATGAATTGGATAACGTGCTGTGCGCGTGTCGTGAGCCGCCGATAACGGGTCTGTTAGCGGGGCCTTGCACGGCCTGCCGAATGCGCTGGCCTTTAAAGGGATGTCTAAAGGGATGTCGCGCGTCGACTGCGCGGTGGGGGTGTCAATGGGTCATGAGTTAGGTTTGACAACGCTGCAAATGGCGGAATTTGTGGCGCGAGGCGTATTGGCCTTCGAAGGCGTGGTGCCCGAGGCGTTGAATGCGCGGTTTCTAGAGCAGCTGCGCGCACCGGCCGGCGATGCAGAAAGAACGCTCAGTCAGGCGTATAGTCGGTTAATTCACAACCCCAGCATTCCGAAAATCTCCCCCGGCACCAGCCTGCCAGATTGTTTTCAATCGGGGAACTGCCTGCATGATATTTTCGCCTTACCGGTGGTTAAAGGCATGATCCGAAGCTTGGTGGGGGATGCCCCGATTTTTGATCATCACTTTCTGCATTTAACGTTAGGGGCAGGGACTGAGATGCAGCGAACGTCCAAGGCTGTCTCGCAACACAATCATCAAGATTCAACCATTGATCCAAGACAAGCATTCGACATCCAGCTATTTTACTTTCCCCAGGCGGTCACGCGTGCAATGGGGGGGACACGCTACATTCCGGGTTCTCATTTGCGGCGGGTCAGCGAGGCTGCCATCGCGCGCTATCAAAACATCGTGGGTCAAGAGCACGTCGTTTGCCCAGCAGGTAGTCTGTATGTGTTTCACATGGGGCTTTGGCACGGCGCTGGGCGCAATCAATCCAATGAGGACCGCTACTTATACAAGATTCGGCTGGGACCTAATGCGCCTCAGGTGCGGCTTTGGAATGACTCGGATCTTGTGACCCAACCAGATTCGCCGAGGCCTATTTTTTGGACAGATCCGAATCATAAAGATCCCGTTGCCAACCAACTGATGGCGCTTGAACCCTGGTTCGAGGCGGACACCGGCCGGTTAGAGCTCATTAACCGTTTGAAACTGTGGCGTTATATCACCGGGGATCCCAAGGCGGATGTCGATTACTGGTTAACGCGGGTTGAAAATGAATGGGGCTTGCCTTGATTAATGGGGCAAGGTTCTGAGGCGAACCCAGCCGGTTTCAATATGATCAACGGCCGCGTCATACCCCTGCTCACCCGGGAGTAATAAGGCACGGGTTTCGGGGTCGACGAGCACCTGATGGTAGTCTTGGATTTGATCCATCGCGGCCAGGACGGCGTCTGCGGTATCAAATGCCTGCAAGTTTTGAATCATCCTGAGGGTTGGGGTCATGATCGCCATGCTGCCCGCATCGAATCGACTTAAAATCTCTGTTGGGGTCAGCCATTCTGAATCGATGAGTTCACCTTGGTCATGAGACGCGTCTTGGTTGCTTGGGTGCTTTGCGAGAAAGAACCGAGCATCAAACCGCTTGGGTGAGCCGAGCGGTGTGATCCAGCGCGCAACCGGTTTGATCAGCGCCGCGTTGGGGATCAGTTGGTAGTCAGATAACAGCGTATTAAAGGAGAGCGTACCGGCATTGAGTTGGTCTCTGAGGTCTGCTTGCTGGGCTTGAGTGAGCGGTGCCGATGCTGGACCGCTTGGATCGGGGAGGGTCAGCAAAATACCCGCCTCTTCGAAGCATTCCCGAATCGCGGCAACATAATATGACCGATGATCCTCGGGGGTCTGCGCTGTGATGGGGCCTGGATAGTCGAGCTCGACTTCGCCTGAAACGGCCACCGTCACATCGGCCGGGTCCACAGCGCCACCCGGGAACACCCACATGCCACCGGCAAATAAGGTTTTAGCATGACGGCGCATCATCAAAATCTTTAATTCAGGCCGATCGGCGATCAGCAGAACGGTGGCAGCGGCACGGATCGGCACCATCGCTGGGTCGAAGTCAGTCATGGGTCGTCTTATCCTTTGCGTGATCAACGTGGGGTGACGCGCGGGTCAAGCGCGCAGTGGCACGAGGCCGGGCCGCGCAAATCAACCCCGGCGCCATCATTTGGACTTCTGCTTTGCGTTCGAGGTCTTCACGCGGGTTGATTTTTGCTTTGGGAAGAACGGCGCAAGGTATCGGCCGGTATCACTGTCGGGGCATTGGGCGACTGCCGCGGGGGTGCCTTGGGTCAGCACGTTACCACCCGTTGGGCCGCCGGCTGGTCCCAGATCAATGATCCAATCCGAAGTTCGGATCACATCTAGGTTGTGTTCAATCACCACCACAGAGTTGCCGGCATCGATTAAACGGTTTAGAACCCCCAATAATTTTCGAACATCGTCAAAGTGCAAGCCCGTCGTTGGCTCGTCCAGCAGATAAAATGTTTTGCCGGTGGCAATTTTGGACAGCTCCCGGGCTAATTTGATGCGTTGCGCCTCGCCGCCGGATAAGGTGGAGGAGGGCTGGCCGAGGGCAAGGTAATCAAGCCCAACGTCCACCAAAAGTTGCAATTGATTCACAATCTTTGGATGTTCTGAGAAATGCAGGACCGCCTCGGCAACGGTCAATCTCAGTACGTCAGCGATGGATTTTCCTTTGTATTGCACCTCGAGCGTTGCCACATTAAAGCGGCTGCCATCGCAGGCCTCGCACTTGACGTAAACATCGGATAAGAAGTGCATTTCAATTTTACGCACGCCGTCACCCTGACAGGATTCGCAGCGGCCGCCTTTGACGTTGAATGAAAATCGGCCCGGGGTATAGCCGCGGACGCGTGATTCGGGCAGTAGGGCGAAAAACTTTCGAATCTCATCAAATACCTTGATATAAGTCACCGGATTGCTGCGCGGTGTGCGGCCGATGGGTTTTTGGTCGATGGCGACGACCTTGTCGAGCTGATCTAGGCCAATGACGGCTTTGTGTTTGCCAATTTTTTGTTGGCTGCCGTGAAAGTGCCGCGCCATGGCGGGATACAAAATATCGTTCACCAACGTTGATTTGCCTGCCCCTGAAACGCCAGTTACGGCAACGAGCATCCCGAGTGGGAAGGCGACCGTTAAATCTTTCAAATTATTTTCTTTGGCGCCGGTCACCTGAACCTCACCTGATGGTGTTCGGGGTTCTGCCCGCAGTGGGATGCAGGCACGACCTGAGAGATAGTCGCCGGTTATGGAAGCGCGGTTTTTAAGTAAGGTCTTTGGGGTGCCGGCGTGGATCACGCTGCCGCCTTGGGTGCCCGCCCCGGGTCCAAAATCAATAACATAATCAGCCGCCCGAATGGTGTCTTCGTCGTGTTCAACCACAATGACGGTGTTGCCGATATCGCGCATTTTAAGGAGGGTGTTTAAGAGCCGCTCATTGTCTCGTTGATGCAGACCGATGCTGGGCTCATCGAGAATGTAGATGACCCCGGAAAGCTCTGAACCGACCTGGCTGGCCAAGCGAATCCTTTGGGATTCGCCGCCAGACAGAGAGGGGCCAAGCCGATTCAAGGATAGATAGGATAGGCCAACTGCATTCAAAAAGCCCAGGCGGCCTCGAATTTCTTTGAGTAATTCTACGGCGATTTCTGCATCAGAACCCTGCAGGGCGATGTGGTCGAAAAAGTCGAGGGACGCATCGATCGTCATGGCGGAGATATCGATGAGGGTTCGACTCGCAACCGTTACCGCCGCCGACTCTTTGCGAAGCCGCTCGCCCTCGCAGACGTCGCAAGGGGTGTTGGCCAAGAACTGGGCATACCAGCGTTTCATGCCCTCAGACTTGGTGTTCCTAAAACGTCGCATCAGGCGATTGAGCAGCCCTTCGTAACGTGAGTTGGTTGTGCCGTGGGAACCCCAGTTGATTTGGTAACGCTTCTCGCCAGTGCCGTACAGAATGGTTTTGCGTTGGGTTGGTGTGAGCGCGGTCCAAGCTTTTTGAGTGGGTATCTTTAGGTGTTCAAACATTTGCTTATGAAAAATCGCGGTCATCGATCGACTGTCTTGATCGATTCGGCCAACCGGCTTCAGCGCACCGTCACGCAGTGACAAGGTCTCATCTGGGATGACCAGATCCGGATCAAACGCGACTTGAGTACCCAGCCCGTTACACGCCAGACACATCCCTTGGGGGCTGTTGAACGAAAAGGATTGGGGCGACAGGGCGGGAAAGGAGATGCCGCAATCGGCGCAGGCGAGGTGTTCTGAAAATATCCGGTCGGTATCATCGACCTCCACCAACATTGAGCCCTTGCCCATGCGTAGGGTTTGTTCAACGCTGTCGGTCAATCGGTCTTTGATGTCATCGCGGATGACCAAGCGGTCGGTAATGAGTTCGACGGTGTGTTTTTTGCGTTTGTCTAAAACGGTTAAGTCCTCGACGCGTTTGATCTCGCCATCGACCCGAAGTCTGACAAAGCCTTGGGCTCGCGCGCTGTCGATGACATCACGATGTTCGCCCTTGCGGTTCACCAATAATGAGTGCATGAGATTAACCCGTGTCCCTTTCGGATATTTCAGGAGCTCCAAGACGATTTTTTCAGCGGTCTGACCCGCCACGGGTTTATGGCACTGATGACAGTGCTGCTGGCCGACGCGGGCAAATAAAACCCTAAGGTAGTCCGAAATTTCTGTGATGGTGCCAACGGTTGAACGGGGGTTGCGGCTGGTGGTTTTTTGTTCGATTGAAATGGTCGGCGAGAGTCCCCGAATGGTGTCGTACTTGGGTTTTTCCATTTGACCCAGAAATTGTCTGGCATAGGCTGACAGGGATTCGACATAACGCCTCTGGCCCTCGGCATAGAGCGTATCAAAGGCTAGAGATGATTTTCCAGAGCCTGAGACCCCAGTCAGCACAACCAGTTTACGTTTTGGGATTTTGACTTCAATGTTCTTGAGGTTGTGCTCTCGAGCGCCCTTAATCAGGATGTGATCGAGTTCTTCTGCCGCTGATTTCATAAACCGTTCCTAACGCTTGGTGCTCTGCTGTGTTACGGACAGCTGAGAATTTAAGGCCATTCTATCCAGGTTGCTACCGCGAGCGCGCGGCCAAGCAAGGCGGGCTTTCGCAGCTGTCACCGTCAACCCGCTTTGATGAAAAAAGCTGGGACGGATTGCCAACCCATTGATCGGCCTTGGGTGCTCAAGATCGAAGCATGCCGGACGCTCGCGTTCAGGATCTGTATGAACTGCCGTCGAGGTTGCTAAACGTAGTCTGCTGGATCAGTGAGGGAGTCTATCGTCTTGGCGGTGCCTCGTCACTCAATGTGATTGTTAGTCGTAAGTCGTCAGTCTTTGAACACGCGTGATCCCTAACGGAAGCCGGCATAGCGCGCGCAAATGCTGGCTTTAGAGCGTGTTAACCGAGTGCTCGGCAGGCGAGGTTGTTCAATTGCCCGCTCAGGCCGCGGCGTTCGGCGGCATTGCCGCAGTGCTCTGGCATACCGCAGGTGCGCGTCGACGCCATTCTCCCTGAATTCGTGTTTTAATATTGAGCGTCGCAGTCGTTTTGAGTGACGCCCTGCTTAAATTCTCAGAAAGGTGTTCGTTTATGGTTTCAGATCGAGATTCCGCCACCGCATGTTTAATTATTATCGGCAACGAGATTCTATCCGGCCGAACGCAGGACACGAACCTTGCACATTTAAGCGGTGTCTTAAATGAGTTGGGTATTCGCATGATAGAAGCCCGCGTGATACCCGATGTAGATGAAACGATTGTTGATACGGTGAACCACTGCAGGCAACGCTTTGATTACGTCTTTACCACCGGCGGGATTGGCCCGACCCACGATGACATTACCGTCGATAGTATCGCCAAAGCCTTCGGCGTCGCCGTTTACGAGCACCCTGAGGTTGCCGCACTAATCCGAAAACGCGAGGCGCCCCCAGCGGTTATGGCGTCAAGGCTTCGAATGGCGCGAATTCCAGTGGGTGCGACCTTAATCGACAATCCGACGGGTGGTCCACCGGGGTTCCAACTCGGGAATGTCTTCGTGATGGCCGGTGTCCCCATGGTGATGCAGGCCATGGCCAGCACCTTTGATCAGGTCAGATTGCCGGGTGGTCGACCTGTTCGGTCTAGAACGGTCGGTGCCTTCCTCGGTGAGAGTCAGGTGGCGACCCAACTTGGCGAGATTCAGGAAGCCTATCCGGACATCGACCTTGGGTCCTACCCATTTTATCGCCCGAATGGGTATGGCACCAATTTGGTGATGCGCGGCACGGATGAAGCCGCATTAGAGGAGATGGTCGAACGCATTACGCAAATGATTCAAGACCAGGGCGCTGAAGCTTTCCCGGGCGGCGCGCCAGCGGCCCCAGAAAATGAAGACTGAGCCAAGATGGGCTCGCAATGGATGTTTTTTTATCAGCGGACAGGTTACCTAAGTTGGGTTTAAGCAAAACAACCAGCGTGCATAAGATAAGCGCTGGCCACTGATGCGATTGGCAAATTGTTTTTTCAAAAGCCGATACCCGGTTACAACCCATTAGCGGGCTGCGGTTAAAGACGATAGGAGTGCGAGAGATGGACGTAACGGTAATGACACAAGGACTTGCGTTTCCCGAGGGCCCTGTCGCGTTGAGTGATGGCGCCGTGCTGGTGGTTGAAATTCAGCGGGGCACGCTCACTCGGGTTGCCGAAGATGGGACGCAATCGATCGTCGCAGAACTGGGCGGTGGGCCCAATGGTGCAGCCCTTGGGCCAGATGGACATTGTTATATCTGTAACAATGGCGGTTTTGAATGGCATAAAGGTCGCGATGGTCGGGTCTTTCCAGGTGAGCAGCCTGCAAACTACACCGGCGGCAGGATTGAACGCGTTGATCTGAAGACGGGCGCGGTTGAAACCCTCTATGAGGCCTGCAACGGCGAGCGTCTAAAAGGCCCGAATGATCTGGTTTTCGATCAAACGGGTGGGTTCTGGTTCACCGATCATGGCAAGACGTCGCCCCGAACCCGAGATCGCACGGGGGTCTTTTATGCGGCAGCAGATGGCAGCCGAATTGAGGAGGTGATCTTCCCAATGGAAGCGCCGAACGGGATTGGCCTGTCGCCGGATGAAAAGACCTTGTACGTGGCAGAAACACCCACGGGCCGCCTTTGGGCCTATGCCATTGCATCGCCTGGAGCGCTGGACGTCGATGTCCCGCGCCGGATGCTGGCGCAAAGACCCGATTTTCATATGTTTGACTCGCTTGCGGTCGATGCCTCGGGCAACGTTTGCGTGGCGACCCTGATCACAGGGGGTATTACATCGCATTCACCGGATGGCAGTGCGGTTGAATTTTTTGCCATGCCGGATGTTTTAACGACGAACATCGCCTTCGGTGGTGAAGACCTTCAGACTGCCTACATCACGCTGTCCTCAACCGGAAAACTCATTAAAGCGACCTGGCCAACGCCCGGTTTGCGGTTAAATTTCCAAGCCTAATTGTTGGCATAATCTCACCGAAATCTCGGGCCGAATAAAAAGTGGGTTGGTTCTGGAAAAGCTCAAAGCATTACCGAATTTTCGGGGACGTTTTTGGTTGCAAAGGCCTTCAGACCGACTTCATCACGTGATCTTCAACCGGGAAACGGGTTAAGACCACTCGGCGAACCCGGGTTTTTCGGCTGAATTGCCAAGCCTCGTCATCGAAGGATTCACGGGTTCTGTTTGGGCTCAATAAAAACGTTGCGTTGCCCTCTTTAAAGCTCTAGGATTCGCCGATTTTTCGGGGGCAGATATGATTGTCGGTTGGAAAGAATACGTTCTGCTACCGGAGATACAACCCGCTGCAATCCGAGCGAAGCTGGATACCGGCGCGCTGACATCAAGCCTTGACGCGCGGGATATTAAAACGTTTTGGGTGGGCGGCGCGGAGCACGTTGAGTTTCGGCTGGCGCCGCCGCGGTCATCAACGCTCGAAGGTCCGTTGTGTCGAGTCCCGGTTATCGATCGGCGCGTTGTGCGCAATTCCGGTGGGCACGAAGAGAGTCGAATTATAATTTTGTCCACAATTGTGCTGGCCGAGCAAACAATCCAAACAGAGTTCAGCTTGACCCGCAGAGACCCGATGAATTTTCGAGTGTTAATCGGTCGCCGAAGTCTGGCGGCGCTAAATGTTGCCGTAAGTTCTACCGAGCATTCGGTGCTGAGTGAGACGCCGTTGGATGTCAATCCTTAACCTATCTGAGAGAGAACTCCATTGAAAATTGCGCTGCTTTCCAGAAATCGGAATCTGTATTCGACCCGACGTCTCATTGAGGCGGCCGAGGCGCGAGGCCACGAAGTTAAAGTCCTCGATGTGCTTCGTTGTTATATGAACATCACCTCCCATCGGCCGTCGATTCACTACAAGGGTGAAGAGCTGACTGGTTTTGATGCAGTCATACCGCGAATCGGTGCTTCGGTGACGTTCTACGGCACCGCGGTGTCAAGGCAGTTTGAAATGATGGGGGTGTTCCCTTTGAACGAATCGGTGGCGATCAGTCGCTCCCGTGACAAACTGCGCTCGATGCAGCTGTTATCGCGCCGTGGTATTGGTTTGCCGGTAACGGGCTTTGCCAATAAGCCCGATGATATTGCGGATTTAATCAAGATGGTGGGCGGCGCACCGCTCGTCATTAAGCTGTTACAAGGCACGCAAGGCATTGGCGTGGTGCTTGCTGAAACACCCAAGGCCGCCGAGAGCGTGATCCAATCATTCTTTGGTTTAAACGTATCGGTTTTAGTTCAGGAATATATCGGCGAGGCTGGGGGCGCTGATATCCGTTGTTTTGTAATTGGCGACAAGGTCGTTGCGGCCATGAAGCGTCAGGCGAAAGAGGGTGAGTTTCGCTCGAACATTCATCGTGGGGGCACCGCCAGTTTGATCCGCATTACGCCTGAGGAGCGGTCTACGGCGGTTCGAGCCGCAAAAACCATGGGGCTCAACGTATGCGGGGTCGACATTCTTCGATCGAATCATGGGCCAGTGGTCATGGAGGTTAATTCTTCCCCCGGGCTTGAATCCATTGAAATGGCGACCAACAAAGATGTTGCCAACATGATCATTACCTTTCTTGAGCAGAAGGCAAAGAAGGGCGACACCAAAACCCGAGGGCGGGGCTAGGAACAGATGGCTGGGTGGCTTGATAAGAGGCCTTGAGACAGAAAGCTAAGCCGCGGTTGTTGATGGTACAGGCGTTGCCGAATCCAGGGGCGCTGCGAGAACCTCGTCAAAGATTTCGTCAGAGACCTCGTCAAGGTCCTCATCCGTGCTGAGAAGAATGACTTCTTGGGTGGTAACGGGCACGTCCTGATACGGTGTGAAATGGGCTTGGGTCGCGGGAATAGCTTGTGATCGGATAAAGGTCCAGGCTGAGAAGGGCGCAAGAATCAGGGTCGTTATGAAATACAGGCCAAGGTTCGATAGGGCAAGGGTTGCTGAAATGAGTACCGGCCCGATCACCGCGCCGATGCTATAGGTCAGCAAAATGACGCTGCCGGTCTCGATCGGTGACAGGGTGGAGTTGTCATTGGCATGGGCCAAGCTGATGGAATACAACGGGAAGGTGGCGCCGCCAAAGAGAAACATGACGATGAAGAAGGCGGAGGGGCTTTCAAGGCCCAAGACAATCGTCGACAGGGTGACAAGACTCGCAGCACCGCTCAGTGCGGAGATCACCAACCGACGATCTACTAGGTCTGAAAACCGCCCGATCGGGAGCTGCAATAGCGCGCCGCCCATGAGGGTGACGGCCATAAAGATACTGATTTGGTTGGCCTCAAAATGAAGGGCCTTGGCGATGATTGGACCAAGCGCCCAAAAGCCGGAGGTGACGAGCCCGCACACCAACGCGCCATAGATGGCGATTCGAGAGTCGTTATAGACCTTCCTGAACTTGAAGGTGACGGGGTGTAGGGGCTGGGGCGAGGCGGAATTGGTTAAGCCAACCGGCAAGGTGCTGAGTAAAAACAAGATCGCCGCGACCATCACCAATTGGGTCAGCGGCAATTCAAGGGTAATGAACATTTGGCCGGCACTGATCGCGAGCAAGGTGATAACGGAGTAAATCGATAAAACAAGGCCTCGGTTCTCTGGGGTTGCAGATTCGCTCAGCCAGGATTCGATGATCATATAGAGACCGGAAAAGCTGGCGCCCGATAGCGCTCTTGCGAGGAGCCAAAAGAGTAATGTTTGGCTAATGCCCAGCATGAGCAGGGCGACCGTCGCTAAGGAGATGAGAACGAGAAAAACCCGGATATGACCGACCTTTTGAATCAGTCTTGGAATGAAGAGGCAGCCGGCAATGAATCCTGCGTAGTAGGCTGAACCGGTATAGCCAATTTCCAACTCGGAAAAGGCCAGTTCCAATCCGAGTAATGGACCCAGGATCATTTGTAGCCCGTGACCGGTTAGCAAAATAGACGTGCTGAGCAACAGCGCAAAAATGGACGATAGGATGCGGGTCATAGGAGTCCAAACGGCGTTGATAAGGGCTAAAAAATCGCGCGAATGTTAGGGCTAAATAAAGGGGAATGCTATGGCTTATCGAATTATTTTAAGATCGGTTTTAGGAGGTCGTGTATGAGCGAAAGTGTCGTGTTTGCCCGAACTTTGTCAGAGGGTTCAAAGCACACTCATTTTAAAGATTTGCCGGTCGCAGAGCCTGCGTGGATTCACTTTGACGCGCTCCAAATCGGTGTTGAGGCGGACCTGCTTGGCCTCGGGGTTACGGCGCCTGTGGTCGAGCGATTATTGGCCAGCGAGACCCGCCCCCGGTTGAGTCAAATGGACGATGGCCTACTGCTTATCTTGCGAGGGATTAATTTGAACTTGGATCAAGATCCAGTGGATATGATCTCGCTCAGGATTTGGGTTCAGGGCCAATTGATTATTACGGTCAGACGACAGCCCTTGGCATCCATCCAGGAAGTTCGTCGGCAAGTTGAAGCAGGGGATGGTCCTAAAACGGTCCAGGGGATTTTAATTCATATCCTTGCGGCACTGGCTGATCGCGTCTCGCGTTATATTGATGGGCTGACCGAACGGGTTGATGCGCTCGAGGACGCGCTGGAAACATCGGTTGACCTGTTCGCGCTTGAGATATCTGATTTACGGCGGCAAATTGCCTCGCTAAGGCGGTTTATTGCACCCCAGCGCGATGCGCTGTTTGAGTTGTCGAGCGGTAAGACGCAACTGCTGAGCGGGACAGAAACCGACCTGGTGCGAGATCAGGCAGATCGCTTTACGCGGTATGTCGAAGATTTAGAGCTGATTCGGGAGCGCGCAAGCTTTGTTCAAGAGGCTTTGAATCATCGGTTACAAGACGCGCAAAATAAGCGCGGTTACCTGCTTTCCTTGGTGGCCGGATTGTTTCTACCCGCGACCCTTATCACGGGCATATTCGGCATGAATGTGGGCGGTTTGCCCGGTGTAGACAGCCCTGCAGGTTTTTTTTGGGTTGTCGGCTCAATGTTCGGACTCAGTCTGTCCATCTTACTTTGGTTTCAAATGCGACGTTGGTGGTAGCGAGGAGGCTAAAAAATGCCCAGTCTGGATCAAGTATTGTTTCAATTTTCGGGTCAGGACGTCACCCTGAATCAACTGCTGGTGTTACCCATCGCGTTATTATTGGGCTACTTTCTGCTGAATTTTTTGGCGCTTTTGGTTTTAAGAAGTATGACCAAACGCGGCACAAACCCTGATTTGGTTCAGGTCACCCGGCGTCTGCTGAACATCGCTGTGCTTTTGGTGATTACCCTGATTGCGTTACAAATTTTAAAAGTGCCGTTAACCGCTTTTGCTTTTATCTCGGGTGCGGTGGCGATTGGCGTTGGGTTTGGTGCGCAAAATATTATTAATAACTTTATCAGTGGTTGGATTGTGATTTGGGAGCGGCCCATCCGAATTAATGATTTTATTGAGGTGTCGGGCGTGCAAGGGTCGGTTCAGGAGATCAATACGCGCTCGACCCGCCTTAAACGTCCGGACGGCGTCCATTTGCTGATTCCCAATGCCAAACTCTTAGAAGAAATTGTGGTGAATTGGACCCTTGTGGATCGTTTACTGCGATGTATCGTTCGCATTGGTGTGGCTTATGGCTCAGATGTCGCTGAGGTGAAGTCATTACTGGAGAGGCTCATGCGGGCGCAGTCCGATATTCTCGTCGAGCCTGCGCCCGAGGTCGTTTTCGAGGATTTCGGGGACAGTGCGCTGATCTTTGAGGCTTATTTTTGGGTTCAGTTATCGGACACGGTGAGTGCAAGAACCGTGCGGAGTGATCTGCGGATGGCAATGGATGCGGCATTTCGTGAAGCAGGGATTAGTATTGCCTACCCTCAGAGAGATGTGCACTTAGCGGGTACCTTGACCGTGACGCCTGGGCGTCCTTCGCCTTTGGCTTGATGCTAACGCGGGTTGTTGACGCGCTAGGCGTTGGTAGGGGCTTGGTCATAGCTGGCGTGCCCGCGGCATATCGCTTGCTAGTACGACGCGCTCGGTAAGCCTAACCGCGCAGCTTGCTCGGCCGGCGCATTGAGATCGCGTAATGCGTCTTCAAGTAGTGCAATCATTTGATGCTCAAGCTTGGACCCGATGAGATTGTGTTCCTCATGGGGATCCTCCTGGAGATCAAACAAATAGTGATCATCAAGACTTGCGTCCATCGACCAAAAGGGCAGCATATCGCCTGGCTCGAAGGGTTGCCTTAAGACTGGAACCGAAGACCCCGGCATGAAATCAATATAGGCGCGCGCATCGGGATTGGGTAATCGTAACCCGGGGTAATAGGGGACCGGCATGGTTGACCACCGGTTGGACCACATGGACAGGGGGTAGTTGTCGTTTGTTGGTCCTCGGGCATATTTATAACGGCCATCCTGAATTTGAACCCAGTTGCCAAATATCCCGCCAACAGCCCAATCCCGCGCTGGTGTTTTTAATCCAAGAATATCGGGCAGCAGCGATCGACCATGGGTCACGTGATCAACGTTAAGGTCGAAGAGGTCGGTCAGCGTCGCATGCAGATCGACATTGGTGCTCAAGCTTGAAATAACGTTGGGTGCTGCCTCTGGATGATAAATCAGCAACGGTGTGTGCCCAATGGGTTCATATTGCATAACTCGGGGCTTGCCAAAAATATCTTTTTCACCGAGGTAGTGCCCATGATCTGTGCATAAGATCACCATGGTGTCGTCCCAGAACCCACCGTTATCCAGCGCGTCTAATACCTTTCCCAGCCAGTGATCGATCATTGACAGCTTGGCGCCATAGTTCTGGCGGATATGGTGGGCTTGTCGCTCGGTGATGACGCCATTTTTCAGGGTATCGGTTGAGTAGGGCGGCCAGATAATGCGCTCGCCCGTCCAATCACGATCGTACAGGCTTGCCCAAGGCTCAGGTGTGTCGAAAGGTTCATGGGGATCAAATTCGTCGACGAACAAAAAAAAGGATTCATGTTCTTGGCCGTGATCTTTCAACCAGTCGGCGGTTGCTTGCATGGTTTTTGGGCCTGGATAATCCGCTTCCGCCTTAAAGAACGTCCTCGAGAGATCATAGGCGGACGCTTTGCCTGGATATTTGGTACCGGCAGGCATCGCCGGTGCGCCTTGCCAGGATGGATCCGGTCGGGTTTTCCAAGGATCGCTCTCGTGACCTCGAAGATAATCCCAGGCGAAAAAATCGGTGTGGTAGTTCTCGCCGCCCGTTTCAAACAGGTGGGGATGATCGGTAATGAGTTTGGTGATCACCCCTTGTCGTTTCAACTCATAGGTAACGGGGCGCTCCCATAGCTCGACCGAGCCCCAGGGCTTCCATAGAAAATCCAGCGCGCCGCACAGAATATCGTGCCGCGCTGGCATACAGGGCAGGGACCCCGTGTAGTGGTTGGTAAAACGTTGGGACCGCGCAGCAAGACGATCAATATTGGGGGTGCTGAATTCAGTACCGCCATAGCAGCCCAGCATGTGCCGGTTCAGACTGTCGAGCAATAAAACGATGGCGCGTTTGGGTTTTGACATAGTGAACTCGTTGGATCGAAGCCTCGGAACTTTAGCGTGATCGAATACCCAACTCAACACGCCTGCATGCCAACGTTGACCAACGGATCTGTCGGCTAGCTTTACGTTGTCGGAGGTGGGTCAAAGCCAGCTTGAGGCGTTCCTTTACAGATTGAGGAGTGTCTGCACGCGTTTTCCAAACTCGCTTTTTGAAAAAGGCTTGGCCAAGAAATCGGTTTTCGGGTGCGTAAGGTCCTCATTTGATAGGGCCCCGTGTTTGTAACCGGAGATAAACAAGCAAGCAATCTCCGGCCGTTTCGATCGAATGCCCCGGACCAAGTCAGGCCCGGTTTTGCCACTGGCGAGCATGACATCCGAGACAATGATGTCGAAGTCATAGTTTGGGAGCTTCAAGACTTCTTGCTCGGCGCTGCAGCTGGTCACATCCATGCCCAAGCTGCCGAGGAACAATTCAACCAAATCTCGAACGCCTGGGTCGTCTTCGATCAAGAGTGCTTGTTTGATTGCCCGCTCGATCACGACATCAGTAGCATGGGTATGGATCGGTTGCATCTCGCCCGGCAGAGAAATCATCAGAGCGCACGACATCAGCAGCATGGGTATGGATCGGTTGCATCTCGCCCGGCAGAGAAATGATCAGAGCGCGCTTGCTACCCTCGATTTCCACGGATGGGATTGCCCGGTATTCAGCGCCCAGGGCGGTGAGCGCGTCGAATTGCGCCAAAAATTGGGTCTCAAGATCGTCGATGACGCCTGCGTCGTTTTGAGGGGTTTGCAGCGGCTGGGCATCAACTTCGTCAAGTTTGAAGATTATCGTCAAGAAGTTGTAAGCACTGCTGAACTCGATTTGAATTGGCCCAGACGCCGCTGAGAGCTGAGTCAATGTTCGGATCGTCGCCAAAAGCGCATGATCAAAGTTTGCGGGGCGTCCAAAACATTCAAAGTCGGCAAGATCCGCTTGCCGATGAAGGGTTAATCGATCGCCGGCGATCAATCGCAACAGCGGGTCGAGCGTGTTGACGTGTTTCATTGGATTGAAGTGCGTTGCGCGGTCATCATCGAGGTAGCCCAATAGGGTGAGGGCTTCGAGGAGATCGATCGCTTTGCGAGAATACCGCGACAATTGATTGATTGAAGCGCTTTGGTTTGCACTTGGATTCGAGTGCATTAACTCAGTGTGACCTGAGATAACGCCAAAAACGTTTCGAAATTCGTGGGCAATGTCCCGAACCGAGGTGAAAACATCCCTCGGCGCAGGATTGGCCTCGACCTGCAGGGTTGTCATGGTAGAAAAGGTGAGGACCAAGACACGCTGCTGCGTTTTGGCCAGCTTTTTGTAGCGGCTCATTAAATGAAATGGCTTCAGAGTCCCTTGGATCGTTGTGGTGACATTGCCCTGCCAGCCCGCATCAGATGACAGGCGGGTTGGGTTGATCGCGGTGTTATCGGGTGCGTTTTCAACCAGCAAAAATCGATTACAAATCTCTGAGAGCGACGCGTCTTGAAGGTCTTGGTGCTCAGTTATGAAGGCGGTCGTAAACCCGGCACTCGACCACAGGTAATTGAGGGCTTGATCAAAGACAAGGACCTGACTTTGCGCGCTGACAAGCGCCGTAAGGTCCTCGCCCAACTCAGGGTTGGCTTCCTTGGCCTGCGGGTGCGTCTCCGGCTCAGGTTGCCGCGTCACGGTAAATTGGCGCTGTTCCGAGGTGTCTGAGGCGGTCTCAGTCAGGCTCGCCCAAACCCATCCTTCAATGGCATGTTGGAGGCGAATCAAAATCACCTGGGGGGTTGTCTCGGCTGCTGAGTAAGAGAGCAAGCTCGCGAGCGCTGTTAGATCCCCTGGGTGGACGAGTTCTTCGAGTAGGTGGCCAATCAGGTCCGCTTTTGGCCACGCCATGATGGCGTCGATTGAAGGATGTAAGTCGACAACTTGATGATGGCGGTTAACGATCAGGCTCGCTGACGCCGCGTCATCTTGATCGCTGATGTCACCAATGAAGCCTGTGTCTTGAGTCATGAAATGGACCTTGGTCTATGGATCCTTTAAGCGCCCTGTATTGGCTTAGCGTTAAGTTAACGGTGGCGCTAACTCGTAATGGTCTTCCGCAAGTGGCCCATGCTGAGCATTAGAATAATATAGACAGTCGCAGCAAAGGCATAGGGTAAAACCGGATTGATTTGATAGAGTAAACCGCCAAAGATCGGACCCACCGTGAAACCAAGCGGGCCGCAACTCGATGCGATACCGGCAACTGAGCCTTGTTCCTCTGTTGAAACCGCAAGGGACGCGCCCGCCATGAAGGCCGGCCCGGCAATGCCCATGGCGAAGCCTTGGAGCCCCATGGCGAGGGTGAGCATTAATTGGGTCTGAAACAAGGCCATGATGGTGAATGAAATAATGAGCAAAGGAATGGCGACGCGCAGCAGATCAAAGGGTGCCAGCTTTAAGCGTTGTACCACAATACCTTGGGCAAATAGGGAAGCGCCGGCGGAGAGCATCATGGCCAACCCAAGGACCTGGGCTGTTTCTTTCGCTGAGAGGCCAAGGGCATCTTGAAAACGGAAGCCCATCGTTTGTTGCACCAAGGCAAAACCCATAAACATCAAAACGCCGACGATAATAAACGGGAGAATCCGAGGGTCTGTGTACTTTAATACAGGTCCTTTAACCGTGCGTTTAATTTTGGCTTTCGGAGATTGGGGTAGAAATCGCCAGACAAAGAGACCGTTTAAAAATGCGAGAACGGCAATCAGCCACAAGGGCAAGAGCAGCGAAAAGACCGCAAGCCCGCTGAGTGCGGGACCCAAAATCGAGCCCAGATTGTTGGCAGCGCCCGAGGCGCCCATCCCTTTGGTTCGATTCTCAACCGTTGTGATATCGGCCATGTAGGCGGTGGCGGCAGGCATGGCGGCTGACATCACCGAGGCATGACACAATCGTGCCACAATGAGCGCCGCAAAGAGCGTCGATCCGGTGAGGGCGCCGGTTAAGCCCAAATTAAGAACGGAATTAAACAAGATCGTGCCAGCGCTGAAGCCAAACAAACCAATCAGCATCACCCGTTTTCGGCCAAGTGAGTCACTTAAGCGTCCCCAAATGGGTGAGGCCAAAAAGACCGCAAGGGATGACGCACCGATAATGCTGGTGATTTGAAATTCACTCAGTCCCATTTCTCGGCCAATGGGGGCGAGTAGCGGAAACAACACCGAAAACCCCATGCCAACGATCACAAGACTCGTTAACAGGACGCGGCGCGCGTAGGTTAACGCTTGATCATCCATGGTGTTGTCTGCTTCTTGAAGGTCAGTGTTATGATTCATGTGCCGTTGGGGCTGCCGGGATTTAACCGCCGCCAGTATAGTGTAACCAATCGGAAAATGTGGATCTGTTCCATCGAGCAATCTAAATACCATTCGCCGCGCTGCGCTCGAATCCTTTAGCGCTGCGGCATCAGATCGTTTTAAGTCCGGTTACGGACAAGGTGAGTGAGGTAACGATGAGTAGAAATGAAAAATCCCGCCGAGGATTTGACCCGCTGGTGTATCGATTTCAGGATGAAGCGCCTGAGCCGGGTAAAGTGACCCAGGTCGCAGACGGGGTGTTTTGGGCGCGACTGCCACTTTGGGGGCGGTTGAATCACATTAATGTCTGGTTGCTGAAGGATTACGATGGTTGGACGGTGGTTGATACCGGGATTCATACCGATGAGGTCAAGGCGATCTGGGAGACTTTGTTTGTAGAAGTGTTAGGTGGGCAGCCGATTACGCGGGTGATCGCCACGCATTTGCACACAGACCATACTGGGAACGCGGGTTGGTTGGCTCAAAAGTTTGATTGCCCCCTGTGGATGAGTCGCAGTGATTTTTATATGTGCAAGGTGATGGCGTTTGATCAACCTAAAGATGTGCCCGAGGATGCGATCCGGTTTTATCAACGTGCTGGATTTGATGAGCGCCGTCTCAATCGCTACCGGGAGCGGTTTGGCCAATTTGGCGCCAGCATTTCTGCCTTGCCGGCAGGATACCAGCGGATACAAGATGGTCAGTATATCGACATCAATGGCCGGGAATGGCGCGCGCTGATTGGTAAGGGGCATGCACCCGAGCATGTTTGCCTTCATTGCCCTGAATTGAAATTGTTGATTGCGGGGGATCAAATCCTGCCGAGAATCACCCCAAATGTGAGCGTGCAGCCTTCAGAGCCGGATGCCAATCCACTTCGAGAATGGATCCAATCCTGCATTCATTTTAGAGAAGTTCTGCCGCCCAATTTGATGGTTTTGCCGGCACATCAGGAGCTTTTTGAAGGGGTCCATGAGCGTTTGACGGCCTTGGTTGATTGGCATGAGGTGGCGCTTGAGAATCTGTATGACTTATGCCAGGCGCCGAAGCGCGCAGTGGATGTGTTCCCGGCAATCTTTAAAAGCACCATTACGGACATGAGTTTTTTCCCGGCAACGGGTGAGGCCATCGCGCATCTGCACTGCGCTCGAGAGCGCCGCATGTTGGTTGCAGAACCGGACGATGCAGGTGTGCTCTGGTGGCGTCAAGCCTAATGATTTTGAACGGGTGCCTGATATCGGTCGGTTTGTCTTGGACGGGATCATATAAGAGGCGCGTATGAGTCGTCGGCCTCGGTGGTGGGCCATTGGTCGCATCCTTGTTCTTGCGCTGATCCTGCACGGCGTTTTTCTGGGCTATCCGTTTGTTCGACTTGGTCAATGGCTTGGGCTTGAAGGGCCGGTTTGGCTGCTGCTCGCTGCGCTCATCTTTTTCAGTCAATTGATCTGCCGGTGGCCGTTGCGACAGGTCGCACACCCAGCTGCACGGTTTTTAAAACAGATCCTAGAGCTCTTCTTGGCCCTGAGTCCGCTCGTTTTGGTGCTGGTGGTTTCGGCTGAGGTCGGGCTGTATTTTGAGTTAGCGACGCCGCAACGCTTGGCCGTCGGTATCCTTTCGATCGTGCTGGTTGCCTTGCCTTATGGTCTTTACCGAGGCTCGCGGCCGATCGTACAGTCGCTAAACCTCGTGGATGATCGGCTGAAGCGCGAGCTGCACCTTGTCCAAATCACTGATGTTCATATCGGATCGCGCAGCCCTAGATTTTTGAAGCAGGTTTTGCGAATCGTTGCGCAACTGCAACCGGATGCGTTGTGCATTACCGGAGATTTTATCGATCAAACTGGGGTTCCCCCTGATGCCCTTGCGCCTTTGGCCACACTCGGGTTGCCGGTCTTTTTTGTCACGGGCAACCATGAGCGATATGAGGACACAGAAGACATTATCGTCCGCCTACAAAACGCGGGTGTTAGGGTGTTGCGCAATCAGAGTGTTCGATTACGAGGGGACGTTATGATTCACGGCGTTGAGGACGCGGACAGCGACACACAATTGGCGCAGGTGCTCCCGACGTTGACGGTGAAGGATACGGATTTAAATCTATTGCTTTACCACCGACCCGCTGGGTTGGAGGCGGCGGCTGATGCGGGGATGCAACTGACGTTAAGTGGTCACACTCATAATGGGCAGATCATGCCCTTTAATTTACTGGTTCGGCGGGTGTTTCCCAAAATTAAAGGTCTCTATCAAACCGGATCCTGCTGGCACTATGTCTCGCAGGGCACCGGCACTTGGGGTCCGGTGTTCCGTATGGGCTCGGTTGGCGAGGTCACCTCTATCGTGATGACGCCGACGGTATCCTCGTCAATCTGACCAGAGCAAACAGCCCCAGCCGGTTTTTTTGTCCTTTGAGTTCTTATTACTTTGGTGAATGGTCTGTGCTAGAAGGTTGCGATTGCCAGCCCGAAGCCGTTGAAAGCCCACGTCGACTGGTCGATACTAAGGCAGGCCTAGGCGTGTGGCAAAGCCTCGTCTAAGGCGGGCATGCGGCTCGCGATGAGCGCGCGACCCCGATGCAGCGACCAAAATCGTTAACGCGAGCGCGCTTTAAGTGAGATGGTTTGAAAACGAGATGGTTTGAAAGTAAGGGCCCGTAATTCGGATTAAGCAGACAGTTTAGGAGTAAAGATGAGCTTAGAGACGTTTAGAGCAGAAACAAGAAGTTGGTTGGAAGCCAATTGTCCGGCCAGTATGAGAACGCCCATGGCGGCGGATGAATATCCTGGCGGCGGTCGCCGTGCGCAATATAAAAATCCTGAGACCAAAGATTGGATGGCCCTGTGTGCGAGTAAGGGATTTACGGCTCCAACCTGGCCAACTGAATATGGTGGTGGGGGCTTGAACGTTGATGAAGCGCAAATTTTGCGTCAAGAGATGGCGCGCATCAAGGCCAGGCCGCCTTTGGTCGGGATGGGCCTATCCATGATTGGGCCCGCTTTAGTTGAATTTGGTACGGATGAGCAAAAGAGCGAGCATCTGCCTAAGATCGCATCCGGCGAGATTTGGTGGTGTCAGGGCTATAGTGAGCCCGGTTCCGGCTCAGACCTTGCCAGCCTGCAGACCCGTGCAGTTTCCGATGGCGATGAGTATGTGATTAATGGACAGAAAGTTTGGACCTCCGGGGCAGACAAAGCGGACTGGATTTTTTGTTTGGTTCGAACGGACCCCAATGCGCCCAAGCACAACGGCATTACCTTTATCTTGTTCGATATGGCCCAAGCCGGCGTGACGGTCAAGCCTATTAAATTGATTAGCGGATTGTCCCCCTTTTGTGAAACCTTCTTTGAGGATGCAAGAGCCTTGAAAAAGAATGTGGTGGGGCGGGTGAATGAGGGTTGGACGGTTGCAAAACGGTTGTTGCAATACGAACGCACCATGATTGGCGGCGGCGATGGCGGCAGTACTCGGCCGAAGATCGCAGACATTGCAAAGTCTTACCTAGGGGAGTCGAAGGGCAAGCTCGCCGATATCGCGTTGCGGCAAGAGATTACCCAGCACGCGATGGATGATCGTGCCTTTGGTTTGACCGTGCGGCGAACCTTGGAGGAATCAAAGTCGACCAAGGCGCCGAGCTTTGTCTCCTCTATGTTCAAGCTTTATGGTACCGAGCAAAACATGAAGCGCTCTGAGCTGTTGCTTAAGGCGATGGGCTCGCAAATGCTGGGTTGGGAAGGCGCCGGCTTTGACGCCGAGGAGCTTGATAGCACCCGGGCTTGGCTCAGAACCAAGGCGAATTCAATTGAAGGGGGCACCTCGGAAGTGCAGCTCAATATTATCGCAAAACGAGTGCTCAGCCTGCCGGACTGACTGCGCCAAAAACAAGATTGATCTCAGTGGCCTCCGGATTCACGGGCTGCGCCGTGGTATTTTTTTAATCGGTTATGATTTGCCTGGTTTTGGCGAAAGGATGGTTACATGTCTAGTTTGAGAGCTTCCCCGACATCGCACTCCTATTTCTCTCAGGGTTTGAGACTCCATTATCTGGACTGGGGTAACCCCGAGGCGCCGCCTTTGCTGCTGGTTCATGGTAATCGAGATCACTGCCATAACTGGGATTGGGTGGCCCAAGAGCTGCGGGATGAATACCATATTTTGGCGCCTGATTTTCGGGGCCATGGCGACTCGGAACACATCAAAGGGGGTAACTATAGCCATACTGGCTATTTGTATGACCTTGCTCAGCTCATCCATCAACAAAACCTAGCCCCGCTGAAGGTTATTGCACACAGCTTGGGTGGCAGTGTTGCGCTTCGATATGCGGGCACCTATCCCGAAAATATTGACAAGATGGTGGTGATCGAAGGCACTGGCGGCCCGAGTTGGCTGTATCAGGAAGTCCCGGTGCACGAGCGCATTCAGTCCTTCGTTGACAGTACGCGGGGCAGCGCGGGCCGAACGCCGCGGCGGTATGCCACCTTAGAAGAAGCCTTTGAGCGGATGCGCACGGAAAATAAGCATTTGAGCGAAGCCCAAGCGCGCCACTTAACAGTGCATGGTAGTAACCAAAACGAAGACGGCACCTATTCCTGGAAGTTTGATAACCAAACCCATGTCATGGCGCCCTTTGATTTGACACTTGCGCAGACGCAGCAACTCTGGTCGAGAATCAATGCACCTTTGTTATTAATCAGCGGCAGCGAAAGCGAGTTTGGTCGTCATCAACCGGGTGACCCGGCGGAACACTTTAACAATGCGCGTTCTGTTCGGTTTGATCACGCGGGTCATTGGGTGCAGCATGATCAGCTCGACCGCTTTGTGGGGGAGGTTCGCGGATTCTTTAAAGGCGCCTAAGACGAGGCGGCCCGTTACTGCAGACCCTTGGCTTTGATCTGTTGGATCAAAATATCGCGGACTAAAATACCGGTATCGACGGCGGTGATGGCATCGCCAAAGGCCAGGGTCGCGTGGGATGCGATAAACGAATTGGTTGCGAGCTGATAACGTCGTTCTGGATCAATTGCGTTGGCTGCGTGATGCAGGGTGGGCTCTTGGCTGAGCAGTATCAACAAGTCAGCGCCGCTTAGGGTGAGCTTAACCAGGGTATTACCAAAGGGCTCAAGGTTCCAAATCATTCTCGCTGTGACATCACCCTCTGAGAGGACATCGCGAATACCGGTCCGATTGTAATAGCCCAGGTCGGCCCCGATAGCCTCGGCCAAGATGTCTTCAAGAATCGGTTGAAGCGCTATTTTGCTATAGTTTTTGCGAATGACAGCGATCTTGATATCGACTTGATCTTCAACCTTTGCTTCATAGGATGAAACCAGCGCTTGCGTTGCGGGATCCCCATCGGGCAGCTCGTTCGCGGCAATCAAATCGCCTTGAATATCGAGGGGTCCCTGCCCCGCGTCGGGCACCTTGATCTTGATCAGCCCTAAATGACTGCCGTAGTGGTTGGCTTGGGCGACGAGGGTTTTACCAACCCGCACTGGATGCTGCACCAAGGTGTGCGAATGTCCGCCAATGATGAGATCAAGATCCTGGAACTGTTCTGCCAATACCAATTCTGCTTCATGTCCAATGTGGGAGAGTAGAATCAAAACATCGGTTTTGGGCCTGAGCATGGGCACGAGTTCGGAAAGTCGATCGGCGGGATTTAAAAAGGTTAACCCTTCGTTGCCGGTCGGTGAAAACAAGGTGGGGGCTGTCTCGGTGATCAAGCCGATGATCCCAACTCGGATGCCATCGAGGTTGCGCAGTAAATAAGGGGCATCGCCCAATAGCGCGCCGTCCGGGCCAAGAGCATTGGCGGTTAATAAAGGGTGGTTGGCGATGGCGCGAAAGCGCTCGATCTTTTTATAGCCATGATCAAATTCGTGGTTGCCAATCAGGCCGACGTCGTAGCCCATCGCATTCATAACATCGAATATGGGTTCGCCTTCAAACATGCTGGACACAGGTGTTCCAGAGATGGCGTCGCCAGCATCTAGCAGCAATACCGCAGGGTGCTGAGCTTTGATTTCCTTTACAAACGCTGCAATTTTAGCCGCGCCTGCGTACTTGCCCTCTTGTTGAATGTGCCCGTGAAAATCGTTGGTGTGGAGCAGGATCAATTCTTTGGCGAGTAGCCAAGGGCTGATAATGACCAGCAAGACACACAATATCAGTCGATTCGTCATAGGTTATTGCTCCAGTGAGAGTGCCGCTGAAAACCAGGGCAATAATTGCTTCAACTCTGATCGGGCAAAGGTGTGGCCCAATCCTTTGATCTCATTATAAATGAGATTCGGATTGCGAGCGCCCAGTAATTCCGCTGCCATTTGGCCAATCTCCACTGGAAACATCCAATCGTTATCGCCGTGTACTAAGTAGATGGGCTTGTCTTGCTGTAAAAGATCCACCGCCTGACTGACGAGGGCAGGATCGAGGGTGCCTGAGAAAGGGGCCAAATGCGTAAATGGCGCGTCAGGTTGTAAGCCCAACTGTAACGAAAGCGTGGCGCCGTCCGATAAGCCAGAGAGTAGGATTTTCGTCTCATCGATTTGGATCTGATCTTTGACGAAGTGCAATAAGGCCAAAAGTGCCGGTTGTTCCAGCTCGGGACGGTTGAGCCGCCAAGTATCCTCGCTTGACGTGGGCGCGATCAAAACAAACCCTCGGCTGCGCGCTTCTCGTAACCAATGCCAGAGCATGTCCCGGCCATGGCCGGCTCCACCGTGAAGTGCGATGACCACGGGCGTCAAAGCATTCGGGTCGACCCAGTGCGGAATGTAGATCGACGCGCCGCCCCGTTGATCATAGGCATTTTCGATGTGGGTGATGGGATAATGGCTCGGCTCAGACAAAAAATGCTCGGCTACGTTCGGGCTGTGCCGCAGCGGCGCCTCTAGGAAAAACTGATGGATTGGATTCAATAGGGTCGCCAACGGGAATAGGTGATCCAACGCTTTACTGAAGGTTCTGTTTGCTCGGAAGAATGCCATTGAGTCTTCGGCTGTGGCGGTAAGATTCTCACCGGTCCGGCTTGCATACAGAAAGCTGGTCTTGAGATGCTCGCCAAACTTTTCGATTTGCGTGGGAAAAGTCAGCGGCGCAAGCGATGCGTGCGCCTCATTGAGCGATTCGATAAACGGTTCGATAAAGTTGATGGTCGCCTGTGGCCGAGCCGGATGGTGGCCCTGTTGCACCGTTTCCATTACCTCAAGCGCTGTGAGGAGCGCTGGAACGGCAGCGGTAATGACCTCGCCAAGGTGTTCGATATTCTGAGTCATAAGACCGATTCTGCTTCGCTGAACCGGTATGATACCCAAGCAGAAGGCAAGAAACGATTGAGACGGCGTAATGTGAAAGATTGGATCATTTATGAAGATGAGCACCTACTGGTGATGAATAAGCCAGCAGGGCTGTTTACGACGCCCGGTCGGTTCGAAAAGCGGTGTTTGCTGAACGAGGCTCAAGCCCTGCGAGCTGAGGCCCAAGCGGTGCATCGCTTGGACCTCGACACCTCAGGGTTGGTGGTTTTTGGGTGTTCTAAACGGGGAATCTCCGGACTCAATCAATTGTTTCGTGAGCGCCGGATTGACAAGCAGTATGTTGCGCAGGTTGCCGGAACGGCCGCAGTTGATGCTGGCGAAATCACCTTTCCACTTGGGCCCGACCGGTTACGACGCCCCTGCCAGCGGGTCAATTGGCGGACAGGGAAGCAGGCATTGACGCGATATCGGGTTCTGAGCGCAGCCGGCTCGCAGACGAGACTCGCCTTGATGCCCGTAACGGGCGTTCGCCATCAACTGCGACTGCACCTTGCCTTGATTGGGCTGCCCATTGTGGGATGCGATTTGTATGCGCCGGCGTCGGTGCGTGCGTCGGGGGCGCGGTTAATGCTGCATGCTCAGAGGCTGACCTTTGCGCATCCCGCAACGAACCGCGTCCTGATGCTCGAGGCAGCGCCTGACTTTTAAACCGATCGATGCGCGGTGTGATACGCGGGTTGGCAGAACGGGTTGTCAGTCATTAAGCGCTTTGCAGCGATTTTGGTAGCGCGTTTTCAGTTGGCGAATATTGTCATAGTTGCGATTCATTTGATCCGTCATGACACCTAGGGTGTCCGACCAATCACTCAAATAATCAGCCTCGGTATGGCCTAACGCCGCGCCGAGTGCCTTTGTGCGCGTGATCATTAGATTCATTTGATCCAGGGCTGGCGCGGCCAAGATGCCGTTGCCTTGGCGTTTGAAACTGCCGGCCACCATTCGGTAGTACACGGCGCAGGTGAGGTGTTTGTTGTATTGGGCTGCAGGGGGGGCACCAGGTTCTGCGGCGGCGAGGGTACTTGTCGAAAACAAACTGACAAATAGACCGATGATTCCCATTGTCATTCCCATTGTCTTTGTCATTGTCATTGCCGTAAGAAATGATTGCGATGAGTCCGCATTGTGATGGGGTGTTCGGGCACGCTCGGTGTTGACCGGGATCATAGGCAGTTCCCTGCTTTGGCGCCTGCGTGGCAGGCTCTGATGTTGAGCATAGCGGATCCCAAGGCCTTGCGCTGACATCATATTGCGCACGAATTGTGCAAACTGTCTGATTACATCCCACTCGTCGCAATGCGGGTTTAGCTCAAATGCTAATTGTTCGTGTTTGCTCTATAATCAGGGTCCCCGGATCAGGGGAGAACTCGATTTGCGTGTTCAAAAGACACCACAACACAATAAAAAGCGATGATTAAATGACAGATATCCCAAAGATTATTTATACCGAAACCGATGAAGCACCGAGACTAGCGACCTACTCGATGCTCCCCATTATTAAAGCCTTTACCGATACCGCTGGCGTCGAGGTCGAAATGCTCGATATCTCGTTGGCAGGTCGGATTATTTCGGCATTTCCGGAATATCTAACCGAGGCGCAACGTATTCCTGACCATTTGGCAGCGTTGGGTGAAATGACCCAGAGGCGCGATGCTAATATCATTAAATTACCGAACATCTCGGCATCCAACCCACAGATGCAAGCCGCAATTGTTGAATTGCAAAGTAAAGGCTATGGTTTGCCGGATTATGTTGAGGAGCCGAAAACCGACCAAGAGCGTGAAAACAAGTTGCGTTACGACCGAGTCAAAGGCAGCGCCGTAAATCCCGTGCTCCGAGAAGGCAACTCGGATCGCCGCGCGGCCAAAGCGGTTAAAGATTATGCTCAGAAACATCCGCACCGCATGGGTGCCTGGGCCAGTGATTCAAAGACATCGGTTGCGCACATGCAATCAGGTGATTTCTACGGTTCTGAACGCTCTGTTGAAATGGCGCAAGCAGATCAGCTCGCAGTGCACTTTAAATCCAATTCGGGCGAGGTTGTGTCCTTAGCCGACGCCGTTAGCGTTAGTGAAGGCGAAGTGGTTGATGCTGCCGTTATGGGTAAGGCCGCGCTCGTTCAATTTTTGGAAGAAACCATCAAGGCGGCAAAGGATCAAGGGGTACTTTGGTCATTACATCTCAAAGCGACGATGATGAAGGTTTCAGATCCGATTATGTTTGGGCACGCGGTGAAAGCCTATTATCGCGAGGTCTTCGAGCAATATGAATCGGTTTTTGAGGCGCTCAGTGTTGATCCGAACAATGGCATCGGTGATGCCTATGAAAAGATAGAGCAATTGTCACCAGAACAGCGCAGCGAGATAAAAGCGGCGCTTGATGCCTATTTAACCGAAGGCACTGCCCAGGCCATGGTGGATTCTGATCGAGGCATTACCAACCTGCATGTCCCGAGCGATATTATTATCGATGCCTCGATGCCGGCAGCCATACGAGAGTCTGGCAAAATGTGGGCGCCTGATGGTGAGCTTCACGATATGATGGCCGTGATTCCGGATCGTTGTTATGCCGGGGTTTACGATGAAACAATTAAAGATTGTCAGGCGAACGGGGCTTTTGACCCAACAACGATGGGCTCTGTTCCCAATGTCGGCTTGATGGCCCAAAAAGCTGAGGAATATGGCTCTCATGACACGACTTTTGAGGCGCCGGGCACCGGTGAGATTCAGGTCGTCGATGCTGCCGGTCAAGTCTTGCTCAGCCATCCGGTTGAAGCGGGTGACATTTGGCGGATGTGTCGGGTAAAACACACGGCGATTCAGGATTGGGTGAAATTAGCGGTCGCGCGGGCGCGTGCAACGAGCTGGCCGATCGTATTTTGGTTGGATGAGAACCGAGCCCATGATGCGGTGTTGATTGCCAAGGTCCATCACGAGCTGACGCAGTATGACGTGACGGGTATTGACTGGCAAATTTTGGCGCCTGCCGCTGCGACTCGGCACGCCTTAGCGCGAACCCGCGCGGGCGAAAACACCATATCGGTGACCGGTAATGTGCTTCGAGACTACTTGACAGATTTGTTCCCGATTCTGGAACTGGGAACGAGCGCCAAAATGCTGTCAATTGTGCCGTTGATGAATGAAGGTGGTTTGTTCGAAACCGGCGCCGGCGGCTCCGCGCCGAAGCATGTCCAGCAATTTGAAAAAGAGGGCCATCTGCGTTGGGATTCTTTGGGTGAGTTTCTAGCCCTTGGGGCCTCGCTTGAGCACCTTGCTTTGACCTTTGATAATCACCGGGCTCGTGTTCTGGCTGAGACACTTAATGACGGCGTGGCGATGTTTCTTGAAAAGAACAAATCACCCTCGCGTAAGGTCCATGAAATAGACAACCGAGGTAGCCATTTCTACCTCGCGCTGTATTGGGCCGAAGCAGCAGCACGACAGGATAAAGATGAGCACTTGAGAGCAACCTTCACCAAGGTGGCAACCGCGCTCAGAGACAATGAAGCGACTATTGTTGACGAATTGCTGGCAGCGCAAGGTTTGCCTCAGGATGTGGGCGGGTATTACCAGCCGGTTGCGGAACTGGCCGATAAAGCCATGCGGCCCAGCGGCACCTTAAATGCGATCCTTAACGCGATTGGTGCGTAACGATTCGTTGGGGCCGGTCGGTTGTTAAACGACCTGGCCGCCCCCACTGGGTCTTCGCAAGTTGACTGTCATAAATCGTTGATCGAGCAGACCGCGCGGGTCTGGTGCGCCGCACCCAAAATAAATCGAAAAGGGCCGTAAGCAATCGTTTTATGGTTCGGCTTAAAAGGCATAAACGATGATGACCTTGATGTTGCTCAGTGTGTTGATCGGTATGTGTTACGGGCTGTATCGACTCGGTCAGCAGGCAGTATCGCTCTCGGTGCGTGTCCTGGTTGGGCTGCTGGGCGGCGCCATCTTTGGGTTGCTGCTGAACCTGTATTCAGTGTTTTTGGGTGAGGCACTCGGGTCGTTCTTAAGCTGGACGCGCCTGGTGGGTGGCGGCTACATCAGTCTGCTGAAAATGATCATCATGCCCCTGATTCTGGTGTCCATGATTGCTGCGGTCATCAAGCTGGAGGCTGTATCAGCCTTAGGTCGCATCGGTGGTCTCGTCTTGTTTATGTTGCTGGGCACAACGGCCATTGCCGCATTGATCGGCGCGTATATCGCCGTAAGTTTTGGATTGACCGCAGAAGGGCTGGTTGAAGGCGAGCGGGAGCTTGCTCGGGCTGAGGTTTTACTCAGTCGTCAGGTTGAAATGCGGGACTGGGCGCTGCCTGAACTGTTACTGAGTTTTCTGCCGTCCAATATTTTCTTAGATTTAACCGGCGCCAGACCAACCTCGATCATTGCGGTTGCTTTGTTCGGGATTCTGTTCGGCGTTGCGGGTCTGCAGTTGCGCGCTCAGAATGCCGCGCTTGGCGAGCGGTTACTGGGTGGCATTGCTGTGATTCAGGAATGGGTTATGGCGCTGGTGCGCTTGGTCATTCAATTAACGCCCTATGGGGTTCTCGCCTTGATGATCAACGTGTCGGCCGCAGCCGATGGCGATGACATCATGAACTTGATTAACTTCATTTTCGCGTCTTATACCGCTATTTTGTTGATGTTCATTGTCCACGGCCTGATTCTTCTGGGAGTGGGTTTTAGCCCGAAAGAATTTTACGGCAAAGTCTGGCCCGCGCTGACCTTTGCGTTCTCATCGCGCTCATCCGCCGCAACGATTCCGCTGAATGTCGAGGTTCAAACCAAAGCGTTAGGAAATGATCCATCGATCGCCAATTTGTCAGCGACATTTGGCGCCAGTATTGGTCAAAATGGTTGCGCGGGCATTTATCCTGCGATGTTGGCGGTGATGATTGCACCGACCGTTGGAATCGACCCCATGAGCTTGTCGTTTCTAGTGCCCTTGATTTTGATCACCACGGTGAGTTCCTTTGGGATCGCCGGGGTTGGCGGTGGGGCGACCTTTGCCGCGCTGGTGGTTCTACCCGCGATGGGATTGCCCATTACCTTGGTCGCGCTGTTGATTTCGATTGAACCGTTGATTGATATGGCCAGAACGGCGCTCAATGTTAATGGGTCGATGGTTGCTGGCACGGTGACACAACGATTGCTTGGAATGGGACAAGCCTCAGGTGATACCGAGGAAACCGCATCCTAACCCAGGGTAGGGTGATCGCTTGTGACGGTTTAGACGCCCGTTTGAAAGTCGTTTTGATCCAGTTTTAGGGCTGTTTTCGGTTTTTGATCGTGACTGTGAAGGCGACCGAGGCCGCTTTGATGCGCCCGGCTGTGAGAAAGCGTTTGCCGGAGATCCTGCTGCGATGGACTCGGCGTTGATTTTGCAGGCGCCCAATGCACAGCGCCTGGTTCTGATGAGCGGTCAATCACTGAAACGATTTTTCGAATGAATTTGACTTAGAACCGGGTCAGTCCCAATCTGTGATGGTGCGTCCCGACCCGATCATGGGGCATGCTCTTAGGGCAACGCGGTATCGGGGTTTAGGTCAGGTGGTATCGCCTGTTATGTGTTTATGACCAAGGAAGACCCAATCGATGTCGAATGAATGGAAATCGCTCAAAATCTTGATCGTTGACGACGATTCGTTTCAGCGGACTATTGTGACGAAGGTGCTCAACCTCCTCGGGGTGACTCAGGTCGCGTCAGCTGCGGACGGCCACGCGGCCGAATTACGTCTTGCAGAGGGATGGGACCTGCTCATTCTTGATTTGAACATGCCGGGCATGGATGGCATTGAGTTTCTGAACGTCCTGTCAGATCACGCTTTGAACCCTGCGCTGATTTTCTTTAGTGGAGAAGATCTTCGGTTGTTGGAGGTTGCTGAAGACCTTGCAAGAGATCTCGGAATTCGTGTGATCGGGTCAATCTCCAAGCCAATCGATCGATCAAAAATCGAAGCGTTGCTGGATCGGGTTGAACTGAAGACGGCGCCCCAAGCGAAAACGTTTGTACAATCTGAATTATCCGAAGCTGAAATTCGGGCGGGACTTGCTGCAGACGCCATTCGATTGGTTTATCAGCCCAAAGTGGATGCTGTGTCTCTCGATATGGTGGGCGTTGAGGCGCTGCTCCGGTGGGAAACGCCCGACGGGACGCTGCTCGGCCCGGGGGCTGTTGTGCCGGTTGCAGAGCGCTCTGGGCTAATGTTTGCGTTGACTCAAGCCATTTTTACAACCGCGATGGCGCAACTGAGTCAATGGTGCCAAGCGGGCTATCGCTGGAAAGTGTCGTGTAACTTTTCCGTTAGTGATTTGACGGAGTCGAGTATCGTTCGGGTTCTGGATGATGCCTTGGCAGTATCGGGGGCACCTGCGGAGCTGGTGATATTGGAGGTCACAGAAAGTAAGTTGCCGGAAGATGTCTCGCGCGTCATGTCATCCCTCACTCGGATGCGTTTAAAAGGCTGTGGTATCTCGATTGACGATTTCGGCACCGGTTTCTCGTCGATGGAGCAGCTCAGACGGTTTCCCTTTACAGAACTCAAAATTGATCGGGCTTTTGTGAACGGGGCGCATTCGATGCCTTCGTCAAAAGCGATCTTCGAGTCGAGTGTTGATTTGGCTCGGCGGCTCGGCATCAGTTCTGTCGCAGAAGGGGTCGAGGACGAGGCAGATCTAACGCTGTGTCGGTCCCTTGGCGTTGATCTCATTCAAGGGTTTTACATTGCCAGACCGATGTTCCCGGAGGCCGTGGTTGAATGGGCGATCAAAAGGGGGCATTAGCAAGATTAGGCATCGATAACGCCGAGCTCTAGCAATCGTTCGTGCAGATAGTCTCCAGCGGTATAGCGGCGGGAGAGCTGCACATCGGGACGCGGGTGTAAGAATAAAGGCATCGACATTCGGCTATCGGCGTCAAGTTCGGGATTCTCCGAGGCCACACGATGGGTTGTCGATGGGAAGTAGCCGTTTGAAGCCTCCGCCAGCATATCGCCCGTATTGACCAGCACCTGATCGTCGCGGTCTTCGATTCGGAGCCACTCGCCATTCTTCCCAAGAATCTCAAGACCAGGTCCATTTGATGCGGGCAGAATCGTCAATAAATTGATGTCTTCGTGGGCGCTTGCCCGAGGTAGATCGGTGCCGGCACGAACCGCAGGATAATGCAGAATCCGCAATAAGCTAGATTGACTGGCGTCGATCATACTGGACAAGGGTTCGAGGTAGCCGTCGCAAACGTCCGTTGGGGAGTGGCGTTCAACCCAGGTGAGCAATGTTTTGGCGAAGTCTTCGGCTGCGTGATAGTAGGTCAGTAGGTCGGCGCGTAAATCACTCGGGCACCGGCCTGCGGGGTAAAAATGAAAATATTCTTTGAAATCTTGTACTGCACTGCCTTTAGCGGATTCGGCGTCGGCCAAACCAAAATAGCCGTCTTGCGTGTCTTTGTTAAATTGAAATTCAAATTTTTCTTTACTGTCAAAAAATGCCTGCCAATCATCATAGATTTGATGGACCCGGGTCATATCAAGGGGATGATCGGTCAGAGCGGCGAAACCATAGTCGTGAAGGGACCGAACAAAGGCTTGATCGCTATCTTTTGAGCGCATCGATATCGTGGGTAAGGTGTGTTTTGACATAGGGAATCGAGACTTACTGAAATGAAAGGAAGAAACCTGCGAGTGCGGCACTCATCAAGTTCGCCAAGGTGGCAGTGAGCAAGGCTCGAAGACCCAGGCGAGAAATATCGTCGCGTCGGGTCGGTGCAAGGGCGCCAAGGCCGCCGAGTAATATGGCAATGGATGAGAAATTAGCGAAGCCGCACAGCGCAAACACAACAATAGCTTGGCTTATAGGTGACAAAGTATCAGCAATATCCAAGTACGCGATGTAGGCGACAAACTCATTAAGAACCAGCTTCTGCCCGATCAAGCCACCCGCAACATTGGCCTCAGACCAGGGGACGCCCAGCAAGAAGGCGATGGGTTGGAACAGGTAGCCTAAAATTAATTCAATGGTAACCGCCTCGAATCCGATCAATGCGGTCGCCCATCCCAGCAGGCCGTTGAGGGCGGCGATCAGGGCAATGAAGGCCAGCAGCATCGCGCCAACCGCCATGGCCATTTGAAGCCCCGTCATGGCGCCGTTAGCCGCCGCATCAAAGATGTTTACGTAGTGATGCATTTCGTCATCCAACGCGTCGCTAGGATCTGCCGGTGTGTCGGTCTCGGGTACCATGATCTTGGCCATCATAAGGCCGCCAGGTGCCGCCATAAAACTTGCCGCCAGAAGGTACTTCATCTCAATGCCGAGGGCTGCGTATCCCGCCATGACCGAGCCTGCGATTGAGGCAAGCCCGCCAACCATGACAGCAAATAATTCTGATTTCGTCATGGACGCGATATACGGACGCACCACGAGTGGCGCCTCGGTCTGGCCAATAAAAATGTTCGCCGCAGAAGCCATGGACTCGGTATGGCTGGTCTTAAGCAATTTTCTCAGCGCGCCGCCAATCAGTTTGATCATCCACTGCATGACATTGAGGTAGTACAAAACCGCAATGAGTGACGAGAAGAATATGATCACGGGCAAAACGTTGATGGCAAAAACGAATCCCGCGCCTTCCGCCGCTAAGCTGCCAAATAGGAAATCAATGCCGGCTTTTGAATAACTGAGTAACACCACAACTTTGTCGGCGAGCGCGGCGAGTAAGTCTTTGCCGAAGGGGACATAGAGAATGAGCCCGCCAAGGCCGGCCTGCAGCGCAAAGGCTCCGAGAACGGTTCTGAGCGAAATGGCTTGTCGATTGGTTGACAACAGATAGGCAATAAAAGGAAACAGTGCGATACCCAGCAGGCTGATCATAAGCGAGTTCTCGCAGTGGCAAAGCCTGAATCATATCAATCAAAGTGGGCGGTTGCTAAGGCTTTTGACCTGCTGATCTTTTCAATGCACTCTGTTGGCACAAGCATCCAAGGAGCACACTATGTTAACGAAGGGCGATGACTATCCGCTGCACCAAACCCCAGAGCCGATTGCTTACGTGGGGGGAAATCGCAACTTTTACGACCGTTATTTTTTTAACGGCTATAACGCTGACGGCTCAGTTTTCTTCGCGTTCGCGCTCGGGGTTTATCCTTACGTTGATGTGATGGATGGGGCTTTCTCGATTGTGATCGATGGGCAGCAGCACAATGTGATTGCGTCGAAGACCATGTCACTTGAGCGGTTAACGACCCAAATCGGGCCCTTGGCACTCGAGATTGAAACGCCGTTAGAGCAGCTGCGGATTCGGTGCGATGATGCGGAATCGGGTATCGCCTGCGATCTTGTGTTTACCGCTTTCATTCCGCCTCATGAGGAGCCGAGATTTGTTCGTCGTACTGGGGCGCAGCTTGGGATGGATTTGACAAGGATGATGCAAAACGGAACTTGGTCCGGATCGATAAAAGTTGCGGGCGTTGTCAAAGACGTCTCACCCACTTCATTTCAAGGCACGAGGGATCGTTCTTGGGGTATCCGGAATATTGGCGCGCCGGACGCGCAACCAAATCCTGCCGCGACGGGCTTCCAGTTCTTTTGGATCTGGGCACCGCTGAATTTTAAAGATTTTAGTATTCATTATTTCGTCAATCAGGATGCTGCGGGGGACGCATGGAATGAAAATGCGGTTTTGATTCCGAAAGCGCTAGGTGAGCCTGAAATTAAAATGAAACACTTCGGTTATGAGCAGGACTATGAGCCGGGCACTCGGTTCGCTAAAAATGCCCGGATCCATATGACGTCGGCGGATGGCGAGACTTATCAGATAGAACTGCAGCCAAAGTGGAATTTTTATATGAAGGGCTTAGGCTATGGTCATCCAACGCATCGTCATGGTGGCTATCACGGTGATCTATCGGTCATTCGTGAGCGCTATGAGCTGAATGCAGTAAGCCCTGAAAATATACACGTGCAAGCAATGTGTGATGCGATGCTTACAACCTCGAAAGGACAGGAGCAGGGCCAAGGTGTTTTAGAGCAATTGGTGATCGGACCCCATGCCCCGTCTGGCTTTACCGAATTGATGGATTTTGCTTAGCGTCTTGATGCTTACAGAGGTCGACGTGCCGAGATAATGGCCCGCAAAGGCGCAGGGTAACCCTCGATCGTTTTGTTTGGATTGCACGGGTCGAGAAAATCTGCAAGGGATTGAAAGGCCATCCACGGGGTTTGGCGTTGCTCGATTACGCTTGTTTGCGTGACATCCAAAACGTTAAGGCAGTCAAAGCCGGCCTGCTCGAGTTGCGATAATAACCGATCAAGGCTCGGCACCTCCCAGACGTTGCGCATTTTGGCATAGCGCGGCTCTGGCTTCAGTGCCGGTTCAGCGCCGTTCTGGATAATAAGCGTTTCAAGCACCAATTCGCCCCCCTTGGCTAGGGCTTGCTTGCAGCGGTTCAAATGTTCAATAGGGTCTCGGCGATGGTAGAGCACGCCCATGGAAAAGACCGTGTCAAAAAAGGGGGTATTGGGTAGGTCTTCATCGATTAGTGGCAGCATCGCGGCGTTGTTGGGGCCTTGCAGCCGTTGCAGGGCTTGAAACTGGTAACAAAATAGCCGGGTTGGATCAATTCCGAGCGCGAGACGCGCGCCATCACCCAACATCCGATACAGGTAATAACCATTGCCACAGCCGATATCTAAAACGGCCTTGCCGGCAAGGGGTTGAATTTTGTTTTGCAGCCGCGCCCACTTCCAATCTGAGCGCCATTCGGTATCTAGGTCGAGTCCAAATAGGTTGAAAGGTCCTTTGCGCCAGGGTTTTAGGGCTTGGAGTTGTTGCTCGAGCACCAAGCGGTCGACCTTGTTGTGGCTGCTTAATCGCACGCTGGGTCGAGCGAGTTCCGCGCGCACATCATCCGTTTGGGGGAGGGCCTTAAGAATGTCGTCCCAATCATCGCTCCGGCCGTGAGGACGTAACGCAAGTCGTTCTTGTACCCGAGCTTTAAGAAAGTCATGGTCGTTGCGCAGTAATTCGTGCTGGGTGAGTTCGAAAAAACGATCAAAGGTTGCCAGACTCATCGCGTGCTCACCGACTATCCAGCCCCGATTGATGCGACGTGAGCTTTGGGTTCGTTCGTGGTTTTTGGCCCATAAAAGCGATGAAGTTGAGCGCGCGCGTGAGGGTTTGGGGAATCTCAAAGCCGCATTGCGCTAAGCGCTGATGGTGCGCAAATTCGGTCTCGGGAATTAAAACCGCCTCAAGGGCTGATCTTTTTTGGGCGATCTCAAGCTCGCTGTAACCCTGCTGTCGTTTGAAATCCAGATGCAGGTCGTTGATGGCTTGTTGCGGATCTAGCTCGGGGTTTGTCACTTTTTCGGCAATGAAAACAATGCCCCCGGGTAACAAAGATTGGTAGATTCGGGCCATCAATTGATCTCGTATCGCCAGCGGCAGAAACTGAAGCGTGTAGTTGAGCACGATGATCGAGGCCCCAGTGAGGTCGGTATCGCTGATATCCTGGCAGCTGAGTGCGACGCGGTCGTTTTCGATGAGGTTGCGCAACGTAATTTGGCATCGGTCAATCATCGGTTGGGAATTGTCGACGCCGATGACCTTGCAAGTTGTTGGCGAGAAATCGGCCAGTACCTTTGTTGAGGTGCCGGATGAGCAGCCCAAATCAAATAATAAGCTGCCGGGTTGTGCATAGCGATTGGTGATCAGCGAGAGTACCTCATGACAGAGCGCATAGCCGGGCACCGAGCGCGCAATCATGTCGTCGAAAACCTGCGCGACCTGATGATTGAACACAAATGGGGATATGGCTTCTTTCGCCTCAGCGTAAACGCGATCAATATCGGGCGCGTTTGATTCTGGATTGTCGGGCAAGGAGGGCGGCATCTATCCGGTCTCTTAAACGTGAGGAGAATGGCTTGCGCTAGTTTAAGGGAGATTCGGGCCTGGTTAAATCGTTAAAACGCCCGGGAGGGCAACGCCCTAAATCGGCGCATCAACTTAGGGTCATGTCTTGAATTAATTGACAGCAAGTCTAAGATCAAATGGCATGCGACGGTTGTCCCATCGTTAGATCTTGGTGCAATCAGTTGTTAGGGCTGAGTGCCTGTGGGGCTATCGACCTTTTTTGAAGGAGCGCTACATGAGCGAATGGATCTTGAGGATTAATACGGCAGGGTTGCCGCTGTCATGGCTAAGCTGGCAAGAAGCGGTCTCGCTGCATGCGCGCGAGCTGGTGAGCTGGACGTTCGGTGAGACATTGAAAGTGGTTCGAGGCGGTTATTCTAAAACGGGACAACGTACTGTGCTGGCCCTCACGAGCGTGCTGGCGTGTAAGGGGCGAGTTGTTTCAATGGATAGCAAAGCCGCCTTGTCTAACGCTACGCTGTTTAAACGCGATCATTATCGCTGTCTGTATTGCGGGCTTGCTTTGCCTGCGACAGCGCTGAGTCGGGATCATGTGCATCCCGTTTCTCGGGGTGGCAAAGATGAATGGATGAACGTGGTGACGGCCTGTAAGCGCTGCAATGCCCGTAAGGGTAATCGCTTATTGTCAGAATCCGCTCTGTCGTTATTGGCCTTACCTTATCGACCCAATCATGCTGAATATCTTGCATTGACCCACAGCGGCCGGATCCTGGGTGATCAAATGACCTTCTTGCAGAATCAGTTTTCGATCAACGGTCGTGGCTTGAGGGGGACGGGGCAACTCGCTGCTAAAGAGATCTACGCGGCCCAATAGACGCCTTAATTGCGTGATTTAGACCTAAAAAGGAACCAAGCATGGTTGTGACTTATGAAATGGATCAAGAGACGGCGATCATTCGAATCAATCGACCGGAACAGTTAAATGCGCTGGATGAAAACGTGGTTCAAGGTTTAAGAGCGGCCTGGATTCGATACCGTGAGGACGACCAAGCGCGATGTGCCATATTGTGTGCGGCGGGCGAGCGGGCTTTTTCGGTTGGCGCGGATATTAAGCAAGCGCCGAAGGAAATGTGGCAGGCGGTTCCATCGGTTGGGGTTCAATTAGACAAGCCGATTATCGCGGCGGTCCAGGGTTTTTGCGTCGGCGGTGCTTACATTTTAGTTCAGATGTGTGACCTGGTCGTTGCCGCGAGCGATACTCGGTTTCGATATCCCGAGGCGCAGGTTGGATTTACAGGCGGGTTAATAGCCAGTTGCGCCGCAAGGGTGCCGCATAAAATTGCGATGGAATTTATGTTGCTGGGGCAGGACATTGATGCGCAACGTGCCTTTGACGTGGGCATGGTCAATCGCGTGGTGCCGGCTGGTCAGCAACTCGCGGCAGCTTTGGAATATGCCAGAATTCTCGAGCGGAGCGCGCCGCTTGTGGTGCAGACGATCAAAAACTTTGTCGATCAAACGCTTCCGAAAGGCCCAGCCGAACGGGCAGCCCTGGCGCGCGATCATTTGCTTAAAGTCCGAGACTCCGAAGATGGCGCCGAGGGCCGGGCGGCCTTCAAGGCGAAGCGCCCGCCGGCGTTCAAAGGCTGGTAAACGGTCCTCTGGGTTGGGTTCGCCCGCATTTTTTTAAACAGCCCTGAGCGATAAACAGCCTTGAGCGGATAACAGCCTTGAGCGATAAACAGCCCTGAGCGGATAACAGCCTTGAGCGATAAACAGCCCTGAGCGATAAACAGCCCTGAGCGAACAACAGCCCTGAGCGAACAACAGCCCTGAGCGAACAACAGCCCTGAGCGATAAACAGCCCT
>JAFMIA010000004.1:54979-62123 GCA_017854255.1 Pseudomonadales bacterium
AACAGCCCTCAGCCGTCACGCAGTCTTTGGTCAGTCGCAGACGGGAGGCGGTAGTATCAAACCGGATGCGCCTTGCGGGCGCCCATGCTGCGCTTCAATCACTGGCATGAATTGCGCCGGCGGTCAGCAGTTCCGCGACCTGGTCATCGCTCATACCCGCGGCCAGCAAGATTTCGCGGGTGTGCTCGCCGTGCTTCGGGGCCGGTAGCCGGGTTTCGAGCGGCGTCTTGGAAAATCTTGCTGCGGGCCGGGCTTGTCGAATTTCGCCGGCAACGGGGTGCTGGCTCGTAAATAACAGGTCATTAGCAAGGACTTGAGGATGATCAACCATTTGGCTTCGAGTCAGGACGGGCGCGCAAGGTACGCCGGCCGCTTCCAGGCGTTCCAGCCAGTCTTCGGCGCTGCGACTCAGTAGCGCGGCTTGGGTCATTTCTAAACGCTCATTCGCATTTTGGTCTCGTAAAGCTGGGGTTTTAAACCGCTCGTCATCCTGCCACTCGGGGTGTCCCACGGCAGTGCACAATGCCAGCCATTGTTTGTTGGCCATGGCAGAGACTGAAATGTAAGTCGTTTTAGTTTCGTAAATGAGATCGATAAACGTCGCCGCCCGTTGTTGGCTGACGGTTTGGCCCACGAAGGTCTGACTGCCCATATCAGACGACCAGAGAAAGTTTACCACCGCATCGAGCATAGAGACTCGAACATGCTGACCCTCACCGGTTTTGAGTTTGTGGAACAGAGCACTCGTTACCGCTTGGGCCGTGACAATGCCCGTGAGTTTGTCGGGCAAGATGGTCCGAATCAGTCGAGGCCTGAGTTCATCCGAACCAGCTTGAATGGTGGCCAGTCCGCTGACGGCTTGGATAATGGGGTCGTAAACCGGCTTGTGGGCAAGGGGGCCTGTTTCGCCAAATCCAGAAATAGAGACATAGATAACCTCTGAGTTAACCTTGCGAATATCGGCCTCACCAACGCCGAGTCGCTCAACGACCCCGGGCCTGAAGTTCTGGATGACAACGTCCGCATCTTGGCAGACAGTGAGTAGCGCTGCCTTTCCTCTGGGGTCTTTTAGGTCGAGGGCGAGGGCTTTTTTGTTGCGGTTGTTGTTCAAAAAAACCGAGGTAAACTGGTTGGAGCCAAAGCCCGCGCCTCTGGCGTGATCCGGCGCTGAAATCGACTCGACTTTAATAATGTCGGCGCCTTGATCAGCCAATAGCATGGTCGCGGAAGGACCCGAGATGACGGTGGTTAAATCCACAATTTTGATGCCGCTGAGTGGCCCGGACATGTTCGACTCCTATTTCGACGTAGACCATAATGTAGCAGGTTTGGGATCTTCGCAGCGCCTGTTTTTGCCGTAGACCGGCGAGCTTCAATTGGTTGCATCTTGGAACTAACGAATCATTGTTACGAAAGGTCGTTGCACCCTAGTCGACAGGGTCATCAAAAAGTTAAGCCTAGATCAATAATGCGGATGCAGTTTCCGAGAGAAGCGTTATGAAGAGTGAATTAAACGTGCTGCTGCGATTGTCCGCGCCGATGATTGCGACCCAGTTTTTTATCATGGGTATGGGGTTTGTTGACACGGCAATGTCCGGCCAGTACAGCTCGTTGGATCTGGCGGGCGTTGCGATGGGTGGCGTGATCCTCTGGCCGCTGTTTATGTTGTTCGCTGGGGTTTTAACAGCGCTCACGCCGATGGTTTCACAGCATGTGGGCGGTGGGCGGCGGCTTGCGGTTGGGGCGCTGATCCAGCAGGGCATCTGGGTCGCGATGATCTTTGGCGTCATCTTGTTTTTGTTGGTTCGAATTTCTGAGCCGTTATTGATTCTCTTTGATGTCGCGCCGGAGGCGGTCTCGATCGCAATGGCGTACCTGAAAGCCGCATCCTGGGGTTGTCCTGCGGTGATGTTGTACGTCACGCTTCGCTATGCCTGCGAAGGCCTGGGCCAGACGTTGCTACCCATGTTGATCGCCGGCACGACCTTGCCCATTAATGCTGGCCTGAACTACGTGCTGATCTATGGCCTGTTCGGTGCGCCGGAGCTGGGGGGCGAAGGCTGCGGCTGGGCCACCGCGATTACGATGTGGTTTGAACTAGGGGTTATGTTGCTCGTCATTCGCAGGCCCTGGCTACGCAATACGGGATTATTTGAACGGGTTTTAAAACCAAAACTGGCGACCATAAAAAGCATCTTGCAGGTTGGGTTGCCCATAGGGATGACCATGTTTCTTGAAATGACGGTTTTCTCGCTGGTCAGTCTGTTGGTGGGCTCGATTGGTATTGCGGCCATTGGCGCCAATACCATTGGTGGCAACCTCAATTGGTTTGTTTTCGTGATTCCAATGGCGCTAGGATCCGCGGCGAGCATTCGTGTGGGTTATCACGTTGGTGCAAAGGACTATGCGCTTGCGGCAAAGGTTGCTCGGTTAAGTGTTTTGATTTCCGCGACCTACGCCTTTCTAGCCAGTTTGGTATTGGTTTTGGGCCGCGAGGTCTTACCGAGAATCTACACGTCTGACCCTGCTGTTTTGGCGTTAACGGCCGAAGTTTTACTGATTGTTGCGGCCTATCAGTTTTTCGATTGCACCCAAGCAACCATGATTGGGGCGCTGCGGGGTTATAAAGATACCCAGTATCCCATGATTATTTCGATCATCGGATATTGGCTCATCGCGCTACCGGTTGGCACCATTTTAGGTTGGGGCCTAATGGGATGGAACCTTGGGGTGTTGGGGTTTTGGATTGGACTGGGTTGTGGCGTGGGCTTTGTCGCGTTGTTTGCGATAGTTCGGTTGTATCGCACCAGTCGCGACGTCGACAGAATCGCGCGATTTTCTAGGATATGATCAGATCATTGATTTCGTTGATGGAGTGAGTTTTGGACCGATTCCCGAAGGCGACCGCGCGCTCAGCATTTATCGAGGCACTGTCTAGAGATGGTGCATTGATCATTGAAGGGATGCTTGACCCCATTCGGCTTGAGGCACTGCGAGCGAGCATTCGAGCCGAGGCGGCGCTACGTTCACCTGGACCCGAGGGCGGGCCGCGCTATTGGCAAACGTTTCATGGCGCCAATACCAAACGCTTTACGGGTATTGGGCTGTTGTCTGAGGTCTTCTTTGATTTATTGGAAGATGAGGTCCTAGCCGGTATTGCTGACGCGCTACTCAAAGACAGTGGTCCGCAGTATTGGATGAACACCTGCCAAGCGATGATTATTGGCCCTGGCGAGCCAGCTCAAACCTTGCATCGGGACGGCGATAACTGGTCAAGCGTAATGCAGCACGGCTGGCCCGATTGCCCAGAGCTAACGGTCAGTATGATTCTCGCGCTGGAAGACGTGGATGCCGCGGTTGGTGCCACTCGGGTGATTCCTGGCAGTCATCAGTGGCCTGATTACGAACGCGTTGGGCAGCCTGATGAAACGATGCCTGCCGAACTGGCGGCCGGGGATGCTTTAATTTACAGCGGCAAAGTGATCCACGGTGGCGGTGAGAATGGTACTCAAGATCGCTGGCGCTGGGCGCTGCATTTGAGTTTTGTTGTGGGCTGGTTAACGCCAGAGGAGGCCAGCACTCAAATCTATTCTGCTGAAGCGCTTCAAAATCGGTCAGACCGGGTAAAACGTCTGCTTGGGTTTAGCGCTTTTAATCCTTACCCGGGGCGCGGTGGTCGGTTGTGGCTCAAGAACTTTGAGCCTTGGTAAGGCGGATTAAGGTGCGGGCTCTGGGTCTGCGGTGATTAAGGTGCGGGCTCTGGGTCTGCGGTGGCCGATAGCGAACGGATTAAGACCGGATCACCGCTGAGTCTAAAGAGGCGATAACACAATAAGATGGACGCGCAGCCCACCCCCGCCGCCAAGCCAATCCAGAATCCGTATACCTCAAGCGGTGGCGCAAGCCAGCCAAAGCCGAGGGTGCAACCCAGGGGCAGGCCAATCACCCAATAGCTTACAAGCGCGATTTTCATGGGGACTTGGGTATCTTTGTAGCCTCTTAAGGTGCCGATTGCGGTCGATTGGGTTGCGTCAAAGATGAGGAAAAACACGACGAACATCAGCAGTTGTCTGGCCAGTTGCACCACATTGTTTTCTTCGGTGTACAGCTGGATCATCGGATCTCGAAAGAGATAAATGAGCAATGCGCCAAAGATCGCAAGCAACAAACTGCTGAAGATGGCAATTGCCGCCGTTGATCGGGCTTCCACGGCCTGACCCTCACCAATCCGATATCCAATACGGATGGTCGCTGCCATGCCCAAGGCCATCGGCGGCATAAACAGAACCGCATTAATGTTCATGGAAATGTTGTGCGCGGCAACCACCTCTGGCCCGTAACGCCCGAGTAAGAGTGTGGTGAACGCAAACAAGCCCATTTCTGCAAAAATCGTGGCGCCAATGGGTAGGCCAACTCTCAACAGGTTTTTAATCCTGAGCCAGTCTGGCCAAGTAATGCGCCGGAGCCATTGGGTTTTGTTAAATCGGGGTCGGGTCACCACGATGATGACCAGCAGCAGTTGGAGCCACATGATGATGGCTTGCGCAACACCGCAGCCAACGCCGCCCATCTCAGGTAAACCAAAGGCGCCGTAGATTAAGGCGTAATTTAGCGGGATTTTTAACAGCAGGGCTGAGACCGCAATCAGGAGCGCGGGACGGGTATAGCCCATGCCATCAGCGAGAAACCGCAACGCAAAAAAGCACATCAGGGCGGGAATGCCCATTGAACACATTTTAAGATAGGCAATGGAAATCTTGGCTGAGGATGCCTCGACGTCGAGCAGTTCGTAGATCGGCCCGATCAGATTTAAAATTAAAGCGGCGGCAAGACCGCCGAATAATGCCATCCAGAGACCCTGCCGAATGACTTCCCCAATTTCAAGGTAGCGCTTGGCGCCATTCAGTTGCGAAACCGTTGGTGTCACGGCTTGGATGCAACCCATAAACAACAACATGACCGGCCAGAGGACACTGCTGCCGAGCGCAACACCAGCAAGATCGATCGCGCTGTACTGGCCGGCCATGATGGTGTCCGTGACCCCCATACCCATTTGCGCGAGTTGCGCGCCCATGAGCGGCAGGGCCAACCTGTAGAGCTTTCTAGACTCCTGTACGACCGTTTGATAAGTACTCATGGCAAAGCCGGTCTCATGGTGTCGCTGATGCGCGTTCGTGTTTTAGGACCGGCCAGTTTTGATAAGCCCGGTAAAGTGCTGCAATCCAGGCAGTCGATGGGCAAATGGATTGCCGTATCAAGGGTTGTGCGGGGCTTGTGTTTGACGCACTGGTTATTCTTATTTGAGAGCACAGCGGTCATAAGGGTTATGTTCTTGTTTGAGAAGAAAGGCCGTAAAGGATTAAAGGTCTTCACTGCTGCAGCTCGTAAAATGCATTGAGGTACCTGCAAATATTAGGGGGTGCCCAGGGTTAACGGATGGATCATGCGCTATCAAGCTTGTGTTTGCGATCCCTTGTTCTGTGTAATCGATGCCGTTGGCGTCGAGGATCGGTATTTGCACCTGAGCGTGCCTCGGCTTCTGATTATGTTCAGGGGCAAGCTTAAAACAATGCCTCGAAGATCTTTAGCAGTCGATCTAACGACGATACGGGGTCCGTCTCATCGGGCTCTGTTGGGATCTTTGCCCAGCACTCTAATTCAAGCCGCGCATTTAATGCTAGGCCATCGGCGCCAAAGGCTGAGCGGGCCGGTTTTGGACCATCAAAGTAGCTCAGGTAAACCTGATTGAACGCGCCCCATTGGCTGATGTCATCCATCATAACCGTGCACTTTACAATATGGGATAGGTCTAAGTTTCGGGTTTTAAGGATAGCTCGCATATTCGTGAAAATTTGGTGGGTTTCAGCAACGAGGCCACCTTTGACGAGTTGGTCTGACGCATTGGTTCCCACTTGACCAGATAAAATCATCAGATCGCCGATGACCACGGCATCCGAAAAAGGTTGCGTCATTGATCTCATCGGGTCCAACTGAATGAACTCAGGGTCTGCTTGGGAAAGCGGTGCGGCTAGGGCTAAAACAAGTAACAATACAGGCATGATCATTCGCGCTTTTGGTTGAAAATTAAAAAGGCTCTGGCGGGGGTCTCTCATAATATTGTTGGTAAAAAAAGGCTATTGACGTGTCTCCAAGGGTAACCGACAGTCGCTCAATAAGCGACGTGAAGGTCACCAACTTTTTTTGAGTGAGCCGCCTGCGACCGTCCCGCCGTGCCAGCATTTTCGTGCTTGTTTATTGTAAGCGTTGCTCGTTATGCTCAAGGCGTCAGCAAAAGGAAATCGATTGTGGGTCTTGTAACAAAGGTCATCAGGTATCTTGGGCTTTTGCTGTGGTGGCTCTTGCTACCCGAGGCAATCGCGAGCGTCGAGTCGGATAATCTTGAGGGGATCCGGTCAGAAACAGTCGGTGGCGACATCCAGCCCGAGCGGCCGAAAAGCTTTCAACGTGTGACGCGCCTGGATTCCTCGATTCGGTCTGATATGCGTTATGCAAGCGATCAGAATTTCGTCGGCCGGCCAATTGCGGGCTATTTGGCACCGGTCTGCTATTTGGCTAATCCAGCGGCGCTCGCCCTAGTTGAGGTTCATCAAGAGTTACTTGCGCAAGGGTATGGACTCATTGTGTTCGATTGTTATCGGCCGGAGCGCGCAACCAACGATTTTGTGCAGTGGGCGCTGACTCGAGAGGCTGCTCAGAAAACCCATTATTTTCCGCGCACAGACAAGTCTGAACTCTTTGCCAAAGGTTATATCGCACGACACTCCGGTCATAGTCGGGGGGCGACGGTTGATGTTGGTCTTTATCGATTGCAATTTGATCCAGCGGCGGCTTCTGGCAAAGCCTCTAATGGCGTTTGCCGACGCCGGTTTGCGGAAGATCGTGCGGCAGGATTGCTCGACTTCGGCTCCGACTATGATTGTTTCGATCGGCTGAGCCAGACCGCGCACCCCGATCTCAGCGAGGTGGCAAAGCAGAATCGCCAGAGGCTGGTCAATGCCATGGCGGCCAAGGGTTTTGTGAACTATGACCAAGAATGGTGGCATTTTACCTTTCAGCCAGAGCCTTATCCGACGGTTTATTTTGATTTTCCAATCACCGAGGATTGACGACTTAAATCGCTCTA
>JAFMIA010000004.1:62162-97572 GCA_017854255.1 Pseudomonadales bacterium
AGGATTTGGTGGCCAGCCTTGGCCCTCACCAGGGCGTTTAAACAAGGCCTTAGCGTCGCTTTAGTGCTGGTTATTCAACAGGTCGAATGATGGGTTGCTTGCGGGTGAGGCAGGGTTGGGCGACCGGTTAAGCCGCCCAGCGTTGCCTTGAAAGTCTTCGTCGATCGAAAATGCTTGGGCCAAAGTCGTACATTCAGGGCCCCTTCGGTTAGAATACGCGCGAGCAAAAAAGAAGGTGAAAAGTGGGATGGCTGATTACGATGAGATTTTGATCGGGTTGAGAAAGATCACGCGCGCCATCGACTTACATTCTAAAAAGCTTTTGAAAGCGTCAGGGTTAACCACCTCTCAATTGCTGGTGATGCAAGCGATCGTGAATCTGGATATGCCGTCGCCGAGTGCCATCGCACGGGAAGTGATGCTGTCCCAGGCTACCATTTCTTCATTGCTCGATCGTTTAGAGCGCAATCAGTTGATCCGCCGGGTCAAAGGGAACCGGGATCGCCGGCAGACCCTTATTGAGCTCACAACGCTTGGCTGCGAGAAACTCGAGAACTCGCCATCGCCCTTGCAAGCTGATTTTATTGATAACTACCGCGCTTTGCCCGAGTGGCAGCGTCATATGTTGATTGCGTCGGTGCAGATGGTGGCGGGTATGATGAATGCAGAGACCCTAGATGCGGCGCCGATCTTAACCAGTGGTGAGGTCAATATCGGATCAGTGTAATGGGCGTTGCTTCACAATTGTGAACGGCAAATAAGCCATCACCAGAACGCCATCAAAACTCCCCAATAAACATTCGTCAGCAGCTAGCGGCATCCAATCCTGGATCATGGCGGCGGGTTGCCGAGGGTTGCGGCGTTGCTCGTTCGGGATCGATTCAACGCTGAGTTTCACACGCCGCTGCAGGTTCAATGAGAACCCTCCCCAGTAATAATATTGTAGCTGTCCCGAGCGCATCATAACGCCAACGGTGCCGGTGTCACCCTGGCTCAAAGTAACGAGGCGTTGGTTGATTCTGATCTTGATACTGTACATTTATACAGTATAAACCATTTCAGGAGTGCTGGCATGGATGCACCAGATTGCCTATACTGCGCGTCTTGTTTTTGCATTCGCAAGCAAGAGTCCGCTCGTAGCTCAGCTGGATAGAGCACCAGGCTTCGAACCTGGGTGTCGGGAGTTCGAATCTCTCCGGGCGGGCCATCTTTTTCAAGATGGATCAACAAAATCAATATCTTACAGCTTCCATTCTTGGCCATCGCTGTTGTCGTTTGCACCGCTTGCACGCGCTTTTTTTGATCAGGGCTCGATGGAAAAGTGCGGTTGCATTTAGCGAAGCAAGCCTAAAACAACCTGACTGGGGTTGGCCCCAATTAGAATGAGTATGAATCCTCGGCGAATCGAAAGGCGAGTTGGTGCTTCGATGTGCTCTCGGTCAATGCGCTTAGGCGTGGCCACAACCGTTAGCCGCGTGGCAGATGGCCTGGCCGATGTAAAGGCGGCTGTTTTAGAGACTTGAATCGAGCTCGCCCTGTCGGGCGAGCGCGGTCTTGCTGGGTCTCTTGCTGGGTCTAGGGCGACTTCAATTGGAAATCGATTTGAAGCGACGTGAGCGCTCGCAACAGACAATGTGGCTGATAGCTGAAGTCGTTCGCGCCGGGCGTAAATTGTGCGCTATCGACTCGATCGATGAAGGTCTTAAAGCCCCACCAGAGTTCTCGCCTTGCGAGCGGCGCCCCCAGGCAGTGATGGATTCCGGAGCCAAAGGCGAGGTGCGCTCCAGGCTTGTCACGGTCTAGGCGCAGGTCTGCTGGGCAGCTAAATTGGCCTTCGCAACGATTGGCCGCGCCATAGCGCACGCCAACCAAAGCGCCCTCTGGGATCGCAACACTATTGAGTTCGGTTGCGCTCGTCGTGCGCCGTAACAACATTTGTACGGGCGACTCCAATCGCAGCACTTCCTCGATAAACGCGCGCAGGTGGGTCTCGGTATCGTGTTTGAGTTGCTCCCAAACCGATGGGTTCTCGATCAATAGCTTGATGCCAGCAGATAGCGCATTCGTTGTGGTTTCACTGCCGCCAACAAACGTATCCGCCATCATCTCCGCATGCAGTTCCTCATCGGTTAATGTCCGACCCCATTCTGGTATTTCCTTGTTCACAAGATCCGATAAGAGGGTGTCATCGGGTGTGATCCGCAAACGTTCAAAAATCGGTTGAAAATAGTGTTGCGCCTCGATTTCCATCAGAACGCATTCAATTTCTTCTTCCTCGGTCAGCATCATGCTGATGCGTTTGAAGAAGGCATCCGTCCAGGCTTTTATTCGCCAAAGATCAGCCTCATCCGCGCCCATTTGTTTTACGATAATGGTCAGGGGCAGTGGGATCGACATCGCTTGAACCCAGTCGCACTGACCGACCCCTGCAATTTTTTCAAACAGGGATTCTGCGGTCTGTTGTACAAAGCCATCCATCGCGTGAATCTTTGCCGGTCTAAATGCCTCGTTAAAGAGTGCCCGCATTTGTTTGTGATTGGGGTCATCCCGGCCGATCAAAGTGGCGGTGGGAAGCCAACCCTTGGTTTTAAATAATTCATTAACCCGTGCCTGACGCTCGGTTTGCCGATCTTGAGCGTGTCGGGTCTTACCGCTAAAAAGGATCGGATTTTGCAGCACATGTCGCACATCTTCAAATCGAGAGACATGAAAAATCCCTGTGCTGGGATCCTGGTAGACGGGCGCGTCTTGTCGCAAATGCTGATAGGCCTCAAAGGGTTGGTCTTGGAGCGCTTTTGAGAAGAAATTAACGGGGTTTGTCACGAGATCTCTTTTAAATGAAAGGCTAAGCGCCAAAATAGCGTTTCCCACGCGCGGTCGCAACCGTTAGCCGATCTAATCGGCAGGGCGTGAAAGCGCTGCCGTCGAGGCGGCGCGTCAGGTAACGACACCTTTGATTCGAACCACCGTAGTTATAGGCTTTCGTCTGCTTGCAGCAGGATCGTGAGTTCGCCGGTGCTGCGCTCTGTTGGATAGGTTTTTAGGGGTTGCTGCGTTGGGCCGCTCAGGCACTGGCCTGTGGTGACATCGAATCGCGCCCCATGCAGGGGACAGATAATATGTTGGCCTCGAAGTTTTCCCTTCGATAATAAGACCCGCCCGTGGCTGCAGAGGTTGTCGGTTACGAAGTATTGACCCGCAACCCGGCTGATCAAAAGGTGAAGGCCCTCATGCTCTATGGCGCGGAGTTCACCGTCCTGAAGGTCTTCGCTGAAAACGATGCGTTGATCGCTCATGCGTATCGGAGAGGCGCGTCACCTTGCCAGTCCTCTGCGGCTGTCGCAATTTCGCTGAACCGCCGTTCCGCTAGTGGTGTTTTTGTCACGATCTCGAGCATGCAACCCAGCAGGGGCCTCGCGTCCACGTAGGCAAAGTCGGTGCTGCGGGTTCGCCCCGCATTGATCGTTTCATAGCCCAGGCCATTGAGATCAGCGAGATCTTGATCAAAGTTTTCTGTCCAGATCCCGATATGGTGAAAGCCTTGGCCACTGCCAGCGGGAACACTCATGCGATAGGCGCTTTGCTCGGTAATGGGTTGAATGAGTTCTATTTGCAGGGGGCCCGCTTGAGCGATGCCAATCCGCATTGCAAGCTCGCTCGGCGCGCCGAGATACGTGACTGAGTCAAAGGCGCCAGGGGCATAATCCGTGATAAAAAAAGGGCCCACCCCAAGCTGTTTAACCCAAGCGTTACAGGCAGCTTCGAGGTCATCAACAACCCAAGCATTCTGGAATGCGGCACTTTGCAGACGGAGCTTTCTCAAATGTTTCAGACCTATGCGTTAGATGGCTCTGAGTTTATCAGCAAATGCGGATGACTTGCCGAAGTTGCTGTTTGGACTTTGGCGGACCCTGTACTTTGGACTATAACCAAAATCGAACTATCCTTTACAGAGGCGTGGCGCAGGCTGAGACTGAATCTTCGTAACAGGGCTTAGTGTCCCATTACGATCTTTGAGGTCTCCCAAGGGCAAAAAGTGCGCCCCTCCCTCTTGCACGGCCCTTGGGCGACCTCGCTTTCTTTATCCGAAACGCTCACGCTATCTGAAACGCGCTCACGTAACCTTCTGGCGCGTGCTTTGTGGCCGACAGGTGCGCAGATCGCCTTGGTCGTTTCGTGAATACGGGTCTGCGGGAAGGCGCGACCGCCTGACGCCGACCAGACGGGTCAATGAAAGGTTGTTTTGCAAGACGGCAAGCGTTAAAACGACGTAAAGCGCTGTGGCAAGCTGGATGTTTGGGCCTGCCTAAGGTGGTCAATAAGTTATTCAAGGGATCCTTAATCGTGCCAAAGTTTAGTGACGTTAATGAGTCCGATAATCTAAAGGTTGATCTCAAGGATACGGATCGACCGCTTGCTGAAACCTTGAACCCTAATTTTAGGTACGCACTTTTTTCTCCCATCGCAAAAGGTGGGAAATCATTGATCCAATCTTGCTCAGATTTGTATCTGTCCCGTCGAATTTGTTACAAGAGTCTTCGTCGTGAGTTTGCGGAGGATCCTGTTGAGCAAAAAAGGCTGCTTCGTGAAGCCCGGGTAACCGCGATCCTGCAGCATCCGAATATCGTGCCGACCTACGATCTGGGTCGCGACACCCGTGGTCACTACTACTTCACGATGAAACTAGTCCATGGCTATACCTTGCGTGAGGTGCTCGACTACCGCGAGCGCTATGATCTGACCCAATTGGTTGACGTGATTGAGCAGGTGGCCCAGGCTTTGTCCTATGCGCATACCAAAGGCGTCATCCATCGTGATGTCAAACCTGAAAATATTCTTGTTGGGCCTTTTGGTGAGGTTGTTCTCTTGGACTGGGGACTTGCCAAAGTTTGGGATACGCCCGAACCAAGCGCGTCACCGGATGCCTCTGAGCCTGAATCTGAAGCGCTGCCGCTGACCATGACCCGGCATGGCAAAGTACAAGGCACCATCAGCTATATGTCCCCAGAACAGCTGACCAACGAGACCGAAATCGACAGCCGTGCCGACATCTATAGCCTGGGCGCCGTGCTCTATGAGGTCTTAACGGGGCAAAATGCGGCCGTTGGTGAAACCATGGATGAACTCGCTCGGAGTGTTCGGTATGACACGCCGGGTTTGCCATCCCAAGTTGCACGCTTGAAAATCCCCAAGTTATTGGAAGATTTGACGATGCGCTGTTTGAAAAAAGAGCCATCCGAACGATTGGCCAATATGGAAGAAATGATTCGGTTGTTATCGCAGAACTGGCAGCTCAGTTAATGGGGCGCAATCTGCGCCAGCACAACCGTTACATTATCGGCGCCGCCCGCTTTTAGGGCGCTATCGATGAGCGCATTGGCCGCCAGGTCCAGGTTGCTAGAGTGCGCACTTAAAATCGCTTCGATTGACGCGTCTTGCACTAATCCAGTCAAGCCATCGGTACTCAATACAATGATATGGTTTGGACGGAGTTGCACTGAACCACAGACGGGTTCAAAAACCTGATTGCCGCCCAGACTCTTGGTGAGAATATGGTCATCACCATCGGCAGGGGGTAAGTCGGCGTCGAGTTTACTTTCTCGTAGTGTATGGTCCCGGGACAATTGCACCAGGCCGTCTTCGGCATCAAAGATATAGACCCTAGAATCGCCGGCCCAACCGTACAGCAATTGGTGATCATCTGTTATTTGTCCGCAAACGAGTGTCGTGCGCATGCCGTTGACTTCAGCGTTATCCTTTTGATGTTGGATCAAAGCGTGATTACATTGTTTGATCAACTGAAAAAGGTCTTCTATGCTCGAAGGCGGCTCGGTCTCCACGGCCGCTTCAAAAAACCCCGTGGTGAGTTCGGCGCACAATTTGCCAGACTGGTGGCCGCCCAAGCCATCTGCAACGGCAATGAAGCCAGCACTTGGATTGGTATAAGACGCGTCCTGGTTCTCTGAACGGGTCAGCCCCTGATGGGTGCGCGCTGAGACGGTTAAGGCGCTTTTGAGGTGTGTTGTCATGATAGAACCATCGGCAAAAGGACAACAATGAGGGGCTCATGGCCTCGATAACCCTGAACGATTAGCGCATCTTGCGGCATTCTTTGCCTCAGGCTGCTGCAGACTTCCCGCGAATTAATTTTCCAGGTAAGGCGCCAGTTGCTTTGCCTAACCGGTAGGTCACGGCGCCGGCAACCATGGTCAGCTCGAGGCCCTCTGCTTTTTGAAGGAAGCGTTTCCCGCCGGCGGGCAGGTCATGAACGATGTGGGGCGTTAACAGCTTTAACTGGTCCAAGTCGATCACGTTGATATCGGCTTTCATGCCGACTTCAATGCGGCCTCTATCTGTCAGAGAATATAACTCGGCGGGTTGCTCAGTCAGCATTCGAATGCCCTGGCTGAGCTCTATTTGAGCCTGTTGCTTAACCCATTTTGTGATGAGGTATAGGTTAGCACTGGCATCACAGATTGATCCGACGTGGGCGCCACCGTCGCCTAAAGCGGCAACGGTGTGGGGGTGCTTGAGTAATTCTGGAATACCGCCTGCATAATTTGCGGCCGGGATATAAATTAAGTTGGTGCCAACATTGCCCAGGAGATAGTCATATAACCAAGATTGGGGGTCTTCCCCCGCCGCGTCGGCTTGGGCTTGCACCGAATCGCTGGGCTGCGGTAGGTATTCGATCGGGTCCACCATGGGGTACATCTTGTCGTATTTGGTATTGAAAATTTTGACAAATATATGCGGATTTTCATTGTCCTCTTCAAGAATCCTCGCCTTGGTCACGGGGTCTTGCAGGCGTGCAATTTTTTCCTCAACGGGAAGGTGGTCCAAGGCCGCGTAGCTGGGCCTTCTATAAAATGGGTTCATCGAGGAGGGCATTCCCATCATCATGCCAACGGGGCGAGATAAAACTTGACCTCGGATGTCCAAACCTCGGGTTTGAGCCGCTTCAACCATGGCCAATTGTTCACGCCAGAGTTCGGGCTGGTTGTCTAATTGCAACAGCGTAAAGGTGCCCTTGGCGCCAGTTGCTTTGCAGGTGTCTTCTAAAATGCTGAACTCATCTTGGGGGTCATCCCAGTCAGAGATGAGCTGAAAAACATGACCTGCATCTCCTTCGAGCATTTGACCCAGTGCTTTGAGCTCTCGAGTCGCAGCCTTAAACGTTGGGATCAGTGATCCATCGCTGCTGCGATGTACCAAGGTGCGACTGGTGGAGAAGCCCACGGCGCCGGCTTTCATGCCTTCAGACAAAAGAGCTTGCATGGCTTGAATATCGGCGTCTGTTGCGGGTTCTCGGTTAACAGCACGTTCACCCATAACAAATACGCGTAACGGGCCGTGGGGATACAGCGCGGCAATGTCGATATCACGCGGCCTCTTATCCAAGCTATCGAGATACTCAGGAAAACTCTCCCAATCCCAGGGCAGGCCTTCATTCATCGCCGTTTCCGGTATTTCTTCCACGCCCTCCATCAAATGAATCAACACCTCATGGTCTGCTTTTTTGCAAGGCGCAAACCCAACACCGCAGTTCCCCATGACAACGGTGGTCGTGCCCAGGTTGGCTGATGGCGCCATGTGCTGATCCCAAGTGGCTTGGCCATCATAGTGGGTGTGGACATCAATAAAGCCCGGCGTCACAATTTTTCCATTGGCATCCACCACTTCGGTGGCGGTGGCATCGGTTAGCGTGCCGACCGCTGCGATCAACCCGTCTTTGATACCGATGTCGGCAAACTGGGGTTCGGCCCCGGTGCCATCAAAAACTTGGCCGTTTTTAATCAGCGTATCAAAGGTGGTCATGGGCATCTCTTTTTGGTTTGGGACGGGTTGAATGTAGCGGTTAATGATGCAGAAATCTAGCAGTGCAGAGCGGATTGGCACTGCTGCATGGCCTTGGTGTTAGCGGGATCTTGAACGTGTGCTGCTGAGCGTCTTAGAAGCCTTTAAGGGTTAAATGGCCTTCCAGCGCCATGACTTGATCCCGGCTTTTGAATGAAGGGTGGTGAATAGGGGTAGTGCCGCGCGCTTTGCTCGAATATTGATTCCGTATCCAGGGCCCGCCCACGTAATGCAGCCGTTTGAATTAGGTGCGCGGCGTTACCGGCGCTGACTCAGCCGGATGGACTGAATGTTGGATAGTCAGTCAGGATTTCGTCGCCAATGGCCGTCTTTAAGGGCTCAAGCCAAGGCTCAAAATTCATCCAAGCCTCCAAACCTGACTGATAAATTGGCTGCCTCACTTGTTCAGAGCTCGGTGTGCGAACACTGCGTTCGGTTTGGTGGAAATTGAGACAAGCCGGGTCAAACTCTAACGCGCAAAAATCCAGAATGCGTCTGACTTCTTGCTCGAGGTTGAACACAACGGCCTCATGATGAACCGTTAGGATTTTTCCCGGTAGCACCTCGTGCCAGTGGTTCATTAGGCGCATATAGTCTTGGTAGTAGCGCCCGATATCGGTGAGGCTGTAACTGAACTCTTGACCGCTGGCAAAGAGTTGTTTGAAGCCGCTAAAGCAGCACGCTATCGGATGCCGACGGGCATCGATAATCTTGGCGTTGGGTAAAATGAGCTGAATGAGTCCGATATGGCGGAAATTATTGGGCATCTTGTCGATGAAAAAAGGGGCATCCCCGCGGTGGATTTGAGTGTCCGCTAAGTATTTTTGACCCATGGCCGCGAGTTCACTGTCTGAAATCGTGGTCAGGCAGGCTGGGTATTGGGGCGCGTCTTGGATGCGTCGACGGCCATCGAGTTCAAAGGCAAAGGCGGCAATGTTAGGAAGCTCCTGAGTGCCATCAACTAAAGGGTGAGAGGCAAGGATTTGCTCGAGTAACGTTGAGCCCGCGCGGGGTAGACCTAAAATAAAAATGGGATCAGGTGCGGGGCAGCCACTGCCCGAGCGCTGCTTGAACAAGGTTTCGGAGCAAACACTGGTTTGCAGGGAAAGTCTTTTGCTGAGCAGTTCGCTATCGAAGCCAATTTGGCCTTGCTTTACGGTATTGCCTTGCTGATAAAAGCCAAACGCTCGTTCAAAGTCTTTAGCGTCTTCAAAGTGTTTCCCCAGCGCAAAATTGAGATGAACATGATCAACGGGTGACAAGTTCGGTTCGGCAACCGAGGCCAGCATCGTCTCGACCTCAAGGTCTGTGAATCGATAGGTCTTGAGATTAGCAAGGCTCCAAAAGGCATCCCCAAATCCTGGCTTGTTTTCGTAGGCTGCGCGATAGGCTTTGATAGCCTGCTCTGTTTGATCGATGGTTTTAAGCGCGTGGGCCTTGAGCAGATGAACCAGAGCGGGATCCGGGACCTTGGGGATTACCTGATCGTAGATCGCGATGGCCTCATCAAATCGGCCGATGGCGACACATTGATTGGCATAAGCGGTTTGATGACGTACATTGTCGGGCGCTTTTTCGATCAGCTGTTCAGCTTGCGCAAACGAGGCGGCGTATTTCTGACGCTTGTACAACACGCCCATATAGTCAAAACGCGCGAGATCGTTGTCGGGCTCAAAACGAACGGCATTCTCCAATAGCACTTCCGCATCATCTAATACTTCGGTTTGCACGCCGATGTAGGCCAAAAGGCGCATGCCTTCTACCTGCTTTGGATGCCTTAATAAGAATTGGCGGCAGAGTTGTTCCGCTTGGGCAAGGCGGCCTTCATTAATCCAATCGCGAACTTGCAAGAGGGCTTTAGGCAAGCCTTCAAGGTTCCGCGTCTGCGTTAGGGCTTCGTCATAGATAACGGGATGATACGTTGTGCTGGTCATCTCAATTAGAGCCCGCCAGCTGCCAAGCAGCGCATCATTTAGCGTCACGGCAGTTCGAAACGACGACAGGGCTTTGTCCGGCTCGTTTAGAGCCTTAAAGGTGTAGCCTATTTCTTGATAGCCGCGGGCAAAACGTGGAAACCGCGTTAGGAGCGTTTCGAGCTCGCCTTGAGCATCTGATAATCGCGCCAAATAACGTAGGCAGACGCAATAGTAATAGTGGGTTTCACGATCTTGCGGAGTGAGCTGAAGTTGTTGGAAAAGAAGTCGCTCAGCGCCGGAGATGTCTCCAGCGGCGAGCTGTTTCTTGGCTGTTTGAGTAGCCTCAGGAATCGCATCGGTTTGGCGCATGGTTAGGTTTTCAGAATCAGCAAAGGTGCCGTGATTCTACCATGCGCCAGACCCATCAAGCTTAGTTGACGTCGTAAGAGACTCGCAGGCCGATCGTTCTAGGCCGGTTCGTCGTCACACGTTCAATAAAGTCTTGACGATTGATGTGCAGCTGCGCACGTTCATCGGTCAAGTTACTGACGAAAAGCTCAACACCCCAGCCATCGCTGTAGTTTTCGACACCAATTGAGGCATCAACAATGCCATAACTATCTTGCATCGTGTTGGGTTCATCGGCCGTGTCGACAATCGAGTTCAACGCTTCACCAGCATGCTTGTAACCAAGTTGCCAGTGCGCACCAAGGTCGTTACCTGCATCCCACTCGTAGCGCGCACGCATGCTCAGTTGGGTTTCAGGCGTGAGTGGCAACATAGATCCTGCATCGGCAACAACAATATCGAAGGCCGGATCAACGAAGACGAGCTCAGTATCGTTGAAGGATGCTGCCGCGTAGAGTGTCAATTGATCGCTGACGGCCCAGACGAGATCGCCTTCAATCCCCATAATCTCGGCATCGCCGCCATTATCAACGATCGTCAGGATCGAGATATTCTGTGAGTCAAACTGTGATACTTGAATATCCTTCCAATCGATTTTGTAGATAGAGCCGTTGAAGCGAAGCGCGCCGTCTGCCAGCGTCGTTTTCCAACCCAGCTCCATATTCTCTAACGAATCTGAATCGAAGACATAGGGCAGACAATAGCCTGGGAAGCCGCTGGCATTACTATTAATGGCAACTTCATTCCCACAATTGGTCCCATCATCCCGAATGTTCTGATCCGCTGCATTGTATTGACCACCTTTTTGAGCCGCAGCTCGGTTGAAACCCGGCGGACGATAGCCCTCAGACCAAGTCGCAAAAATTAAGGTGTCAGAATTCTCAGGCTGCCAAGATGCGGTAAAACGCATGATGGTGTCGGTGACATTCAGGGGCTGAAGCTCAGCAAAGTTGGTCTGATAGTCTCGGCCACCGGTCAGCGCGGGCCGGATATCGTTCGTGGGGTCGTTGTCATCAACAAAGAGGGGCCGATTGCCATAGCGCCAAGCACCATAGCCCGTAAAGCCATAATCAAGGTCATAGTATCGAGCGCCAACGGCGACCGAGAGCGAGTCGGTAACATCTAAGGTGATTTCACCAAAAATGGCCGTTTGTTCTTCGGTTCGCGTATTGTCATTTCGAAATTGAGTGGAATCCGTCAGCAGTCCACGTGCATTCGCTTCGGAGTTATCGAAGGTGCCGCTTGTGCGAATATCGATGGGCGAAAATCCAGCATCCATTGGGGCTTGGTAGTTGAAATCACCGACGTGCAGGATTTCAAAGTCTTCAAAGAAGACGCCGCCCTGCATGTTCAGACGACCATCCCAATTGGTTGCAATCCGAAGCTCATGCGTCCAACGGGTATTTTCGTTTTCAATCCGTGCCGCATTGGCTGGTGTACCGCATTCGATTACGCCAGCATCGCCGCCAATGGTTGGATCAAAGGTGTAAAAGGTGCTGGGGTCGTAGTCGGTGTTGTAACCCGTGCCGAGACCATTGTAGTAGCCGCCTACGAGGTATTCACACTGATAGCCGGAGATGAATGCCCCAATATTAGTGTAGCCGGTGTAATCGATATTGGCGGTGACATCACGATCTAAGAACGCGCCGGTATACACAAGGTCTAAGTTGCCAACACTGCCTTCTAAGGTCCAAGCTGTTTGACTGAATTGATCATCTAAGAAATCATCGCTGAACCGTGACACTTCAAGGTCGCCGATCGATGGATCGTAATCAAAAACACCCTCAGTTGAGAGGCTTTGCGCGGTGTGCTGAACCATCAAGCTCCAATCATCGTTGATCAGATACTTGATGCCAAGGCGAACACCCGCATAGTGAGCATCGTTAAAGTCGTCTTCAACGAGACCGGCATTATTCGCAATCGTCTTATGAACAGGGACGGTGAGGCCGTCAGCGCCGACAACATCGCCATTGGCAAAGACTGTACCAGCCGCGTAAGTCACGCTGTCGCCAGGAAAGGTCGGGTTAATAGAATTGTCGGCTTGGAAAGTACCTGCCACGTTATCGATATAGCCGCCTTGACGATCGTTGTAGAGCGCAACGCGTGCAGCAAGCTTGCCGGCGATAATCGGGAAGTTCAGCATGAGCTCGGCCGAGTTGCTGTCCTCGCCTTCGGCGGTTGATGACCAACTGCCGTTAAAGCTGGCATCGAACTCGTCGATAACGGGCTTGTTGGTAATGAGACGAACGGTTCCTGCCATTGAGCTTGCACCGTACAAGGTGCCCTGTGGTCCAGGAAGGACCTCAATGCGTTCCATATCGCTGATATAAACATCGAGGTTTCGACCGCCTGCAGTGACCGGCTGCTCATCTAAGTACAATGCAACGTTTGGCGCAGAACCTTGCGATTCGGCAACGGTTATGTTGATGGCGTCGACCGCTGCACCCCGGATATAGATTTCGTTTTGGCCTGGCCCACGTCCACCCGCGTTAACATTGGGGAGGTATTTCACATAGTCCGAGAACTCTTGGATGTTTTGGTTTTCGAGCTCTCGCGAACCAATCGCTTGAATCGCGACGGGCGCATCCTGGAGGGGAACGGCTCTTTTGGTGGCGGTTACCACAATTTCTTCGATTTCTGAGCTGGCCTGCTGGCTGGTCGCAGCGAGGGCGGCAAGAATGGCAATGTTCAGCTTTTTCTTTTGAAACATACTGAGATCTCTTATTTAGGAAGCCAAAAGTATAGTCCAAATTAGAGCGCAATGCACTTTAGGGTGGTTTGAACAAGTTTTTATAAATTAAGTGTTTGAATTTATTGAACTTATAATAAATAAATATCATTCGTACACGAATGATATTAGGGATAAAAAACGGAAAGTACTCGACGCGTGCTGCTCGTCATCTAGCGGCTTGGCTTTGAATTTAGGTTTCGGGCGATGCGGATCCGGCCTGGGCCATGCGCCAGGCACTGATTTGTGAGAAGCGTGGTTTAGAGGGGCATTGTTTTTGGGTGCCTTGTTGATGGGCCGTTTAAACAGGCGAGTGTTAGCGGGGGCGCCCGCGACAAGGGCGCCGAAACCGCCGGCACGGAATCCTGAACAATCAAAAGAAAGGGTTTGACGGATCGATGATCATCAATGGGCCTCCAAAACAGATCAATGACCCTGTCAATCGTGGGCGGGCCAGGCGGCAGACGCGCACCGGTTTTAAAAAGAGTCCGGTTAAGCGTGCCCCGACGCCTTAGGTTCGTCTGAGGCGGCGTCATCCTCCGCCGCTCGAATGAGTCGAAGTTCTCGCGTTAATCCGAGGAGTAGGCTCACAACCATTAGCATAATAATCATTGTGAAGGGAAAAGCGCTGGCCAGCGATAAGGCTTGTACTGATGACAAGCCCCCGCCAAGCAGTAGGGCAATGCCGATCATACCCAGCGCGACGCACCAAAAGACTCTTTGAAACAACGGGGTCTTGATTTTGCCACCAGCCGCCATGGTATCGACGACGAGCGATCCCGAGTCCATTGAGGTGACAAAGAAAATAATCACCAAAAAGAGCCCTAAAATTGAGGTCACAAGGGCATAAGGAAATTGCTCAAGGAATATGAATAGGGTCAGCTCAGGCTGAAAATTACGGACGCTTTCCGCAACCGCCAACACATTTTCATCGAAATATTGAACAATGGCGGTGTGCCCAAATATGGTCATCCAAAGCATAAAGATCAGTGACGGGGCGAGCAGGGCGCCGAAAACAAATTCTCGGACGGTTCTACCAGAGGAGATCCGAGCGATAAACATGCCGACGAAGGGTGAAAATGCGATCCACCAAGACCAATAAAAAGTCGTCCAATCGTGCATGTAATAAAAATCGTCTCGGCCCGACCAGCTGCTGAGCGCTGGCAGGTACTCGATATAACTCATCGAGTAACGAACAAAAAAGCCAAGGGTCTCAAGAACGGGGGTCATGCTGAGCACAAATCCGCCGAGCAGCACCGCTAAGATCATGTTGAGTTCGCTCAATCGTTTGATACCGCCATCAAGTCCGCGCACGACCGAAATCAGTGCCAGGGCGGTGATGACCGCAACGATTAAGATATTGGTGTAGTTACCGGTTGGGAGATCAAACAAGTAGTTCAGGCCACCGGCGGCTTGTTCGGCGCCATAACCCAAGGAGGTTGCAAGGCCAAAGAGGGTCGCAAAGATCGCCAGAATATCGACGATATGGCCGGGCCAGCCCCAAATGCGCTCCCCAAACAACGGATATAACGCTGACCGGATTAAGAGCGGTAACCCTTTGTTATAACAAAAGAAGGATAAGGATAAACCGACGACGACATAGACGGCCCAAGGGTGGAATGCCCAATGGTAAATGGTCGCGGCCATAGCGAGATCACGAGTGGCCTGCGCATCCAAATTGGTCAAACCCAGTGGCGGGGTGATGGCGTGATTCATGGGCTCTAAGACGCCATAAAACATGATGCCAATACCAATGCCTGCGGCGAACAGCATCGACACCCAGCTGAGCAGGTGATACTCAGCAACCGCTGTTTGACCACCGATCCTGATTCGGCCGAGAGGCGATAGCGCAAGCGCGACGCAAAATATTAAGAAGCCGTTCATGCTGTACATGAAGAACCAATCAAGTTCCTTGGTCAGATAAAAACGCAGCGCGCTGAAATGTTCTGCAGCTTGTTCCGGCATTAATAAGGTGACTAACACAAATAAGGCGATGGTTACGCTGCTGATGAGGAAAACTGGGTTGTGAATATCCAGTCCTAGGCCCTGGAGGTTGTCTTGCCCAACCTCGTAATCGGAGGTGTACAAGTCATCGGGTGTTGATTCGTCGGCCGGTTCGATATGATTTGAAGACAAAGGAGTTTTCTCTTATGCGGTCAGGCAACGGTAGCATGAGTGATCTTGGGTGTCACGGCGGCCGAGGGTTTCGGCAGGATTCAACCTGGTTTTGCGCCTTGATCTGAGAAGCCAAGCACGCGCTCGGCAAGGGGCTTGGGGCGATCAGCCTTGCGAAACTACTTTGATATCGAAACACAATATCTGAATCACGCGGCTTTGAGGCTTTGTTCGAGGCAACCAACCCTAGTCCGTCGAGCATCGGCGCGCCTATTTAGCATGGGATGGCCAGGGGTCAGCATGCGGGCCGCTTTATCCATATCCTCAGTTGCGACCGAACAATAAGCGCCTTCCCAGCCGCTTAGGCCTGTGCCGCGATGTACGCTTCGAATGCCTCAAGTTTGTCCTTGCCGAAAAACATCTCAGCGCCCGCAAAAAAACTTGGCGAACCGAAATTACCGCGAGCCACCGAGTCTTCTGTGTTGGCGATCAGGCGCGCCTTGACTTCAGGCTGCTGGATCCCAGTGAAGATTTCATCAGCGGGCAGACCGCTCTCGATCAGGGCCGCGTGAAACGTGTCAGGGTCATCCAGCTTTTTGGGCGCGCTCCACATATGGTGGTAAACCTCATTGAGATACCGTTCAAAGTAATCCGTGCTCTGGGCAAAAACAGCGCCGCGCATGAGCATCAGCGTGTTCACTGGAAAGTGGGGGTTCTGTTGAAAGCTGGTGATACTGTGTGCTTCTAAGAATCGCTGTGTTTCGCGCTGTGCATAGTCGGGTTTATTGAGAATGCCTCGCATGGATTCTGCTGGCGACACGTTGTTAGTTGCTTTGAAAACGCCGCCGAGCAGCACCGGCTGATAGGTTATTTTTTGCCCAAGGCGGATCTCGATTTCGGGAATCACAAGGTGGCTAAGGTAGGCGTTCGGGCTGCCAAAATCAAAATGAAATTCTAGGTCCATATCCGTGTCCAATTAGTGCGGCGTCTAGCAGAAGCGATTTAACGTCTCGCTGGGTTAACGCGAGTATGCTAGGGTTTTTAAGTCCCTGCAATCCGTGGGTCTTGCTCAAAAGATGCAATTGGCCTACGCGGGATAAGAAATTATTGGAGAGAGGCTATGGAACCATCCATGACGCAAGATACTGAGGCTTTAATCAATGGCGGGACGGACATTGCAACTGGAACCAACGAGTTGCGCTGCGTCCTCGTCTCGGGTGTTGCGGTCGTCACACTCAACAAACCCGAAAAGAAAAATGCCTTAGGCGATATTCTGACACCCGCGCTGCGGGCGCTGCTGCCGATCCTAGAGGCGGATGATCGGGTTCGCTGCATTCTGCTGACCGGCGCTGGTAATGCGTTTTGCGCCGGGGGGGATGTTTCAGAGATGGGTGGCGCGGCAAAAACGGTTGAAAGCGACCGAGTTGCGGCGTTAACGGAAAAGCAAATGACCCTCACCCACCGCCTGTATCATTTGAAAAAAATCACGATAGCGGCGTTGCCCGGCGCAGCGGCCGGGGCGGGACTATCAATTGCGCTGGCCTGCGATTTAAGGGTCGCCGCCAGTGGCGCCTTTATCACCACAGCCTTTCGAAATATTGGATTGTCGGGCGACTATGGTGCGAGTTGGTTTCTGACGCGATTGGTTGGTCTAGGCCATGCAAAATCACTGTTTTATAACGCGGACCGAATGGATGCCGCAACGTGTCAAAGACTGGGCATTTTCAATGAAGTGTTCCCGAGTGAAACCTTTCGCGCTGATAGCCTTGCGTTTGCTCAGCGCATCGCTGATGGCCCTGTGCAGGCTTTAACGTTGATGAAAGTGAATTTGCAGACTGGGCTCGAGCAGGACTTGGCGTCGAGCTTGGCGCTGGAAGCCAAGCACTTGATTGCGTGCTCAGCAACCGATGAATCTCGAGAGGCAATTCAAGCGTTTATGCAGAAGCGGCCGCCGGTTTTTCAGGCGGCTACCGAGAACAAGGGTTAGCGGCAGCCCCGTTTGGCGGACCATCGGCGCCCTTGCCCTTGCGCCCTTAATAATGATGAGTGCAAGATGCTGAGCGCGGTCTCGCGATGAGTCATTAAAGCAGCGAAGAAGCTTGGAGGCGAAAATGAACGATAACGTCGCGATTGTAAGGGCATTTATGCAGGCGTGGGAGCGGCTGGACCCCGTTGAACTGGCGTCTTATTTTCATGAGGCAGGGTGCTATCACAATATCCCTGCTAAGCCTGTGACCGGTCGAGCTGCGGTTCAGCAATTTATTACCGGATTTATCAAGACTTGGACGCAAACGGATTGGGAGATTTTGACGCTTATTGGAGACGGTGATGTTGTAGTCTGCGAGCGAATTGATCGCACTCAGACCCAAAACGGGGACGTTGACCTGCCGTGCTGCGGGGTTTTTCTGATGGAAGACGGCAAAATAAAGCTTTGGCGAGACTATTTCGATATGGGAACTTATGTCTCCGCGATGTCAGGTTAACGGTGCGCGTTGCAAAGTCTCGATAGGCGCTGAATGAGAGCACCTGCTCGGTAAGGGTGGACAGACATCGATTTGTCTTCAAAGCTGGGTCATCCTACTAAGCTGATTAATGGCTGCTATGGGCAACTAAGGGTTAGCAGAAACATTTTAAAAGCCTGACATTCGGCATGGGTTCGTCTCAGTTTTCAGTGCATAATGGCGGCCGCGCCGCGTCCAAATTCAATCCTGGCCGGATCGCTATCACTGGAAATCATCGCAATGAAGACTTTGTTTCGTATCCTGCGCTGGCCACTCGGTCAAATTGTAATCTTGCTCGACTGGATCACAAGGCCATCGATGCCAGTCCACTCCGGACCGCGTCAGGCCGAACTGAATCAAATGACCGCTTCGTTAAAACTGTATCAATTTGCGCAATGTCCTTTCTGCGTCAAAACCCGGCGCACAATCCGGCGGCTGGGTTTGAACATCGAGTTGCGCGATGCGCGAGGGGATGCGCAGTGGCGGAGCGAATTGATCCAGCAGGGCGGGCGTCATCAAGTGCCGTGTCTGCGGTTGCTTCAGGATGATGGGTCAAGTCGATGGCTCTATGAATCCAAGGAGATTATCCGTTACCTCGAGCGCCACTACAGTTAAAACCAGCAACAAGGCGCGCTCAAACTAGGCTAAAAAATGGCAGAGCAGCATTATCGAGTCGTCATTGCCTACAAGGGCCGAGATTACTTTGGCTGGCAGTATCTTGGCGATGCGGGTGAAAAACCTACCGTCCAATTTGAGATCCTGAAAGCACTTCGAAAAATCAGTAAATATGAGACCTGCCAGGTCGCCGGCGCAAGCCGGACCGATGCGGGGGTGCATGCCTTGGGCCAAGTGGCCAAATTGACGACGCCTTTGCAGATTGCGCCAGACAAACTTCAAACAGGCATGAACTCGCTATTACCGCGGGATATTCGAATGGTAGCCTGCGCCCGTTGTGCTCCTGGTTTTAACCCTAACCGCGAGGCACTCAGTAAAACATACCGTTACTATTTTACGATCGATGTGCTGTGCGCGCCTTTGCTTGGCGACCTGGTCGCCCATGTGCCGTTAGCAACGTCCAACAGTGGGGTTGGAGCCTGCGGGATTCAAAGTATGGAAGCGGCTTGTGATGTGTTCGTCGGCGAGCACAACTTTTCAAGCTTCTCGGTTCGCGATGTCAGTGGTAGATCGCCAATCCGCACCGTTGCGAGCCTTGAGCTATTCAAAACACCCGAGGCTGGGTTCGGTGAGGGGGTCTATTGCTTTGAAATCAAAGGCAATGGATTTTTAAAGTATATGGTGCGTTACATCGTTGGCAGTTTATTTGAAGTGGGTCGGCAGAATATTGGTGCGGCAGCCATTCAAGCAGCCCTTGCCCAGCCGCAGCCAGAAAAACTGAGCGCGAAAGCGAAAGCGAAGGGACTGCATTTGATTAAAATTGACTACGAAGGGCTTGCGCTGCAGCGGTAAAGGACGCAAGGGCCCGCTTTTTATTTATTTTCAACAACTTAGCGGCCAATAAAATTCGCTTGGCGTTTTTCTAAGAACGCATGCAGGCCTTCTTGTCCATCGGGGGTCATCGCACAATCGGCAATGGCGCGGGTTTCAAGTTCCATCTGAGTTTCTAAACCATTATTAAAGCTGTCGTTCAATAGCGCTTTCACCGCACCGAAAGCCAAGGTCGGGCCATGCCTAAACGTTTTTAAGAGCTGTTGAACCGTTTGGTCAAGGGTCTCAGCGGGCACCGCTTGGTTGATGACGCCCCAGTCCGCCGCTTCTTGGGCGGTTAGAATGCGATTTGTCAGCATGAGTTCCCGAGCCCGTCGATCCCCAATCCGCCTTGGTAAAAAATAAGTAGAGCTACCATCCGGCGACAGTCCGCCATTGGTATAGGCCATGGTGAACTTGGCCGTGTCTGCTGCGATGCTAATATCTGCGGCAATGGCAAGGCTAAACCCTGCGCCTGCCGCAGTACCTTGGATGGCTGCGATGACCGGGGCTTTTAGCCGCGTGAGCCGGCTGATCGCCAGGTGTAAATCACCCGCCATTTCTCGAATTAACGCCCCGACTTGTTTGCCTGCTGCCGCAAACTCGCTAATGTCGCCGCCAGCGCAAAACAGTTTGCCTTCGGCATTAATTAAGACGGCGCGCAGACCTTGATGTTCTTCGCATTCAATGGCGGCAAGGTTGAGCTCTCGTGCCATGACCGGGTTCATGGCATTGGCGGCGTCTGGCCGTGACAGGGTGATCGTTGCGACGGATTCAATGATCGTAAATTTGATGGTGGTGTAGCTTTGGGTCATCACAGTTTCGCTTTGGGTTACTTTTCTCAACGATACAACAGATTCTGAAACTTCTCGAGTCGTGCCGCCGAGCGCTGATGTTGATTTTGAGTCAGAAAGTGTAGACTTCTTGGCAAGACCAAAAGGAAAAAAGTGATGAGCGAAGCCTTGAAAACGCCGTTAAGACCTGACCCAGAAACGGCCGCGTTGAATGAATTGGATCTGATGCTGCCGGACCTGTTTCATGATGATTATCATGTCAAAGTGTTTGAACGGCTGCGCGCAGAAGACCCAATCTATCGCCAGGAAGTTGAAGAGATTGGCACTGTTTGGAACGTCACGAAGTATCAAGACATTATGGCGGTTGATACGGACCACGAGCGTTTCTCATCAGAAGGCTCGATCGTGGTCACGGATCAAGAAGAAGATTTTCCGCTGCCGATGTTTATCGCAATGGACCCGCCAAAGCATGATCGGCAACGTCGAGAGGTTAACGGCGCGGTTGCTCCGAGAAACCTTGCGGTCATGGAAGGCACCATTCGCGGTCGCGTTCAGAAAATCTTAGACGATTTACCGGTTGGAGAAGCTTTCAATTGGGTCGATTTGGTGTCGATCGAATTAACAACGCAAATGCTTGCGACGCTGTTCGATTTTCCGTTTGAAGATCGGCGGAAGTTAACCCGGTGGAGTGATGTTGCAACTGCAGATGAGGCCTCCGGTATTGTCGACAGTGAAGAGCAACGTCGTGAGGAGCTAGGCGAATGCTTGGCTTATTTCACCGAGCTTTGGAATCAGCGGGTCAATCAACCGCCTGCTGGGGATTTGGTCTCAATGCTTGCGCACGGTGAGTCCACAAAAAACATGGGGCCAATGGAATATCTTGGCAACTTGATTTTGTTGATTGTGGGTGGCAACGACACGACGCGTAATTCGATCTCAGGGGGCGTTCGGTTTTTAAATCAGTTTCCAGACGAATACCAAAAACTCATGGCGAACCCGGGCCTGATTCCGAATATGGTGCCCGAAATTATTCGCTTCCAAACACCACTGGCCTACATGCGGCGCACCACAACCCAGGATGTGCAGTTGGGCGATAAGTTGATCCCAGAAGGGGATCGCGTGTTGATGTGGTATATCTCTGGAAATCGCGACAGCCAAGTGATTGATCAGGCCGACCGCTTTTGGATTGATCGGCCGAAAGCGCGTCAACAGCTGAGCTTTGGGTTTGGCATTCATCGCTGCATGGGTAATCGCTTAGCAGAGATGCAGCTTCGAGTGCTCTGGGAAGAAATCGTGAGCCGTTTTGAGCGGGTAGAAGTCGTTGGGGATCCCACCTATGTGAATTCCAACTTTGTTAGGGGTTATTCTGATTTGCCGGTTATCGTGCACCGAAAGTAACACGAAGGTTTGCTTTGGTGCTCAAGGTAATCGGCTGTTGCGTGCGGGGCGACTCAAAGCGTTAAAGGCGGCAGGTGGCGATGACACACAACGGTAGTTATTGGTTCGATAGTCTTGAGGCGCCCTATGCGCAGGCCGCGCCAATGCCGCTGCCCGCAGCGGTCGACGTCGCAATCATTGGCGGCGGCTATACCGGTCTTTGGACGGCGCATTATTTGAATGAGTTGAACCCGTCATTGAAGATTGCGGTGCTTGAGGCAGAAACCTTTGGTTTTGGCGCCAGCGGCCGCAATGGTGGTTGGTGTATGGGGACGGCGCATGGGGTTGATGCGCTCCTAGCACAGCCTGAAAGCCGAGGCGCGGGGCTGACCCTGGCGCGCGCCATGCAGGCCACAGTTGATGAAATTGGGCAGGTCGCCAAAAGCCTCGGCATTGATTGCCATTTCAAGAAAGGTGGCAACTTAACCGTTGCGACCCAGGCCTTTCAGGTGCCGCAGTTACAAGCAGAGCTTGAGCACCTTCGGGAACTTGGTTTTTCAGAAGATGATTATGTTTGGTTGCCGGCAGGCGAGGCTCAGCAGCGGGTCCAAATGCAGCACAACTATGGCGCGCTGTTTACCCCACACTGCGCGGCAATTCACCCCGCCCGGCTGGTTCGCGGCCTGGCGGCATCCCTCGCGGCTCGGGGCGTTGATTGCGTGGCATTGACTCGGGTGCGTGAAATCAAGCCGGGTCTCGTGAGGACGGATCGCGGGGAGGTCCGCGCAAAAACCATTTTACGGGCGACCGAAGGTTATACCGGAACACTTAAAGGTCAGCAGCGTCGCGTGCTGCCGATTTACTCGATGATGGTCGCAACCGAGCCCCTGCCGAGCGCGGTTTGGCAGCAGATTGGACTTTCTAATCGAGAGACCTTTGGGGATCCTCGGCGTGTCGTGATCTACGGGCAGCGAACGCAAGATAATCGTTTGGCGTTTGGTGGTCGCGCCGGTTATTTCTATGGGTCAAAAATCAAACAGACGATCGCGCTGAAGGATCCTGGTCCGCAGGCAGTGGCGGCGACGCTGCGTCAACTGTTCCCGATTCTCAACGACTATCAAATAACCCATGGCTGGGGCGGGCCATTGGGCGTGAATCGGCATTGGCGACCTTGCGTGTCCTTTGATGCTAAAACGGGTATTGGTGCGGCCGGGGGGTATGTTGGCGAAGGGGTTGCAGCGTCTAATTTGGCCGCTCGAATGCTTTCTGATTTGGTGCTTAATCGAGCCACCGAGATCACGCAATTGCCCTGGGTTAATGATCATGCGCGAGGTTGGGAGATTGAGCCTTTTCGATATATCGGCGCTAAGACGTTGCAGTATTGTGCAGAGCGAGCCGATGCTGACGAGGCCCGTCTTGGCAAACCCGCAGGGCTTTGGGCGTCCCTGTTTGATGCCGTTGTTGATTAACGCAGCGGCAAGGGCGGTTGATCGCATCAGCAGTCAGGATCGCATCAGGACGAATAAAAAGCTCATAAACAGGAGAGTAGCGTATGTTAGATCTACATTATTGGCCAACGCCAAATGGCAAGAAAGTCACCATTCAGCTCGAAGAGTGTGGGCTCGACTACCAAGTGATTCCCTGCAATATCGGTCAAGGGGATCAATTCACGGACGATTTTTTGGCGATTAATCCCAATAACCGCATGCCGACCCTAGTCGATCACGCGCCGGAGGATGGTCAAGGCCCGCTTAGTGTTTTCGAGTCTGGCGCAATGATGCTCTATCTCGCAGAAAAAACGGGGCAGTTTATGCCGAAAGATCCCCGTGGCAAGTTTGCCGTTGTGCAGTGGGTGATGTGGCAAATGGCCAATCAAGGCCCTAAAACGGGCGAATGTGGGCACTTCAGGCGCTTAGGTGACAGCGAGGGCGATCAAAGTTATGCCATCACGCGGTTTACGGATGAGGTGAACCGGTTCTACGGCGTTTTGAATAACCAATTGTATCGCCAGCCCTATCTTTGCGGCGATGACTACACGATCGCGGACATGATTTGTTATCCCTGGTGCGTCAATTGGGCGGGCCAAGGTCAAGACATAAACGACTTTAAATATTTTAAACGCTGGTTCGAGGCGCTTTCAGAGCGCCCCGGGGTGCAGCGTGGCATGGCGGTTGGGGAGACGCTTCGAAATGACCCGGCCGCACTGTCAAATGACGAGCGCGCGGCGCTCAAGGCGATGCTTTATAACCAGCGCGCACGCCCTGCTCCGGAAACGGGCGGTTTGCTGTAGGGCCGGCCTACTCGAAGGTCTGCTCGGTCCACCAGGGAAAGTACTCGGGCATGTCGCTTGAGACTTTTCCTGGAAACACCGGGGGTCGTTTTTCAAGGAAAGATTCTACACCTTCGATCGCATCGGCGGATTTACCGCGATGATAGATGCCGCGCGAATCAATTTTATGCGCTTGCATGGGATGGTCTGCTCCCAACATCTTCCACATCATGTGCCGGATCAAAGCGACAGAGACCGGTGACGTTGACTCCGCGAATTCGTGCGCGAGATCAACGGCTGCGGGCAGCAAGTCTGCAGGCTTGTGGACACTTCTGACCAAGCCGCCGTGCAAAGCTTCCTCAGCATTGAAGACCCGGCCGGAAAAGGTCCATTCCAGAGCTTGTTGGATCCCGACGATCTTAGGCAGGAACCAGCTGGAGCAGGCTTCTGGCACGACCGCGCGCTTCGAAAATACGAAACCGTAGCGAGCGTTTTCAGAGGCAAGCCGGACATCCATTGCACATTGCATGGTGGCGCCAACACCGACAGCGGGACCGTTACACGCTGAAATGATCGGTTTTAGGGATTCGAAAATCCGCAAGGTGAGAACCCCACCACCATCTCGCTTTAAGCCGCCATCCCGGCCCGGGGCATCATTGTTAAAGGTGTTACCCCCACCTGAGAGGTCAGCGCCGGCGCAGAAGCCGCGCCCGGCGCCTGTAAAGATAATCGCTCTGACATCATCATCGGCATCCGCTGCATCAAGGGCTTGAATGATTTCAGCTTGCATTAAGGCGGTATAGGCGTTGAGTTTATCTGGGCGATTGAGCGTGATTGTCAAAACCGGACCATTTTTTTCATAGAGAATCTGTTCAAAATCCATGTTATTTCCTAGCTGTAGTGGTGAATGAAGTCTGTAAAAAGCGCGCGCTGGGCATGCGAGCCGCCAATTTGCTGCAGTTCTGGCGCAAGTTCCATAAGCTGATCCACGCCGCGTTCCGCGGATCCCTGGGCAAGGTCTACAAGGGCCTTGGCCGTCTCCAAACCGACAGCGTGACAAATTCTACCCTGCTCTTGCGGCAGTTGCGCCCAGCGTTGGAGATTGCTCAGGGCCGCGTCGATGACGGCCTGATCGCCATTTTTGACGGCGACCATAACGTAGTGCAGCGCAATGAAGACAAGTTCTTGGTCCTCGGCGCGATGATAATAGGGCCTGAGCATCTCCCATCGGTTACCGAGATCCAGACCCTTCATTTCCAATCGCCAGAGTAGGCTTGCGGCATTGCAGACATCGAGATAAAAGTCGTCCTTCAAGCAGTCGACAAGGGCTTCATCAAAAAGCGTTAAGGCTTGCTCGGCTTGACCAAAATCGATCAACATCAACGCTTTATGCCAGATCAAATGATTCGAAAAGTTGTTCGTCTGAGCCCAGCTTGGGAGGCAATCATCGATCCAGCCAATGCCTGCCTTAAAGTCACCTTGCATCTGATGCACATGCGCAACGGCGTGGGCTGCCCACATATCCAGGGGCTCGGCTGCGACCGCCGCCTGGCCGCAAGCAAGTGCTTGGTCATAGATACCACACTCCTCGAATCCAAAGGCCTGCATGCCAACAATAAAACTGCGCCAAGGATGGTCTTGCGGCCAGTGGGGTAGGCTGTTCTGAATAGCGCCGAGCATGGCGTGCGCGTCGCCACGATAAAAGTGTAGATGGTTGGCGGCTTTGAGCGCGATCAGGTCCGTCGGATCTGCCGCTAAGATCTCGCCTAATATAGCGCTGGTCTTGTTGGTGTCATTGCGCTGCCAAGCCTTTAAGGCGGCGACGTGTGCTTGCTCGCGAGCATTGCCCGCCGTCTGCTCGGCGGCTTGCAGGCTTTGCTCAAGCGGTTGCGAAAACCGCGGATCGCTGGCCATTTTTAATTGGTATCCTCGAAACAAATGCCCCAGAGCGAAGGTGGGATCATTGGCTTGGATGCCTTCCAGGGTCGACAGGGTCTGCGTGCTGTATCGAAGATATTGATCAATCACGCCGTCAAAGGCGGTAAGTGTTGCAGGGTCATGGCTGGAGCAGGGCATGAGTTGATTAATGATGGCCATGTGATTGTCCGTAACGTTGAGGTTGCTGTTTTAAATACTCGGTTTCTTGCGGGCTGTTGGCTCGGTTAAGGATGTCATTTCGGTGCGGGAAGCGCCCAAATCGTTCAATGATTAAAGCGTGCGCTTGAAAGGACTTCAAGAAGCCTTGAAATAAGGGCAACCAGCAGGACGGAACTTGCTGGGTTAGGGCTTCGAGCTTTGAAATGCCGATGTGTTGCGCTGATCGATTCTCTGAATGATGGTAGGGATGGAGCGTAAAAAGTTGTTCGACGGGATGAAGGTCAACCACCGTCTTTGCATCATCCAACTGGCGGCTAAAAGTTAAAGCGAGGGGATCGAAGGCGAAGGCCTTGGGCGTGCCGCGGTACAGGTGCCTTGAAAATTGATCAAGCAGTATGATCCGAGCCAGAATCTCACGATCAGTGAGGCCGCCCCCAATTTCTTTAGCCGCTGCTGAGGCATGCATTGCTTTAAACTGCGCGGCAATGAGTCGATCCAGGGCTGCGCCACCTCGATACCAGCGCTGCTTAGCGCGTTGGATTGATTCAGGCTGATGAACGGCATCGTCGAACCAAAAACGAAGGATGGCCTCGCTATCAATCGATTTCGTAGCCAACCTCACCGTCCTGTAGACCAAGATAGGGCCTTAAGTAATGCACGCAAATGTAGAGCGGAATGGTATCGAGTAGGGCAACCGTGAGTTTGAACAAATAGTTCCCTGCCATCAGGCTGAATAACGTCGCCAGGGTCATTGCCCCAGCCAGGAACTGTGCGCCAAAGGTGACGGCGACGACCATGAAGGAGTCGACGCCTTGGCTAATCACCGTGCTGCCATTATTGCGTAACCAAAGGTGCTTGCCTTTCGTTAAGTTCTTCCAAAAATGGAATAGGAATACATCGCAATACTGCGCGGCAAAATAAGCGAGCATTGATGCGAGTACGGCGCCTGACGTGGTGGCATAGAGCAGGCTAAAAAGCTCAATTTGGCCGGTCACACTGTCGCCATTGGGCAGCCCAACCGGTTCTGCGAGCATGAGCGTTTGCCAGGGTGCTTGGATCTCGGCTGCCGGTAGCGCATTGCCTAACCACATGAAGCCCAAAATAAAAAAGTTTAGGCAGAGCCCAAAGGTCACTAAAAAATTCGCGCGACGCCTGCCATAAAGCTCGCTCACCAAGTCGGTACATAAAAAAGTGATGGGATAGGGTAGAACGCCAACCGCCAGCGTCCAGGGTCCAAGTTCTATAAACCGGGTAATGCCAAGCAGATTGAGCATGGTCATGGCGCATAAAAATATGCCAGATAAAATGAGAAAGACCCGTTCTCGTCGAATGAGTAGGGTGGTCTTCGATGGCTGCATACTGACGACCTCCTTAAAGGCACGCGGTTTACTAGGATTCGATTTGACCCAAATTGCCGTGAAGGACCGCGCCATTAATGATTGGGTTCTCTGCTGAGAAAAATAATAAGTCTGCAATTTCTGTCGGTTCAATCAGTCGACCGAAGGCGCTGCCGCCCGCGATACTGTCTAAAATGTCAGGGTCCTGGCCAACATGGGCTCGAAGCATTTCAGTATCGGTAAAACCTGGGCAAATGCAGGCCGTGTGAATTTTAAGGCCGGCAAGGTCTTGGCAGGTCGCGCGCATCATGCCAAGCATGGCATGCTTGCTGGTGACATAGGTGAACGAATTGGCGACCGCTTTCTCGGACAAGGTTGAGCCAACATATAAGATGGCGCTACCGGCAGACATTACGGGCAGAAACAGTCGATTGAGCCGTTGTGGGGCGGTGACATTGAGCGCCAAAATATCGGCCAAGGCCTCGCCGCTGGTTTCTTGTAGGGACCCAGAGGCAAGCTTGGCCGCATTGTGGATTAGTATTAATTTGTCATGAGGCGCTATTTGGGGCAGCACCTTGGCGGTGATTACGGCTTCAAAATCGGCACTCGATAGATCAATGGTGATGTCTGTAATGCCGGATGTCGCGGCCGCAGATCGCGATAGGTTGAAGACCTGATAGCCTGCAGCTAGGAATTTGAGCGCGGTCGCGTGGCCGATTCCCTTGCTCGCGCCAGTAATAACAACGGTATTCACTTAGCCCTCCATTGCGCGCACCCATCCTGTCCCGGGCTGGATGACACTTTAACGGTAATCTCGGTTACACCATGCACCATAATTTCTGGCAGTTGAAGAATCTTTTCTAAGAAGTAATGGGAGAACTCTTCAACCGTTGTGTTGGCAACGGGGAGCACTAAAACATCTCTCGGCAGAAAAGGAATGCGCTCGCCATTGAACACCGCGATCGTGTAACCCGCATCTTCGGTGATCATAAGAAACGGGGAATGTGCCGGCAGCAGCATTTTTTCATCAATTTCATCACACAAAGCGCGCATCGTTTTTTTGATGATGGCGTAGTCAAACATCAGTCCGGTGTCGTCAACGGGCGCGGTCACTGAGCAGGCGAGTTGAAAGTTATGGCCGTGGAGGTCTTCCCGATCGGTTGCGCTAAAAATCGTAAAATGTGCAGCGGAAAAATTCATTGCTTGCTTTGCCACGTCAATCCGCGCAAGTCTTGCTGGTCTAGCCATGTTCATGCCTCTTATTCGTGCAGGGAGTGTATCAAGGTCCCACCGAGGGCGCGACCGCTCTGGTCAATACAAAGGCTTTCTGAGACACTCAAGTCAGATCAAAAATTTTGGAGAAATCATGCCACGACTCAGCCAACTCAGCCGTTCAATCGAAGGAAAAGTGGCGATTATTACGGGTGCCGGGAGTGGCATGGGGCGTGCGACAGCGCACCTGTTTGCAGATGAAGGCGCGCAGGTTGCTCTCATCGATGTCAATGAGGCGGGTTTGCTCTCAGTGCAAGATGAACTGAGCCAGGCGGGGTATGTGAGCCGGGCGTGGGTGCTTGATTTGTTGGATCGAGATGCAATTCAGACGGTTGTGGCGGACATAGCGTCCCACTTTGGCGGGATTGATATTTTAATCAATAATGCGGGAATCTCGATTCCTGCGCCCTTAGATTCAGATCATTATATTGAGGCGTGGGATAAGGTTGTTGGGGTATTGCTGACGGCGCAAACGTTGATGGTTCGGGCCGCGCTGCCGCATCTTCGTGCGTCGAATGAGGGCCGGATCGTGAACATCGCATCGACCGAAGGGCTCGGTGCAACCAAATATGGTAGCCCGTACACCGCGGCGAAAACGGGCGTTATAGGATTAACCCGGTCCATGGCGATTGAATTTGGGCGTGAAGGGATTACGGTCAATTGTGTTTGTCCTGGACCGATCAATACGGGTATGACCCAAGGGATCAATGAGGAGCATAAAGTTATTTTTGCCAAACGGCGGACCGCTATCGGTCGTTATGGTGAGCCTGAAGAAGTGGCCCATGCCACCCTAAGCCTCGTGCTGCCTGCGATGCGCTATGTCACGGGCGTTGTGCTACCCGCGGATGGCGGCTTGACCATCAAGAATGCCTGAGCCCGGTATCAGGACCCGGATCGGTTTGCCCGCAAGGGTTGTGTTTAGCGTTGACTCTCCGATGCGCTATCAGCCAGTTCCGCCGGGTTTAAGTCAGAAGTTGCTCGGGCACCTCGATGTGTTTCATTCGAAGATATTCCCCAAAGGATTTCGCTTGGCCATCAATCCGATTATTCGATGACACGCCATCTTTTAAAATGCCTTTGATGTAAAAGTTGAGGGACCTCAGGTTCGGTAGCTCGTAGCGTTCTATATTGTATTGCGCAACATCGGGACACAATTGCTTCAAGCGCTCAACGGTTAGGTATTCGTGCAGAAACGCGAAGCTCTCGTCGGTTTTGGCCCAGACCCCACAGTTTGCGCAGCCGCCTTTATCGCCCGACCGAGTGCCAAACAGGCGACCAAAGACGGTGGTTGTTTTGGGTCCACCTGGCACCGGCGATCGCCGAGCGGGGGGTTGCTGGTAGGATTGCTCTGGCAGGCCAAGACGCTGGGTGGGCAGCACTTCGATGGTTTTACCGTCGATATGGAGAAATTCCGTGACCTTTTGGCTATCAATCAGCGCAGGCCAATAGACAATGGTCGCCGCGCCGCCACCCATACTGTTACCGCGCCCGGTATTACCCGGAACGGTCGCTAAGGCGAGCTCAGTGATTTTGGCTTGGAACAGCCGACCGACCTTTTTGGGATCCGATGACAGGCAGGTAATGCGCAAAGCCGCATGGGCTTCTTCGTTGCTGCTGGGGTTTTCCTTATCCGATCGAATCAATTGCACCTCAACGTCATCAAACTGATCTCGACCGCCCAAGTTGTGAAAGATTTGGTCCAGATAGAGCTCGGCTTTTTTCTCGATGTCCAGGCCCGTCAGGAGAATTTCAACGCCATTTCTGAATTGTCCTTTGGTGTTGATGCAGACCTTGTGGGTCGGTGGCGGGCTGCTGCCGCGGCAACCCGATACCCGGACGCGGTGTGGACCGATATCTTCAATTTTTAACGTATCAAAGTGCGCGATCACATCCGGGTTGTAATAGGCCGGCGTTGAGATTTCATACAGGAGCTGGGCGGTGATGGTGCCCGATGAGATGAGGCCGCCTGTGTTGTCATGCTTGGTGATAACGAAACTGCCGTCGGATGCGATTTCGGCTATGGGATAACCGACATTACGGAAACTCGGCACTTCTTCAATGAACGAATAATTGCCGCCGCAGCATTGGGCGCCGCATTCGATGATATGTCCGGCGGTTAGCGCGCCCGCCAGGGCATCGTAGTCATTGCGTTGCCAGTTGAATTTCCACGCAGCCGGACCAATTACGACGGCCGCGTCGGTCACGCGCGGGCAAATAACAATATCGGCGCCGAGATCTAAGGCTTCTTTAATCGACCAAGCGCCAAAATACGTGTTGGCGGTGACCACGTCGTGACCACACTCACTGAGTGGTTTGCCCTGATCGATATTGATAAAGGCTTCGCCGCCAGCTTGCAGTGCAGCAAGGTTGGGCATCAGGTCATCGCCATCAATATAGGCGACCTTTGCCTTCAGGCCTTGGGCTTTGAGTACTTTTTCAACCTCCTCGGTCAATCCAGCGGGATTAAGGCCGCCCGCATTGGTCACAATTTTAATGCCGCGATCGAGACACGCCGCGACCACTTCTTCAAACTGTTTCAAAAAGGTGCCGACGTAACCCAGGTGCGCGCCCCGTTGCTCGCGTTGATCGTAGAGAATCTTCATGGTCAGCTCGGCTAAATAGTCGCCGGTCAAGACATCAATTGGACCCCCTTCAACCATCTCAATCGCTGCTTTTAACCGATCGCCATAAAAGCCGCTGCAGTTACCAATTCTGATGATGTCGCTCATAGGATGCTCCGATGCTGTGCTGTGATCTGGGTGGCGGGCTCAGGTTAAGGTTGTTTGATCCAGTTGGGGCTGCGTTTTTCTCGAAAGGCGGCCATGCCCTCGGCGCCTTCATCAGATTGGAACATGCTGACGCTCCAGCGCTGGGTTTGTGCAAAGGCTTCATCTCGATCCCAGGCGCTTACCGCCCGAACCAAACGCTTACATTCTTTGACCGCTATAGGACCGCCCAGGTTAATCATCCCGACTTCTTCCTCGACGGCTTTAACCAGATCTTCTTTGGGCACTGCGCGATGCGCAAGACCCATGGATACGGCATCACGTCCGCTAAAGCGTTCGCCCGTTAAAAACAGTTTCATGCCATGATGGGGCCCCAATTTTGGGAGACAAACCACGCTGATCACAGCGGGAATGACCCCGATTCGGACCTCGGAAAAACTGCATTGAATGTCATCGACGACAACAACAATGTCCGCCGCCCCGATGAGGCCAAGGCCGCCTGCAAAGGCGGCGCCGTTTACGGCTGCGATCACCGGTTTCGGACTCTCTTGAATCGCAATGAGAACGTCCGCATAGGGCACAGACGCCTCACCAGAAATGGTGGCCCCTGGTGGGCTTTTCAGGTCGGCGCCGGCGCAAAATGCCGTGCCTGATCCGGTGATTACAATGCAGCGCACAGCATCATCGGCATTCGCAGCTTGGAGGTGGTGATATAACTCATTGACCAACGCCGCAGACAGCGCATTGCGGTTCTCGGGTCGGTTCAGGGTGATCCAAGCCGCCCCTTGCCGCGTCTCGAGACGGGTTGCAGTTTGAGGGTTCATGACGCGTCTCCTGTCGCATCAGGGTCCTTCATTTCAATCAGCAGTTCCCCATTGGCGACTTGGTCGCCTTCGATGACTTTGACACTGGCAATCTCGCCATCGCGGGGCGCGAGGATTTGATGTTCCATTTTCATGGCTTCTAAAATGAGGAGGGTGTCGCCTTTTGAAACCTTTGCATTGTCCGCCGTCTTGACCGCCAAGACTTTGCCAGGCATGGGTGCGGTGAGGCCGCCGCTGAGACCGTCGGTATCTTTTCTTGGAAATCGTGGCTTTCGCTCTAGGGTAATGTCGCCATTTGGACCATGGACCAGTAACTCGTCGCCGCTCGCATTGACCTGAAAGCGTAATCTCTGGGCGCCAATGCGGCAATCAACGACCCCCTCGCCAGCTTGATATACCTGGCAGTGGCAGGGCTCACCATTAATGCTGAAACGCAAGGTTTGATCTCGCTCAGTCCGGTATTCAAGATCGAGCTCAACGCCTTGGTACTTGAACGAAACCCGTTGTGGCGGCAGGTGCGAATTGCGCCAGCCTCTGGGAATGCCTTTTAGAACCTTTGCCTGCCGCTGGCGTTGACCACGTAATTCGATGGCTGCGGCAATGGCTGCGTGCTGTAAATGCTCGTTGGCAACGATGGTCTCCCGTGCGGGATTTATGCGCTCGATGAAGTCCGTTGTGGTGTCACCGTCTAGAAAGGCTTGGGTTCTAAGGGTTGCGACCAAAAAATCTCGATTGGTGGTTAACCCCTGAATGCGGGTCGTTTCCAATACCCGGGCTAGACGGGATATCGCTTCGGCGCGCGTTTTGGCGTGAACAATGACTTTCGCGATCATCGGGTCAAATTGCGTTCCAATAATGCTGCCCGTTTCAATGCCTGAATCAAATCGCGCTTTGGCAACGGTTGAGGGTTGCCAAGCTTTGATGGTGCCCGGAGCCGGGAGAAAGTCTCGGGTAGGATTCTCAGCGTAAATTCGGGCTTCGATCGCATGGCCAGAAATTCGGAGATCCTTCTGCTCGAATTCAAGGGCATGGCCCTCAGCAACTCGGATTTGTTCCCGGACAAGATCCAGGCCCGTGATTTCCTCAGTGATGGGATGTTCCACTTGTAGCCGCGTATTGACCTCCAGAAAGAAAAACTCGTCACCCGAGAGTAAGAATTCAACTGTGCCGGCAGAGTAATAACCAATGGCTTTCGCAGCGGCAACCGCGGCATCGCCCATGGCTGCCCGAATGGCTTCTGTTACCGCTGGGGAGGGGGCTTCCTCGATTATTTTTTGATGACGTCTTTGAATGGAACATTCTCGCTCAAAGCAATGTACAACGTGGCCTAATTGGTCTCCAAGAACCTGGATTTCAACGTGCCGAGAGGTGCTCAGCCATCGTTCCAAGAAAACGGTATCATCGCCGAACGCAGAGCCAGCCTCGCGTTGTGCGGAGGCGACTGCCGCTTCAAGGGCCTCTGGCGTTTCAACCACGCGCATTCCGCGCCCACCGCCGCCGGCAGATGCTTTAACCAGCACAGGATAACCAATGCGTTCGCCAGCAGCCGCTAAGTCTTCAGTGCCCGTCAGGGCAATCGCCGGCAGGGTTGGCACACCGGCTGCTTGCATGAGTGCTTTTGCTGAGAGTTTGTCGCCCATCTGATCGATGGCAGTGGTTGATGGCCCGATAAAAATCATGCCGGCGGATTGAACGGCTTGGGCGAAGCCCGTATTTTCGGAGAGAAAGCCATAGCCTGGGTGCAGGGCATCAGCGCCGCTCACTCGGCAGGCTTCGAGGACCTGCTCGGTGTCGAGGTAGGTTTCAGCTGGGGTGGTCCCTGTTAAGGCGATGGCGGTGTCGGCCTCCAGCACAAACGGGGCAAAGGCGTCCGTTTCAGAATAGATCGCAACGGTTGCAATGCCCATATCCTTCGCCGTTCGAATAATGCGGCGGGCAATTTCACCCCGATTCGCGATCAGAATTTTTCGTATTGGGGTTACATTCGCCATGTGCCGAACTCCTTAGTGCCGTGGATCGTATTGTTATGGCAGGTCGATAGGGTGATGCCGATCACATCTCGGGTGTCGCGTGGATCAATCATGCCGTCGTCTGTCACCCGGGAGGTCGCGTAGAGCCCTTTTGAGCGTTCTTCCGCCCAGTATTCCGCGACTTCGGCGCGGGCGGCGTCCGCTTCTTCATCGAACGCAATCCCACGTCGTTCCGAAGAGGCGCGACCAATGATGCTCATGACACCCGCCATTTGCTTAGGCCCCATTACGGCGATCTTGGCGCTAGGCCAAATAAAGGTGAACCGCGTGCCAAAGGCGCGACCACTCATGCCATAGTTCCCGGCGCCGTAGGACGCGCCGACGATAATGCTGATGTGAGGCACCGTTGAATTTGAGACGGCGTTGATCATTTTCGAGCCGTTCTTGGTAATTCCCCCCTGTTCGAATTCCGTGCCGACAATATAGCCGGTAATGTTGTGCAGAAAGACAAGAGGCGTATGGATCTGGTTACACAGTTGAATAAACTGCGCGGCCTTTTCGGCGGATTCCGAAAACAAAGCGCCGTTGTTCCCTAAGATGCCAACCGGATAGCCGTGAATTCTGCTCCAGCCACAAACGAGGGTGGGTCCATACAACGGTTTGAACTCTTCGAATTCTGAGCCATCGGTGATCCGGTTGATGACTTCTCGAATATCGAAAGGGGTTTTGAGATCCTTCGACACTAAACCGAGCAAATCTTCTGGATCCTGGATCGGCGGCGGCGCGTCCGGCGCGGGGTTCGGGCCTAACTTCTGCCAGTTGAGGTGCGCCACAACCTCTCGGCAGATTCGAATGCCGTCCTGCTCATCATCGGCCAAATAGTCGCCAAGACCGGAGATCGTCGTGTGCATGTCGGCGCCGCCGAGACTCTCTTCATCGGCATCTTCGCCGGTCGCCATCTTAACCAGGGGTGGCCCGCCGAGGAAAACCTTTGATTGTTTTTTGATGAGGATATTGTAGTCGCTCATGCCAGGTTGGTAGGCGCCGCCCGCGGTTGATGCGCCAAAGACGACTGAGATGGTGGGTATTCGGAGTTTCGATAGTTCACTGATTTCGTAAAACAATCGACCCGATTCTGCAAAGTGATCGATACCGCGCCGGATGGCCGCCTCAGGGTCCTCGCCCGAATCACCCCTTAAGTCCGCCCCCGCAGATTCAACCAGTTGAATGTAGGGCAGACGATTTTCCCGTGCAATTTCGAGTCCCCGCATCAATTTTTTCTGATTAAAGTCGTTGAACGCGCCGGCCCGAACGGATGGATCATGACCTAGGATTAGACACTCTATGCCAGAGACCACGCCGATGCCTACGATGAAGCCAGAGCCGACCGAAACGTTGGAACGCCAACCGGCGAGCGGGCTGATTTCTAGGAAGGGGGCATCTTCGTCCAGGACCAACGCGATTCGCTCGCGCACGGGTTGCTTGTTACGGGAACTCAAGCGATTCATTGCCTCGGCGCCCCCACCGGCTTCGACCTCCGCATGAAGGTCCTCTAGTTGGGCAAGCATTGCCATCATGTCTTGGCTGTTTTTTTGAAACTGCTCCGATCGGCGGTCAACTTTTGTCTCTAAAGCGGCCATTGTTTCTCCTTTTACTTTTTAGGTCTGCGGCCAGGGTCAGATTCGCTGAGCTTTGGTGCATGCCAGATGTGGAACGCGCGCAGATTTGCTGTCT
>JAFMIA010000080.1 GCA_017854255.1 Pseudomonadales bacterium
TCGGTTTCACGCCGATTCAATTACCTGAATTGATAGCCCCAGTTTCGGATCAGGCGCGACGCTAAAACTAAATCGATCTGCGCAGATTACCTGACCCAAAATAGCGCTTTGAACGGGCGCGTTAATTTGATTTTAGAGAACGCGACAGACCTCAACAATCGTCGCGGCAACTGTAGAACAAGTGTTGGCTTTTGCAGCCATCGTTCAGCAGGACTAGAAGTTTACTAAGCGACCAGCCGTTTCATCAGCGAAATTTGCTCAGTATGGCTGATGTTCGCAGCCTCGAGGTACCCCTCAATACCGCCAAACTCTGACTTCAAGCCTGTGAGGGCGGCCTCAAGGTATTCTCGTTTGACTTGGGTAATGACCTCCAGTGAGGCCGCGTCAATCTCAATGCCTTGCTCGCGCATCCTATCTCGGGTGCGGGTCATCAGCTCACTCGCCTCATTGGTCAACAGGTAATCCGCCATCACAAGCTTCTCGGATACGCCAAGCATCAGTTGAATTACCGCAACCCCGAAGCCGGTACGATCTTTACCGGCCATACAGTGCACTAAAAAGCCCTGCTCGGTCGTGATCAACGCTCGAAACATCTGAGCGTAAGCGGCGACATGTTCGCAGGCGATTTCCCGAGTAATTTCTTGCATAAAGGCGCTGCGTTCCGCAGCGGAGTGTTGTCCCATGGACACACTGCCTCGCAAATCTGAGCTCGTGCCAGGTGCAATCGGGATGTGTTTTTGGCAGTCAAACGTCGGCAGGTCGGGTGTGGGATACAGTGCCACCTCATCCGTGCCTCTTAAATCGCAAATCACGCCAATGTTCAGCGCTTGAAATCCAGCAGCGCCGTCTGCGGTAAAATCGCTCAACATGCCGCATCGGAACAAGTGACCCTTGATAACCTGCCCGCCGGATGCAGTGGGGTAGCCCCCAAAATCCCTAAAGTTCAAACTGCCCTCGAGGCCAACAAATCGGTCGGACGGGTTTTGAAAGATCATACGCAAGTCTCCGAAGACATTACCGAATTACGGTAGGGCGCGCCGCTTATCCGTTTTGAATTGGCGCCGAGCGCTAGGGTAGCACTTTTTGGAGTTCAAAACTGACGGCCTTGCCGTGTTTGGAGTCAGCAACGGTGGTGTTTTGCCAAAGCCGTTCCAGCCCTGGATTTTCACGTAACTCGCGCACAAGGCCTTTAATTAGAAGTGCAATCCAGGTCGCAGCCTCTTTTTGACCGCGGCTCTGATGCGCTTCATCGGCGCTCAAGGCAAAGGTGTGGAAGCGACTTCTAGCAAGGGACTTAAAATGCTCAAAGTCTTCCTCGGTGAGGGCTTCACCGGCACATCCTAGCCGCCAAATTTCTTGAAGGGATCGTTTGGGCGGGTTCATGAGCCGAGTTCCTAAAGTGTACGCTGTTTTAAGTTTACGACCTTAGGTCCCAACTGGACTGCCTAGGCCATCGTCGGCTCGGTCTAAATCTGGGAGCGGATGTTTAAACAGTGAGTACAGCCCCTAAATGGCCCTGTATTCAGCCAGCTCAGAACGACTGCAGAGGCACATTGGATATGACCAGAATCGGAAACCCGTAATAGGGTTAGCCTAATGATAGAAAACCGGCTTAGCCGCCAGCGTTTTAGCATGCCAGGCCTCAGGCAGATAGGGCGCATGCGCCTGCAGCAATTGACCCGTCAATTGTCTGATCTCATCCAGGCTTAGTATGGCGCTCGTTAACGGATCCATTGCCATGGCTTGAAAGACCCGTTCTGGCTCAGATTCGGAGGCCGCGAGCATGGCAAGCTGTTGCACGTTGATCTGGGTACGATTAATTGCCGCCAAGTGCTCGGGCAGATCACCAAATGGTTGGGGCGTAACTCCTGCGGCATCGACCCGACACGCAACTTCGACACAGGCCTCAGCTGGCAAATTGTCGATCAAATGATTGTTCATCACATTGCCGTAAATTATTTCAGGTTCGCCGGTTACGAGGGCGTGAATGATTTGAGCCCCGTATTCCTGACTTCGAACAAGATCAACCGGGGTTTCCCAATCGACCATTTTCTGCATGGTATCTCGCCAATCAGGTCGGTTATACAAGGTTTTGATGAAGCCCGGCGCGCCGTTCCAGCCGCCACCTGGACAGTATCGGTCAATCGCTTCGGGTGTTTTCCGAAACCAGGGCGAATACTCTGAGTTATGCCCTGAGGCCTCTGTCACGGCATAACCAAAATGTTTGATGTATTCCATGCGGGACGTATCTTGCTGCCAAAGCGATGGTGTTTCGGCTAATCGCCTAATTTCTGGTAGCAGGTCTCGGCCCTGATGGGCAAACCTTGTAATCCAAGCTTGATGATTGATGCCGGCGCATCGAAAATCAACTTCTGACATGGGCACCTTGAGACGCTCGGCCCACTCGGTGGTGGTGCCTTGAACCGAATGGCACAGGCCAACGAGTTTAATGCCCGGTGCTGCGCGAAACATACCCCAACAGAGCATCGCCATCGGATTGGTGTAATTGAGGAGCCAAGCATTCGGGCAAAGTCGCATCACATCTTGCGCAATTGCGGCCTGCACCGGTAGGGTGCGTAAGCAGCGCATGATCCCACCTGGCGTGAGGGTGTCGCCGATGGCCTGGCAGACGCCAAAGGATTTTGGCAGGTCTATCTCAGATTCAATCGCCTCGAAACCGCCCACTAAAATACTGGAAATCACAAAGTCAGCATCCGGCAGGGCATCCTCGCGATCGTGATGCAGGCTCCAGGTGACGTCACCGTAACCGCCATGACGACAGATTTGCGCAACGATTTTGCCCGCATAATCGAGTCGCTCAATATCCGTATCAACCAGCGCGAAATGCGCCTTCTGAAGTTTTGGGTAAGACAACAGGTCGGCCGTTAGCCGACTTGAGAACACCAAGCTACCCGCACCAATAATTACAATTTTCATCTGCGCGCTCCGCACTCAAAAAAGGTTCAACCCCCAGTTCTAATTGCCTTTAAAGTCGGGCTCGCGTTTTTCCATATACGCCGTTACAGCTTCTGAAAAATCGTTTGATTTGAATAGGTTTAAAACCGACATCAAAACATGGTGCGAATGACTTTCGAAATCTTGGGTTAGGCCATGCCGAAACAATCGTTTCATTTCCGCAATGGCGAGCGGTGCGTTCGCTGAAATTTTATCGCACCAAGCGAGCGCCGTTTCCATTAGCTGCGGCTCCGGAATAACCCGATTGACCAAACCATATTCCAACGCCTGCTCGGCGGACATCGGGTCTCCCAGCATCGAGATCTCGCAGGCTTTCGCCCATCCTAGCAGTCGTGGCAGATACCAAGTGCCGCCACTTTCAGGAATAACCCCCATCTTGGCGAACCCTGGCAATAGTTTGGCTCGATCGGAGATCAGGCGCATATCGCAACCCAGCGCTAAATCCAACCCATAGCCCGCGGCCGCACCGTTAATCGCCGCAATCACAGGGGTGTCCATTCGCTGCAACGTAACCGTACAAATTTCTCGGGTTGAGTAGTGGCTCGTGCCTTGCCGACTGCCCAAAGTGCCGGCGATCCCCTCACCGGCGGATGCTTGTTTTAGATCCAGACCCGAGCAAAAGGCGCGCCCGGCCCCGGTAATCACGACAGCGCGTACTTGGGGGGCATCATCCGCCGCCTTTAACGCGGTATTCAGGTCCGTCAGCATCTGTGACGTAATAGCATTCATTGCCTCTGGCCGATTGAGCGTGATGATTTGAGTGTGTCCCACGCGTTCTGAAAGGATGGGTGCGTCTGTCATATGCGGTGTCCTGTGATGGTTAGTGCTTCAAAGCAATGTGAGCCTTCAGCCAAAGTCGCGTTATCGCGGACCTTGGCCATCATCGATTTTAATGACGGTGCCTGTGACACATTCAGAGGCCGGTGAGACTAAAAACAACAGCGTGCTGTCCATCTGGGCCGGCTGGCAAATCCGTTTTCTAGGGAAGTGTTGGCTAATATCGCCCATCCTCGACAACATCCCGTCCATCATCTCGCTCGAGAAAGCCCCCGGCGCAATACAGTTCACATTGATCGGGTATCGCGACCACTCAACGGCCAAGGATTCCGTCATTCGCACGACAGCACTCTTGGTGGTTGAATACAGGGTCGCCGCCGATTGCGCGGTGGTATTAAACGCAGCAACGGATGCGATGTTGACAATCCTGCCCGGCAGTCCGGTATCAATGAGCCGTTTCGCGACCTCAACCGATAGCACCCAAGGTCCGATGAGGTTCGTGTCAAATACGGCGTCCATCAATGAATCTTCCATTTTAACGGCGCGCTGGGCATCTGGAATCCCAGCGTTGTTCACTAAGATGGTCACTGTTCCAAACAGATCCTCGGCTTCCTTGAGCGCTGCGCGAATACTGTCTCGATCGGTCATATCAATGGCAATCGCTGCAGCAGCGCCGCCCGAGGCATTAATTTCCGCACTCAGCGCCTCGAGGCGGTCCACCCGGCGGCCAGTGACCACAACCTTTGCGCCACAAGCGGCCAGAACCTGCGCAAACCTGCGGCCCAGCCCTGACGTCGTGCCGGTGACAAACGCGACCTGGCCGGTTAAATCGGTTGATGTGTTGGGGAGGGGGAAGTCTGTCATGAGGGTTCCTTTGTTAAGATTAATCCGGATCAAGCTGTCCGATTCGTTTTAGGTTCATCCACTTTCGAGGGTCCTTGGCGGTGCAGTTCAGGCAAGGCCGCCAAAAGGGGTTGCCTTGAGAGAGTAAACCACAGTTTTAGGCATCGCTGGATACCGCTGACCAATGAAACCGTTTACACCTCGTCACCGAGCGTATGGCGACTCAGAGTCGACATACGCTTCAGACCTTTAGTAATGGCTGAGATGACGCGCAATCAAGACCATAAAATATCATCCGACACACTCGCAATATTGGTGCGGCCACAAAAAGCCATGGTTAAATCAAGCTCATTGCGCAAAATATTTAAGGTTTCAACAACCCCGGCCTCACCGAGTGCGCCCAAACCGTAGATGTAAGCGCGACCAACCATCGTGCCATCGGCGCCGCTAGCCAGGGCCCGCAACACATCTTGACCACTGCGAATTCCGCCGTCCATCAACACCTCAAGTCGATCACCCACGGCGGCTTTGATTGCCGGCAGAACTTCAATGCTTGCCGGCGCGCCATCTAACTGCCGGCCGCCATGGTTTGAAACGATGATGGCATCCGCACCATGGTCTCGGGCAAGGCACGCATCTTCCGGGGTCATAATGCCTTTGATAATCAGCGGGCCACCCCAAAGATCTTTAATCCAGGCGACATCATCCCAGTTTAGACCGGGATCAAATTGCTGCCGAGTCCACTCGGATAAAGACCCAGTATCCTCAACCCCTGCAACGTGACCGATAATATTGCCAAAGTCGCGGCGGGGCGTGCTAAGCATGCCTAGGCCCCAGCGCGGTTTTGAGACCATATTGATGATGTTTTTCAGCGTGGGTTTCGGGGGAGTCGAGAGCCCGTTTTTGATATCTTTATGACGTTGCCCGAGAATTTGTAAATCGACCGTGAGCACCAGCGCGCTGCATTCGGCGGCTTTGGCACGTTGAATCAGGCGCCGAATAAAGCCCCGGTCGCGCATAACATAGAGCTGGAACCAAAAGGGCGCTGAGGTCTTGGCCGCAACGTCCTCGATACTGCAAATGCTCATCGTCGACAAGGTATAGGGCACCCCAAAGCGTGCCGCCGCGATTGCCGCTTTGATTTCACCATCAGCGTGTTGATAGCCGGTTAATCCAACGGGCGCTAAGGCAACTGGCATCGACACGGGTTGCCCGAGCAGGGTGCTGGCAACCGATCGTTGGGATAAATCTACGAGGACCCTTTGCTTAAACAGGATGCGCTGCAGCGCTGTCTCGTTACTTTTAAACGTTTGCTCTGTCCAGGAACCCGACTCCGTATAGTCATAAAACATCTTCGGCACACGCCGTTTGTAGAGTGCTTTTAGATCTTCGATACACGTAATCGTCGTCACAGTGGTTCCTGCTGCTTGATGGGTAGATCATAACAGGGCGCGTTGGCGCTGGCATCCTGAGCGCAATGCAGAGGCCCGTCAATTCAGTTATTCTGAGAAAAAAGGAAAGCTTATGGCAACTTCATGGCAATACCAAAAAGGTCTACATGAAACCGGCAATGGGATTTATGCCTATTTGCAGCCTGACGGCGGCTGGGGTTGGTCAAATGCGGGCTTGATCGTCGATAGCGGGGCGTCCTTGCTGGTCGATACGTTATTCGATGCGGTGTTAACGCAAGAAATGCTCGACGTCATGGCGGATGCGAGTGGTGTTAAAGCGGACATGATTGATACCGTTGTGAATACCCATGCCAACGGCGATCACACCCATGGCAATGGATTATGTACCAAGGCAGAGGTTATTGCGTCGGAGTCCAGCGCTCGGGAAATGGAAAGTTTCACCCCACAAATGTTAAAAGCCTTTATGGATTCTGCGGACGCGTTGGGCGAGACGGGCGACTATTTGAAAGCCGTATTCGGGCCGTTCGATTTTGCCAAAGTCGCCGAAAAATTACCGACTCGAACCTTTAATGGCGCGCTAACCCTTAACGTTGGTGATAAAGCGGTCGAATTAATCGAAGTCGGCCCCGCGCACACCGGCGGCGATGTGCTGGTTTATGTCCCCGAGGACCGTACGATTTTTACCGGCGATATTCTCTTCATTGAGGGCACGCCGCTCATGTGGGCGGGTCCGGTCGCGAACTGGATCAAAGCCTGCGACGCCATCATCGATTTAGCCCCTGATGTGATCGTGCCGGGCCATGGCCCGCTCACGGACCTTAAGGGGGTTCGGGCCGTTCAAGATTACCTGCGCTACATCGAACGCGAGACGCGCGCCCGATTTGATGCGGGCTTGAGCGTTCGCGAGGCCGCACTCGATATTGCCTTGGGCGATTATGATCGCTGGCTGGATGCCGAGCGCATCGCGATCAATGTCGACACACTCTACCGTGAATTTAGCGGCCGCGCCGGCACACCCGATACCATCGCGCTATTTGGCTTGATGGCTGAAGTTCAGCGCGCAAGGCGCGGTCGTTCATGATTCAGTGGCAGCGGTATCCTCTGTTATTGGCCTTAATGACGGCGTTGGTGGCGTTTTTGCTGAACCAGCAGGCAACTAGGCCACCAGCGCCGGTTTCACCCCAAACCGATCGAATTTCGGCCTATACCGCCTTTGATTTACTGGCGAGAATCTTAGGCGATGAATCGCCACACCCGACCGGTTCAGTCGCCAATCATCGCGTGCGGGATGAGCTGATCCAGGTGCTCGCAGAAATGGGTTTGGCGGTCGACGTTCAGCGGCAGTGGAGCTGCTCAACCCGGGCATCCCGCTGCGCGTGGGTCGAAAATTTGATCGCAGAGATTCCCGGATCCGAAACTGGACCGTATCTTGCGCTCATGGCGCACTACGATTCAGTGCCCGTCGCACCTGGGGCCGGCGATGACGGGGCAGGGGTCGTTGCGGTACTCGAAACCGCGAAACGCCTCCTCAATGAGCCCACTTTAAAGTGGCCGGTTTTGCTCCTGCTAACCGATGCCGAAGAGCTGGGATTGCTGGGTGCAGAGGCCTTTTTCGCCAATCATCCCAAGCGAGATCAGATTGGCCTTCTCATTAACATTGAAGGCTCGGGCTCGAGCGGGGTCAGTCAGATCATTCGAACCCATGGCCCAAACCAACAGTTGATTGACCTTTATGCCGATGCTGAGCGGCCCTCTGGTTTGTCATTGATCAATGAGATTTTCAAACGCATGCCCAACGATACTGATTTCAGTGTCTCAAAACGGGCGGGGGTGCCAGGCGCGGACTTTGCCTTTGCGGCCGAGCGCAGTCGCTATCATACGCGACTCGATAACCTTGCCTTGCTCGATCTTTCGACCTTACAACATCATGGTGATAATCTGTGGCCTCTGGCTCGAGATTTAGCCCTCGCTGACCAGCTCACCGCGCCGCGCGCCGTAAGCTACCAAGGCTTTTATGGTTGGTGGCTACATTCGCCCTACTGGGTGAATACCAGCTGTTTCTTAATCGTCTCGCTCCTGATGCTGCTTGCAACGTTCCGACAGGAACAGCCCCTCAGGCTCATCGCAGCCTCAGGCGCTTTAGCGGGTGTTATGGCGCTCTCGCTGGTAATCACCTGGCTGACCTTTTCCGCTTTGTGGTGGGTAAAAGGGGCAACGGTACATTGGCCTGCCTATGACGCGCCGCTACGAGTTCTGTTGTTTTGTATGCCGCTGATCGTACTGTTGCAATGCGCCACAATTAAGACGGCTCGTCGCGCGCAATTATCGCAACGCGTACTCGCGGCCCTGTGGATCTGGTGGTTAGCGGGGCTCACCTTCCTAATTTGGCTGCCCGATGCCTTGAACCTCGTGTTGCCGGTTCTCAGTTTTGGTGCGCTTTTAGTGTTCTTTGCACGTTGGTTACGGTCAGGCACGGTTTTAATCGCCGCGCTAGGCTTGTTGTGGCTTGCTGTGCCGGGATCACTGGGCCTTGTTTTACCAATGGAGCAAAGCCAAGGCTATCACTTGATTGTGACGACGCTGCCGTTTCTAGGATTGTTTTTGGTCTTGCTCGCGCCTTTTGTAACCGGCCATCACGCGCCGCTACCGCGTCTTGTGTTGGTCTACGGGGCTCTAGTTTCGATCGTGCTTGTCTTAGTGCTACCCCTGCACAGTGCAACGCGCCCGCAACACGTTAATTTTAGACTGGTCGTGGCCCCTGATGGCACAGCAACCGTTGCAACCACGAGTTCTGATCGATTAGGCCCTGACTGGTCCTGGGCTGGTCCATCTGGGGTCAACACGCAACTGCCGTTTGAGCACGGCTTTATGCAACGGCAAGTGAGCGTGCCGGCGATGCTTTCATTCACCAAGCCCTCGGTCACAGCGGTAAAAACGATTGCGGCAGGGCAAGCAACTTACGCTTTGTCCATTGCGCTGCCAACCAATCCAGACTGGTTCAGTTTGGTCGTCACCGAGGCCCGCGATGACTTGCAATTTGAATTGGGGGGTGTTCAGCGGCCCGTCATGACAAACCGGTGGGGATCCCTAAAGGGCCAAAGAGTGCTCCAAATGAATGGCATTCAGGGTCAACCGGCGATTGAGCTCAAACTGACTCAATCTGGCAATCAACCGATTGCCGGGTATGTGGTGGCAGGGCACTATGGCTTGCCAAAGATCCTCAGTTCTTTCTCGCAAGGCCGAGGAGAAACTGCCGTTCCGAATCGAACGGGAGACCACACGCTCTCCTACGCACCCTTTAACTTGGAGTAAAACCCTGTTGACCCTATTTTTTAAGAACATTCTTGCTAAGAGCCCGCATTTTTTGTCAAAAACCGTCCTCCTCTGGAGCCTCTTTTTGAGCTTGAGCGTAAACGCGCCGTCTTCGGCTGAAAGCCTTGATCGACCAACAATTGGTCTGGTTTTAGCAGGTGGTGGGGCTCGTGGCGCGGCCCACATTGGGGTTTTAAAGTACCTAGAGGATCACCGCATTCCGGTGGATCTTGTCACGGGCACCAGTATTGGCGCCATTATCGGCGGCTTATACGCCTCAGGGTTGTCTGCGCGAGAAATTGAATCCTTAATGCTTGAGATGGATTGGGAGCAAGCACTGATTGATGATGTGCCGAGGCAAGATCGCTCCATGCAGCGTAAATTTCGAGAAGACCAATTTTCGATTCCCGGGACGCCAGGCTATCAAGGCGGCGCGTTAAAAATACCCAGCGGGGCAATCCAAGGCCAAAATGTCATCCTAGCGCTGCAAGATATGACCCAACACGTCGCCCACATCACCGATTTCGATGCCTTACCGAGAGCCTTTAAAGCCGTCGCCACCGATATTGTAACCGGTGAAATGGTGGTACTGGATACAGGTAATTTAGCCGTCGCGCTTAGGGCCTCGATGGGTGTTCCCGCATTTTTTGCGCCGATCGAAGTCGATGGCAGGCTACTCGTCGATGGCGGCATTACCAATAATCTTCCGATTGAGCTGGCGCAAGCGATGGGCGCCGATGTCCTGATTGTGGTCGACATCACCTCACCGATGCTGCCCAAGTCTGCATTGGGTAATTTGCTGACCATTACGGATCAACTCACGAGGCTGCTTGTCGTGAACAATACTCAAGTTCAGAAGGCGCGACTCACTGCAGATGACATCCTGTTAGTGCCCGATCTTGCAGACTTTTCTGCGGTCGACTTTAGCGCCGCGGCTGATGCAATTAAGGTCGGGGAAGAAACCATCAAAGCAAGGCAGCAAGCACTCAGGCCTTTCATGCAAAGCCGAGAGGCTTATAGAGCGGTCACAAAACCGATAGTCCGCGCGCCAACCATTGCGAGCATTGAATTGGTGAACGAAACAGCCCTTGCCAACACGGTATTACGACAAAGGATCTTCACCAAAGTCGGAGATCGTTTCAATTTGAAACAGGTAGCACGCGATGTAAACCGCATCCATGGTTTAGGCCACTTTGAGCTCGTATCCTTCACCCAAAAACAAGAGAACGATCAAACCGTTTTAGCCATCAGCGCCGATAAAAAAGCCTGGGGACCTAATTATTTGCACTTTGGGTTTAACTTAGAGAGCGAGTTTAAGCATGACTCAAGGGTTTCATTTTTGGTGGGTTATTCTCAACAGGAAGTCTCGCAATATGGGGCAGAGTGGCTAACGAGCGCCAGTATTGGCGATGAACCCAGCCTGGAAAGTTCCTTGTATTGGCCCTTGGATCCGGCGGGTAGCACGTTTGGTTATTTATCGGGTGGCTATTCTGACCGGGCACTTTATGACTATGAAAACGCGCTCAGAACTACGGTCTACGCTTTGCGCGGGTTGGAGGTGGCTGCCGGGATCGGTTTTGAATATCAGGGCAGTTGGCGAACCACGATCGGGCTTCGACGCACCGAAGGGCGGGCGCATGCCGTGAGCGGCGTGAGCCAACGAAGCGCCTTAGGGTTTGATGAGTCAAGCTTGGAATGGCGTTTCGTGTTTGACACCCGTGATGATATTGATTTCCCAGCGCATGGCGCGATTATCGATGCCAGCTGGTCGCTCTATCACGAGGCCTTGGGCAGTGAGAACCGATACGGGCAATGGACACTCCGCGCCGGTCGTTATTTCGAAAAAAATGAGCACAACCTTGGCATCAATTTATATCTTGGCGCGGCGACGGGTACCCCCAGCATTAACTCAGAGTTCCATATTGGCGGCTACGGCCTTCTTACTGGTCTGAGCACCCAAGCCCGGCGTGGGGCTGCCATGGGCGTCTTATCGGCGATTTATTACCAGCGCTATACCGCTTTGCCAGCGCTTGATGGCCTCATCGGCGTCACAATGGAGTATGGCGGCGCTTGGGATAAAACTGACGACGTGTCTGCAGCCGGCGCACTTGGGTCACTCGGCGCTTTTATTGGTGCTGATACGCCCTTAGGGACCTTGCAAATTGGGTTTGCTATCGCTGAAGGGGGGCATCAGAACTACTATACAAGACTGGGGCGGGTCTTTTAGCTAAGCGGGCACACGCCTTATCAAGTTATGTGGGCCATCAAGGCGTCGTGTCTTCTATCGATCTGAATGCAAGGCTAAAACAACAAATCAAGGCGCATATTGGCTTAGGTCCGGAGGCGAAGGGCATGATGCCGAATGCCGCTCATGCGCTCCCACAACGCAACAAAGCCATGTCACTCGACCCGTTTGGGTATCTGCAAACGAATTAGGTTAGCAACCAAATCGGCCCCGGCAGACCGCGGCGAGACGGATTTGTCGATTGAAACAATGATGCCCGAGGTGTCGATGTAAAAGGTCCACCGTTTGGCAAACGCCCCCGCCATTAAAGCGCCATAGTCCCGCGTCATCTTTTTCTCTGGATCAGCCAGAATCGGAAAGCTCGCAGCATTCTTGGTTGCAAAAGCTGTGTTATCGGCAACAGAATCTGTGCTCGCCATAAAATAGGCGACCTCGAAGGCTTGGATGGCGTCGTCACTGTCACGCAGCGACTTGCACTCAAGGGTTCAGCCGCCCGTAAAGGCTTTTGGGAAAAACGCAATCACAACCGCTTGTTGGCCTTTGAACTGACTTAAGGTGTAGGTTTTTCCGTCAGAAGCACTCAGCGTAAAATCGGGCGCGGCATCTCCAATCTCCAAGGCCATAGCAGCGCCGCTGAAGGCTAAGGTCGTAAAGCATACGAACTTCATCAAAAAACATTTCATAGAAAGTTCCTGTTCTATAAATTGAAATAGAAACAAGACTAACACGGTCTGCACGGCGGCGGAGCGGTCTTTACCCGATCGATAAGGCAAGGCTTAGATAAAAGCTTTTAATGAAGGCCTTTAATGAAAGGTTTTAAAAAAAACGCATTACATGCCGT
>JAFMIA010000021.1 GCA_017854255.1 Pseudomonadales bacterium
CTACGGGTGGACTTGAACCACCGACCCCAGCATTATGAATGCTGTGCTCTAACCAGCTGAGCTACGTAGCCATAGTTTGTCGCGGACGGCATTGTCCGTTCTTGCTATTTTTTTGTCAAGGAATGAGGGCTGGCGCGATGAATATACCAAAGGCTATCAGCACCGGCGCCGCGACCCAGTAGTGACATCGGAGGATCGTCGACAACCGCGCCACCTCTTTGGGTTCAGCATCATCCGAGAGCACCTTGCACATCATCACATCGAACCCGATCAAAATCAGAAAAATCGGGACCATTGCGGGCAAAACACCATTAAAGAATAGGTCCCAGGTTGCGGTGTAATCCGGCGCACCGGCAAAAGGTAAAATTAACCCTGAAGCCAGCGCGGCAACCTGCAAGCCCTGCCGCAAGAGTCCGATGGAAAGCCAAGCCGTCACTATAGCCATCAAACGTTAAACCGAAAATGCATGACATCACCGTCTTGGACCAAATATTCTTTGCCTTCGAGCCGCCACTTACCCGCTTCTTTTGCGCCAGCCTCACCTCGACCGGCAATAAAGTCATCAAACGCTGTGACTTCTGCCCGGATGAAGCCTTTTTCAAAGTCAGTGTGGATGACTGCAGCCGCCTTGGGCGCCGTTGCTTTTTGACGCACGGTCCAGGCCCGAACTTCCTTTGGACCCGCGGTAAAAAAGGTCTGCAGACCAAGCAAGCGATAACCCGCTCGGATCACCCGATCCAGACCCGGCTCGGTCATGCCCAAATCTGCCAGAAACTCCATTTTCTCGTCGTCCTCAAGCTCCGCGATCTCCGCTTCCAGCTTGTTGCAGATCACAACGACCTCGGCGCCCTCGCTGCTGGCAATCGCCTCGACCGCGGTCAATAAGGGGTTGTCTGTAAACCCCTGCTCATCTACGTTCGCCACATATAACACTTTCTTCATCGTCAAAAGATGCAAGTGCCGTATCAAAACAGCTTGATCATCATCAAGCGTGAACGTCCTAGCAGGCTGCCCTGCATCCACGTGCGCCATCAGGTCTTGATAGACCTTCATTTCAATCAGTGCTTCTTTGTTACCGCTTTTGGCAATGCGTTGAACCCGTGCAATCGCCTTCTCAATGGTATCGAGATCGGCCAACTGCAATTCGGTATTAATGATTTCGATGTCGCGCGCGGGATCAATCGACGACGATACGTGGGTGACATTTTCATCTTCAAAACAGCGAACGACATGCGCTATGGCATCGGTCTCACGAATATTGGCTAAAAACTGGTTGCCGAGGCCCTCGCCTTTCGATGCGCCTTCCACCAAGCCCGCAATATCAACAAATTCCATAGACGTCGGAATGACTTTTTGGGGTTTCACCAATTCAGCAATCGCGTCCAGGCGCGGATCCGGCATCGCCACCACACCAGAGTTCGGTTCAATGGTGCAAAACGGAAAATTTTCTGCAGCAATGCCCGCCTTGGTCAGCGCATTGAATAAAGTGGATTTACCCACATTCGGCAAACCAACGATACCGCAATTAAACCCCATAACTGACTCCCAACACGCTCAAATTGATTACCTCTTGTCGTCCCGAGTATGCAGCGCCAACATGGCCGCCTCCCAGGCACCTGAGACCATATCCGGCAACACCGCTAGACTGCGATGAAGCGCCTCATCGATGTCAGCACGCTCGGTTTTACCTGGCGGCTTCAAAACGTAGTTCGCGACGCCGCCCGAAGACGACGGCCGACCTATACCAACGCGCAGTCGATGGTAGCCTTGGAACCCAGACAGCGACCGAGAAATATCTTTTAGTCCATTGTGACCCGCAAGCCCGCCACCGGTTTTAATACGCGCTATACCCGGCTCAAGATCGAGCTCATCGTGGGCGACCAAAACTTTTTCGGGGTCAATCTGGTAAAAGTTGATCAAAGCCGCGGCCGATCTGCCGCTGTCATTCATATAGGTGCTCGGCGCCAACAGCTTTACCGATGTGCCCGCTACGGAGACGGTTGCAACCGCACCGAGAAACTTCTTCTCGGCCTTCAAAACCCCGCCGAATTGACGCGCAACTGCATCCAGAAACCAAACACCCGCATTATGGCGGGTGTTGGTGTACTGCTCGCCTGGATTTCCCAGGCCAATAATGAGCTGGACCGACATAGACCGGACCTCTGGACTCGAATTTATTCTTCGGCAGCAGGCGCATCATCAGATTCAGCGGCATCGGCTGCTTTCTCTGCTTCGGCGCGCTTATTAATATTGACCGAAACAACCACTTGATCGTAATCAGCGCCTTGCGCAAGGGCTGGAATCACAACCCCTTCTGGCAGTTGAATATCCGACATGTGCAGGGCTTCACCAATTTCCATGTTCTCTAGGTCAACCTCAATATACTCAGGCAAGTTACCCGGTAAACAGCTGATGGTAATCTGCGTCATGTTGTGTGAAATTTGACCGCCACCGGTTTTAACCCCGACACAGGATTCTTCATTCAAAAAGTGGAACGGCACTTCAACCGTAATCGCCTGATCAAGCAGAATTCGCTGAAAATCAGCGTGCATAATCCGAACCTTCGAAGGATGTCGTTGCAGATCTTTTATGATGGCACTTTGCTTTTCACCACCGACGTTGATCGTCAGAATGTGAGAGAAGAATGCTTCGTTTTCAGTTGCCTTCATCAAGTCCTTATGAGGAATCGATAAAGATTGAGGATCCTTACCCGCGCCATAAATAATGGCGGGAACCAGATCAGCGTGCAGACGTAGGCGGCGGCTCGCACCTTTCCCTAAATCAGCTCTTGTTTCGGCGTTTAGCTCGAATTCAGCTGCCATGTTACTCTCCTTGGTCTATCCAGAGTGCGCTGCGACCACGCAGTCCGGGGGTCATCCCTGCTAATACAGGGCGTTTAAAAAAGTGCCGACTGAATGCGTTTCGCAAACAGTGCGCTTAAAGATTCTTCGTTGCTAATACGACGAATGGACTCAGCCAACTCCTCGGCAATGCTCAACTGCCGAATCTTCGACAAAGACTGCGCTTCCTGGCTGAGTGGAATCGTATCGGTCACCACCAGTTCATCTAACTCGGAGGCACGAATATTATCGATCGCCTTGCCCGATAAAACGGCATGGGTGCAATACGCAACAACCTTCACCGCCCCTTCAGACTTCAAGGCAGATGCTGCTGCACACAGCGTGCCGGCCGTGTCCACAATATCGTCCACTAAAATGCACGTGCGGCCTTTAACATCCCCAATAATGTGCATGACTTCAGACTTGTTTGCTTCTGGTCGACGCTTGTCAATGATGGCTAGATCCGAGTCATTCAACTGCTTCGCAATCGCTCTGGCTCGCACAACACCACCCACATCGGGCGAAACAATCATCACATCACCGTAGGCACCCGCATCCACTCGGCGCTCGATGTCAACCAACAACACGGGCGTGGCGTAGATATTATCAACCGGCACATTAAAAAAACCTTGAATCTGATCCGCGTGCAAATCCATCGTCAGAACTCGATCAATCCCTGCGCTGGTCAGCATATCTGCAACGACCTTGGCGGTAATTGGCACTCTTGCCGACCGGACCCTGCGATCTTGACGGGCATAGCCGAAATAGGGGATGACCGCCGTAATTCTGCCAGCGGACGCCCGATGCAGGCAATCCACCATGACAATCAGTTCCATAAGATTATCGTTACAGGGGGTGCACGTCGGTTGGATGATAAAAACATCCTTACCTCGTACATTCTCGATAATTTCAACGCTGACTTCGCCATCGCTAAAGCGGCCTACCTGGGCATCGCCTAAATCAATCCGCAAGCGGTCAGACACCCGACTCGCTAGGACAGGGTGCGCGTTGCCAGTAAAGATTTTTAATTCAGCCACGGTTTACGTTCGCCTTAGACTTGGAAAGTGGCTGGGGTGGAGGGACTCGAACCCCCGCATGCAAGGATCAAAACCTTGTGCCTTACCAACTTGGCGACACCCCAATTCGAAACACTCGCCGATGATCCCAAACTGCCGTTTTAGGATCAACTTTAAACTTTTTTCATTATTCGACCGAACGCCTTCACGATCGATCAATTTTCCTTGTCTAGCTCGCTAATCTGGCGCTGAAGGCTTTTGATCCCTCCGGCGGCCACCTTAAATCCTTGCCATGGTGTTGGCATTTCGGCGACTACCGCCTGCGCTTGCCCTTCCGATGCGACTTCTAAAAACACCGCGCTGCCGGAGCCCGACATTTTAGCAGTGCCGTGCCGGCTTAACCAGTTTTTTAACTGACCCACCTCGGGGTATCGCCGAACCGCAACCGCTTCGAGGTCGTTTCGCCACACGTCGGCGGGACCAGACCCCAGAAAGCGCGCTATTGTGCTTGGCTCGGCGTCGCGTGTCAAATCAGGATCCGAGAAAATCTCGGCTGTCGGAATCACCACATTGGGATAAGCCACAACATACCAAGACGATGCTAACTGAAGCGGTTCAATTCGTTCTCCAAGACCCGCGACCCATGCATCGCCGCCCTGTATAAAAAACGGAATATCAGCCCCCAACGCTGCACCCAACTGCTGTAATTCTGCCGCTGTGAAATTTAAAGACCATAGATCATTCAGGCCCACTAAAACCGCGGCTGCATCACTGCTGCCACCGCCAAGCCCAGCACCAACCGGAATCTGTTTTTTTAAGATGACATGGGCGCCATAACGGGTACTCGACCGCTCCTGTAATAACGCCGCTGCGCGCAGCACCAGATTGTCTTGCGGGTCCCCAAGATCCACGTTACAGCTCAGGGTGAGTGGCTCACCCTTTGGCCGCTTCTCTATTTGAATCTCATCAAACAAACTGATGCACCGAAAAACAGACTGCAGGTCGTGATAGCCATCGGGCCTTCGCCCAAGCACATGCAAAAACAAATTGAGCTTCGCGGGCGCAAGCAGCGACAGCGCTGAGGCTATTGCCATAACCTAATCCCCAAAATCACTTTGGTTTTATCCTTGATCGCCTCGATCCGCTGAGGGTATCCCGAGACCGGCGCGCGAGATATGACGATCTGCCAACCAAGTTGCTCGAACCCTGATTCAAGGCTGCGCCAGCGGTGCCGCTCATCCGGCAAGCCCCGTACCCAGGCAGGGATGACCGATAGCGGTATATCAAGACCAGTTGCATCACCGAACGCTGACTGCAGCGCAGTAGGACTCATCTCAACTTGATCGACTAAACCGCGCTGCACTTGCCCGCCAACAAAACGCACTTCAATTGCGCCCAGACCGAACGCCCCGCTAATTTTGAGCTGCTGCGTCTGCGCATCAAGCTGTGCGAGTGAAAAATTTGGGTTGATCTTCAGACCAGTCACTGAGAGCCGTCCTTTGACCAGGGCAGGCTCATATCCAGCAGGACTCATCGAGGGCGAGCGCGTTTGGCATCCCGCAAGTATCAACAAACTCGCAAGCAAGAGCACTTTTAGGTCAAGCAATGATCTAAGAGCCAAGGAAGCGCTTTACGACGGATTGCAAGAAAGTGCTGTCAGGCGTCTCAGAGAGCGCCTCTTTCCAAACCCGTTTTGCCCGTCGAGTTTTTCCTGACTGCCATAAAACCTCGCCCAGATGAGCCGCAACTTCATCATTCGGGAACCGTTCAAACGCTTGCTCAAGGTAGTCGATGGCTTCTTCATATCGATTCAGGCGATATAGGACCCAGCCCATGCTATCGATAAAAGCGGGCTCCTCGGGTTTCAACCGTAAAGCCTTTTCGATCAAAACATAGGCTTCGTCGTATCGATCTGTTTGATCCGCCAGGGTATAACCCAACGCATTCATTGCATCAGCATTACCTGGATCTAACGTCAGAACCTGTTTTAAATCGCGTTCCAGGATATCTAGACGATCATACTTCTGCCCACTCATCGCCCTAAAATACAGTAAGGGAATATCCCCTGCCTGAGCCTCGATGGCCTCGTCCAAGTGCTCAAAAAGCGCATCTTCAGCATCAACCCTAGACAATAATTGTCCCTCGATCAGATCAAACTGCGATCGAAGCCCATTGTGAGCCAGCTTTTTCTTGGCCAGATAGGATCTCGCATCCTCTAAAGACTGGTTAACGCTGATCAACTCCACAATGCGCCCTTGGGCTGACAAATACTCGTATCCGCCATCGACTTTGGCAAACTCACGCAGAGCCAAAGCGACATCACCCGTCTTTTCAGCAACCAGACCAAGATAATATTGCGCCTGATTCACTCTTTGATCGGTTCGAACAAGCCGGCCGAGGTGCAGCCGGGCTTGCGCGAAATCCGCTTGCTCGATACTCAGCATCGCCAGCGCAAACAGGATCTCACCATCTTCTGGCCGGATCTCATGGAGGATTTGGTACTGCACCCGGGCATCAGAAAAGGCTTGGGCTTCGAACAACAGCCGCGCAAGCAGAAGGCGTAGCCTAGGCTGATCTGGATTAATCGCTAACTGCTCGCTTAAGAACGCTTGAGCCGCTTGCTTTTGATTCAAATCCGACAACAGATTGGCTTTTAAAATAATAAAATTAAGCTCAGCAGGCTTTAAGCCCAATAAAGTATCGGCTGTCTCGAGCGCGGCTGGACCGTCACCAAGCGCCTCAAGAAGTGCCGCTTTTGAAAAAAGAATCTGCGGCTCGTTTGGATTTACCGTCAGCATGTCATTGAGACCAAGGAGTAAAGCTTGTCGATCTTCTTGGGTCATTCGTCCAACCCGATAGGCGAAGTAATCAAACTGGGCCTCACCCCCTAGGCGGTCAATCGTCTGCATCGTCTCCAAAGCGTCAACATACAAAGCGCGCTTAACCAACTGATCCGCCAAAAACTGATGCGCCTCTAAGGACTCTGGATCCGCTTGTGCCCAAAGCGACGCCGCCTGGTACAACTTGTCATCCGCCTTCATGTAAGCTGCAAGCCGTGTAACCCGAGCAGCAACCCCAGGATCCAGGGTCTTCTCAGCCTCTATGAGGTATTGATCTAAGGCATATTGATAATCACCGCGATAGCCCGCCACTTCAGCCGTCAGCAGCGCGAGCAGTGTTCCTTCTGGAAAAGCCATTACTTCTGGCTCGGGCGGGGTTGACCCGACCGCCTCCTTTGAGTCGTTTACCTCCGATAGCACCGGCGCTACAGGATCCACCGTCTGACTCGCACACCCAGCCAGAACCCCGCAGCAAGCCATCAGCAGGAACATCAGACCCGGTAGAGATCGCGGCGCGCTCAAGATGCTTGTTTCGCAATGGTTATTGATATCAAACCCCTTTAATGCAAATCGTTACCGCGCGACTTGTACAATACCAACGCCGGCTAAACGCAAAAACGGCAACTGATTTTCACGACGAACCCACGTACAATACCCGGAGTCCGGCAAAGGCTAGCCTCCGGTTGTCATTCTAATTTTACGAGAGAACAAAGTCATCCGGTTTGGAATCGACTGAATTAAACCATGAAACTTCTACTGCTCGGTATTAACCATGAAACAGCGCCGCTTGCTGTCAGAGAGCAGGTCACATTTTCTGCGGGCGCCATTGCACCGGCCTTGCAGCAAATGTGTGATGAAATCGGTTTGCGCGAAGCGCTCATCCTTTCCACCTGCAATCGAACAGAAATGGTCGCGGTCGGGCACCCGCAAGACCTATCCCGCCTCGGCGATTGGCTCGCTCGCTACCACAATTTAGAATCAACGCTGTTGCAAGACAGTCTTTATAGCCATCTCGAAGAAGACGCCGCCAAACATCTTATGCGGGTCACCAGCGGCCTTGACTCCATGGTCTTGGGCGAGCCTCAAATCACAGGTCAGGTTAAAGCAGCCTTTGCAGAAGCCACCGCAGCCGGCACCGTGGGCGCGACGCTCCACCGTTTATTCCAACAAATTTTTCAAGTTGCCAAACAAGTTCGTTCCGACACTGCCATTGGTCAGCATCTAATTTCAACACCCGCCGCCGCCATCAAACTCGCTAAAAATTTATTCACCAATCTCTCTGACTGTCGCTGCTTACTTGTCGGGGTTGGCGATATGATTGAGCTCGCAGCGAAGCAGTTACTTGATGCTGGCGTGACCCAGATCACCATCGCCAATCGAACCAAAGCCAATGCGATAAGCCTTGCTGAGCGCTGCGGCGGCGAGGTTATAGGGCTCGAACAACTGCCGGAATGTCTTGAACGCTTTGACCTGGTGCTCTCAGCCACCGGCGCCAGTTTACCCATCATTGGCAAAGGCATGGTTGAGCAGGCGCTGCGACTGCGCAAACACGCCCCCATGTTTTTAGTTGACTTGGCCGTCCCGAGAGACATCGAGCCCGAGATCACAACGCTTCGAGATGTTTATCTTTATAGTTTGGATGACCTTCAGAATATCGTATCTGAAAACATGGACCTAAGGCGATCTGCTGCTGGCGCTGCTGAAGCGATTGTCCGGGATGCTGCCATCACCTACGAGCAAGGCGAAAAATCTCGAGCAGGTCAGGATTTGGTTGTCCGTTATCGCAAACAGCTCGAGGACCTCAAAGACGCCGAATTAGCCAAAGCCATAGCGAGAGCAAAACAAGGGGATGACATCGACTTGGTCCTGAAAACCCTTGCCACACAACTCACGCAGAAACTTGCCCATACCCCAAGCGTTGGCCTGAAATCGCTGATCATTGACGGCGATGCGGCTGCGATCGAGCAGGCCAAAACACTGCTCGGTTTAAATCAGGATGACACCCCTTAATGAAAGCTTCGATTGAAACCAAACTGAGTCAAATTCAAGAGCGCTTCGAAGAATTATCGGCACTGCTGAGCGATGCCGCGGTTATCAATGATCAGGACCGCTTCCGCGCCTACTCCCAAGAGTACGCTGAACTGGAACCCGTCGTTGTCCAATTCAGAAAATACCAAGAAACCACGGAAGCGCGTGCCGATACGGAACTTATGTTGAACGACGCCGACGAGGAACTTAAAGCCATGGCGCGCGAGGAACTAACCACCTTGCTGGCAACCCAAACCGAGCTTGAGAGCGAACTACAGATTCTGCTGCTGCCGAAAGACCCTAATGACGCGAATAACGTGTTCATCGAAATCCGAGCCGGCACCGGCGGCGATGAAGCCGCAATATTTGCGGGCGACCTGCTTAAAATGTATTTGCGCTATGCAGAAACCAAACGCTGGAAGACCGAAATTATTAACCAACGCGAAGGGGAACACGGCGGCTATAAAGAAGTCATCGTTCGGTTTGAGGGCGCTCAAGTGTATGGCCAATTAAAGTTTGAGTCTGGCGCCCACCGCGTGCAACGTGTACCGCAAACCGAGTCACAAGGCAGGATTCATACTTCAGCCTGCACCGTCGCGGTTCTACCTGAGATCGAGGCGATTGACGGCATTGAAATTGAAAAAAATGACCTTCGCGTTGACACCTATCGCGCCAGTGGCGCGGGCGGGCAGCACGTTAACAAAACAGACTCCGCCGTACGACTCACGCACTTGCCCACGGGTATTGTTGTTGAATGCCAAGATGAACGATCACAACACAAAAATCGCGCGCGTGCGATGAGCCTACTGCAAGCCAAACTTCTGGATAAAGCCCAAAGTGAGCAAAGCCAAGAACAAGCGCAACAGCGAAAGTCCCTCGTTGGCAGCGGTGATCGATCCGAAAAAATTAGGACCTACAACTATCCTGACGGCCGAGTGACGGATCATCGAATTAACTTGACCCTTCATCGCTTGCCGCAAATTATTGCAGGAGAGCTTGATGCCGTGATTGAACCACTCAGAAGCGAGCACCAAGCCGATTTATTATCCGCTCTTGGCCTGGATCAACATGGCGATGGCTAAACCCATTGCAGAGGCGCTTCTTGAAGCCAGCGCCGCCCTCGGCAATAAGCCCGATCATCGGCGCGATGCGGCATTATTACTCGGCCATGTAACCGGGCTCAGTCGACGCGATATCATTGCGCACCCAGAGGCCAAGATTTGCAACGCGCACTTGGCCCAACTCCAAGCAATGATCGAGCGCAGGCAGGCAGGCCATCCTATGGCGTATCTCATCGGAACCCAGGCGTTCTGGGATCTCGACTTTAAGGTGACGCCGGATACGCTGATTCCAAGACCAGAAACCGAATTACTGATCGAGATCATTCTCAGTCAAGATGATACTGCTCCCAAAACCGTCATGGACCTGGGAACAGGCTCTGGGGTCATTGCGGTAACCCTTGCAGCAGCCCGGCCCGACTGGTCGGTGATCGCAACCGATGCCTCCATTAAGGCACTCCGCATTGCACAACAGAACGGTGCCGGGTTAACCAACCTAGACTTTGTTGCGGGTCATTGGCTAACCTGCTTTGGGGGCGTTGTGGCGGACATCATTGTGGCAAACCCGCCCTACATCGACCCACTTGATTCACATCTGGCAGCCCTCGTTTTTGAGCCACAATCGGCCCTCGTTGCCCAGGACAATGGCTATGCCGACTTGAAGACCATCATCCATCAGAGTACCCCATTGCTCGCGAAAAATGGTTACCTGCTGCTCGAGCACGGATATAACCAACAAGATGCGGTCCTGCGCGAGATGCGCCTTGCGGGCTACGCCCCAACTGCCTACTGCGACCTTGCTGGCAATCCGCGCGCAGTGATGGGGCATCGAAAGGAGACCTTATGAATGACGCAGATCTGTTGCGGTACAGTCGCCACATCCTGCTGCCCGAAGTGGATCTTGACGGCCAAGAAAAATTACTCAAAGCCAAGGTGGCCATTATTGGCTTGGGCGGTCTGGGCAGTCCGGTTGCCCTGTACCTTGCCGCGTCAGGCATTGGCGAGATCACACTGGTTGACGGCGACCTTGTCGACCTTGGCAATCTACAACGCCAAATCATTCACACTGAGGCGGACTTAACCCACAACAAGGTTGATTCTGCGGCACGTGCGTTGTTACAAATTAATAGCACCCTTAAGATCATCCCGGTCACTCAACGCATTAAGGGCGACGCCCTTGATGCCTTAGTCACCGCCGTCGATGCGGTGGTGGATTGCACCGATAATTTTGAAACGCGTTTAGAGATCAACCGGGCATGTGTTCAGGGCCGAAAGCCTTTGATTTCAGGTGCAGCGATCCGGCTTGAAGGGCAGTTGCTAACGGTTGACCCAAAGGTTCCAGATAGCCCTTGTTATCAATGCCTCTACGGCAAGGATGCTCTGGCACAACAAGATTGTGCCACCACTGGCGTGATCGCGCCGCTCGTCGGCGTCATCGGCAGCTTGCTGGCTTTGGAGACCCTCAGGGTGCTCCTCGGCATCGCTCAGGGTCATACCGGCCAGCTGACAACCTTTGATGGCAGGACCAATCGCTGGCATCAGTTTAGGTTTAAAAAAAGATCTGATTGCCCTATTTGCGCTGTGCCAAGTGCGCCTTAGCCTGCTGATCTGCTTGATAGGAAGAGCGAACCAACGGGCCACTGGCAACCTGTGAGAACCCCATAGCACGAGCTGTCTCGGCCAAGGCCGCAAACTCATCAGGATGCACATAGCGCTCGACGGCAAGATGATCGCGGCTTGGCTGAAGGTATTGACCAAGGGTAAGCATGTCGACGTCGTGGGCCCGCAGATCGCGCATCACCGCTTCGACTTCGGCTAGGTCCTCCCCCAAGCCCAGCATTAATCCGGACTTCGTGATGACCGAAGGCCGAATGGCCTTGTAGCGCTTTAGCAACTGCAAGGACCACTGATAATCTGCTCCGGGCCGCGCTTTTTTATACAGCCTCGGAACCGTCTCGAGGTTATGATTGAACACATCCGGCGGTGTATCCCGCAAGATTGCTAAAGCGATGTCCATCCGACCTCGAAAATCCGGAACTAAAACTTCCAATCGCGTGGCTGGGTTGTGTTCCCGAACCGCCGCAATGCACGCCGCAAAATGCCCAGCACCGCTGTCTTTTAAATCGTCACGATCAACCGACGTCACCACGACATATTTCAAATCCATCTCTGCCACCGCCTCAGCCAACTGCCGAGGCTCATCCGGATCTAATGGATTGGGCTTTCCATGCGCCACATCACAAAAAGGGCATCGACGCGTACAGATCTCGCCCATAATCATGAAGGTTGCCGTACCATGCGAAAAACACTCGGGCAGATTCGGACAACTCGCCTCCTCACAAACCGATGCCAGCTTTCGTGTTCTGAGAATGCCTTTAATCCGATCCACTTCTGGATTTGCCGTTAATCGGATTCTGATCCAGTCCGGTTTGCGCAACAGTGTGTCACTCGGGATCACTTTAACGGGGATTCTCCGAACTTTCTCCTGGCCTCTAAGCTTTTCGCCCTGAACCAACCGATTCCGTTTATCAACCACTACAATACTGCTCCTTGTGCAGAACGACCGCTGTTGCCCTGATCTGCACTCGCCTTTAGCCGGGTGATCAGCGCTTGGGTCAAGCCCACTTCAACTTCTGCGGGTGTGCAATCCACACCTTGTCGTTTCAAATCTGTTATCTCGAGTCCTTCATAGCCGCAAGGATTAATGCCGTCAAAAGGCGTCAAATCCATTGCCACATTTAAACTGAGTCCATGATAGCTGTATCCCCGGGTAATTCTTAGGCCGAGGGCCGCAATCTTTTGCTGTTGTACGTAAACACCAGGCGCACCGGTTCGTGTTTCAGCCTGAAGGCCTAAATCGCTTAAATAATCAATCACAGATTGCTCAATACTGGTGACCAGCGACTTAACCGTTAGATTAAGTCGCCTAATATTCAGTAAGGTATAAATCACAACCTGACCAGGGCCGTGATACGTCACTTGACCGCCTCGGTCAGACCGCACCAGAGGAATCCCGCCCGCATCCAATACGTGTTCCGTTTTACCAGCCTGCCCTAACGTGAAAACCGGCGGATGGGCGACCACCCACAACTCATCGGGATCGTGCTCGCACCGGTTGCGGGTAAACTGTTGCTGCGCCGAGAACACGCTTTCGTAGTCTTGGACGCCTAAATACTTCACGACAAAGTCCTGGACCCTCGATGATGCCATTTAAAGCACCATCTTCAAGCCTGGGACCGCTTTCAACTGCTCAAATAAACTTGCCAATTGATCTGCGCCCGTTGCAACCAACGAAACCTTGATCGATTCATAATTACCCCCTGAGCTCGGTCGAAAGGCGATTTTTTGATCCGTTAAGCTTGGATCAAAGCTTTTAACGATCGCGATGACCGCAGTTCTAAATTCCAGGCTCGACACACCAATCACTTTGATTGGGTAATCACACGGGAACTCAATTCGAGGAGGGTCTTCCATACATTAAAGGGCCAGTGGGTCGCCTGAAAACAGCGATAAGAAAAACAAACTAACCTCATCGATCAGACTGGAAACCAAACCAGCTTCATCTACCCCATTGAGCGCGACGACCGGTCGCTCAAGCAGCGTTTCGCCTTCAAGTGAAATTCTCAGCAAACCAAGTGTTTGCCCTTGGCTTACGGGTGCTTTGATCACGGGATCCAGCGTTACCTCAGCGGCAAGCGCCCCACGCGCGCCGGTCGGGATCGTTAATCGGGCAGGCGCCTCAATCCCAACATCGAGCGACTCATGTAATCCCCCCCAAACTTTAACGCGCCTCAGACTTTCAAGGCCGTCGTAAAGCTTAACGGATTCAAAATATCGGAATCCGTAATTGATCAATTTTTGAGACTCGGTTGACCGCGAGCGTTCGGACGTTGCGCCCATCACGACCGATACCAGGCGCATATCCTTTTTCTCAGCCGAGGCCACCAAACAAAATCCTGCGGCCTGCGTATGACCCGTTTTCATGCCGTCCACCGCGTCATCACGCCACAGCAAGCTATTTCGGTTTGCTTGACGGATATCGTTATAGGAGAAGTACTTTTCTTTATAGACCTTATAGTGCTCCGGAAAATCGCGAATAAGCGCCCGAGCCAAAATCGATAAATCTTTTGCCGTGGTGTAGTGCCCTTCATCCGGCAAACCCGTTGCATTTTTAAACTGGGTGCGGGTCATACCAAGCTTTTGGGCTACCTGATTCATAACGTCGGCGAAGGCATCCTCATCACCTGCTATAAATTCCGCCATTGCAACACTGGCATCGTTGCCCGACTGAATAACAATCCCTCGGATCAAATCAGCGACTTTGACCTCGGTGCCCTCGCGGATAAACATCCTAGAGCCTTCCATCTTCCAGGCTTTCACGCTAATCGGGACCAAATCGTCTAGGCTGATTCGACCTTGTTGAATCTCTGACGCAATGATGTAGCTCGTCATGATTTTTGTGAGACTTGCTGGTGGCAGCCTCATCTCGGCATTCTCCTCAATGATCACAGTGCCTGTCGCCGCATCCAATAGAATATGACCTTCGGTCGCCAGTTGTGGCGGCGCGGGGATGATCCTCGGCGCGGCGAGCGCGGTCTGAAACAACGCGATACTGAGGAGGATGAGCAACAAACTTCGCATAATCATTTTGGTCCTTCTGAACGAGGCCGCTTATGGCTGCGCCTACTTTAACCCGCCAAGCGCAAGCACGCTAATTGGCAACGACTTTCACGGGTTTAGCGAGGCCCATTTGAACCAATATTCGAGTCACCGCAGACTCGCTCTTGGTCGTCTGGATCGGCCCAATCCAAACCTTGTGTAACGTGCTATCTTTTTCAAACTCACTCTCAAGCACGCGGACCACTGCGTTCAAGCGCTGAAGCATCAAGTTCGCCTCAATGTCTCTTTTAAGGTTTTGGGCACTCGCAATTGATTGGAAGGCCCCCGCCTGCAGATAAATCTTCGGTGACGCTTGCTTTTGCTTCTGAGCCTTTTCGGGATAGTTGATCGCGTCAATCGCCTCAACCACGACAGGCGCAGTACCCTGCGTTGAGAAACCCAAGGCTTTCGCTGCCGCGAAGGACAAATCGATCATTCGGTCATCATGAAAAGGGCCCCGGTCATTCACCCGAACCTCAATCTTGCGACCATTATCTAGGTTCGTCACCCGGACCATGGTTGGGATCGGTAACGACTTATGCGCAGCTGAAGGAAGGTACATATCAAAAATTTCGCCATTAGACGTTTTTCGACCCTGGAATTTCTGGCCATACCAGGAGGCAATGCCAACCTCGACATAACCTAAGCTAGACTTTTTAACCTCATAACGGTCACCAAAGACTTCGTAGGGACTGTTCCAAGGCGGTCTAACGCCGTCATCGCTTGATTCAAAGCTCAAGGCCTCATCACCCAAGTGCTTGCTCTCCGCCTCCAGCTCAGCATCACTTAATGGCGGAATCGGTGGTTGATCCTCGGCTGTTGACGCTTTTGGCGTTATCGTTTCGGCGATCGCTGTTTGCGACTCAGGCGGCGCATCCTCAGCACGGGGCGTGCCCGTTAGCACGGAATCCATTGCGGTCAGGACATTTTCAAACATGCCCGGCGCCATTTTACGGCCATCCGATTGGCAACTCGCCAGAGCGCCAAGCGTAATCAGCAGCAGACAACGCGAGCCCCACCCGCTACAACGCGCCCCATTAATCGGATTCATGATGCCGCGGCCTTCAGGCGCTCGCTCAACTGAAACACGGCCATGGCGTAAAGCCGACTTCGGTTGTAGCGCGTGATCGCATAAAAATTCTGAAAACCAAGCCAGGTTTCTGCCCCAGCCTTACCCTCATAATGTAAAGGCGCGGCCTTGAGCGCCGGGAAGTCACGCATTGATTCATCGAGCGCAATGCCCGCATCGGTAAGCTTCTGTGCCGACAGAGAAGGCTTCAACTGCTGATTAAAAAAATCAATCGGCAAAGCCGCTTTTGAGGTCATTGGCACCAGGATGGGTCCGTTTTTTTGCCAACCGTGTACGGCTAAATAGTTTGCAATGCTCGCGATCGCATCCACTGGCTCATCCCAGATATCGATAAAATCATCATCAGTGAAGTCAACCGCATACGCCCGATAACTACTGGGAATAAATTGACCATACCCCATCGCGCCCGCATAGGATCCTAGTAGGCCTGTAACGGGCTTTTGTTGCTCACGCGCCAACAAAAACAGTTCCCGTAATTCTTTCCGAAAGAATCCGGATCGCGGAGGATAATCAAATGCAAGCGTTGTGAGCGCATCGATTACACGATAACGCCCCTTGTTTCGACCGTAAGACGTCTCAACGCCTAAAATCGCTAGAATGACCCAACGATCAACACCCCACTTCGCCTCTGCCCGATCAAAGCTGTCTCGGTACTGTTCCTCAAAGGCCTTACCCTGCTCAACCCGAGCCTTGGTAAGAAAAATATCCTGGTACGTGGCCCAGGTCATCACGCGTTCAGCAGGCCGTGAAATGGCATCAATGATTGACTGCTTGTAGCTCGCCTCCTCGAACGCCTCAAGAAGCTCGGCTCGATCAAACCCATCGGCGTCAGTGAGTTCTGAAATAAACGCTAGCACTTCTGGGCGGTCAGTGTAATCAGCCTTCAGCGGCGCAGGCAGTGCTATATACAGCGCGGCGAGGAACGCCAAAAGTCCAATCTGTTGTGTCATACGAGCGCTCATAGCCGTGAAATCCTAATTCAAAGTAACGTAATGCGGCGATGGCTATGAATCGACATCATCAAACCAAACCCTGCAAAGAGTGTCAGCAAAGCGGTTCCACCATAGCTGACCAGTGGCAGCGGCACGCCTACTACGGGAAGGATACCCGAGACCATGCCAATATTCACGAAGACATAAACCGAAAAGGTAAAGGTTATGCTGCCGCACAGGAGCCGACCGAACGTATCTTGTGCGTTGAGCGACATCATGAGCCCTCTTAAAATAAAAAGACCGTACAGGGCAAGTAAAGACACCACACCCAAAAACCCCAGCTCCTCCGCGAGTACTGCGATAATAAAATCCGTGCTGCTTTCTGGCAGAAAATCCAAGTGCGATTGGGTCCCATTCAACAGCCCTTTACCACTAAAGCCCCCTGACCCGATCGCAATTTTCGACTGAATGATGTTCCAGCCTGCCCCCAATGGATCTCGCTCGGGATCAAACATCGTCAAGATTCTGCCCCGCTGGTAATCTTTAATAACAAACCAAAGGGCCGGCGCTGAGATCAGCACCAAGGCGCCGACGCGCAGCATATAGCGCCAGGGGAGCCCCGCTAAGATTAAAACGAGAAAGCCCGAAGTTGCGATCATCAAACCTGTACCCAAATCCGGCTGAACGATAATGAGCCCAGCTGGCACCAACAGCAATAAACAGCTCACCAACACCGGTTTGAGCCCTGGCGGCAAGTGACGTTCATGAAAATACCAGGCCAAAACCATCGGCAGGAACAGCTTCATCAACTCAGACGGCTGGAAGTTTAAAACCCCGGGCACCCTAAGCCATCGCCGAGAGCCATTCACCTCGGTTCCAAAGGGATAGATAAGCAACAATAAAATGAGACCCAACCCATACAGCAAGGGCGCTGTTCTCAGCAAAAAATAAGGCGGGATCTGAGCAATCAAAATCATCAAGCCAAACCCCAAGCCCAGTCGAACCAACTGCGCCTCAACGACCACCCAGTTGCCATCCGATGCACTATGAAGCACAACCAGACCAAAACTCACAATCGACAACAGGATCAACATGAGCCAAGGATCAAGGTTGAACCAGGTAAACTCCCCACGATGGTTTCGAAAACTTGTTGCTCCGCCGGGTAGCCTTCGAACAAAATCTCCGCTCATTGGCGCCTCGCCATCGCGACGTCCGGCACTCGAGAACCGGCCCCTTCCAAAAGATAATAATCAATAATTTCACGAGCCACTGGGGCTGCGTATTCACTGCCGCCGCCCCCATTTTCAAGCAAAACAGCGAGGGCGATCTTTGGATCCTCGATTGGAGCAAACGCTATAAACCAAGCATGCTTACGCTTTCGTTCTTCAATGATTGAAGCCTCGTAGACCTCACCTTGCTCAATCGCGACGACCTGCGCCGTCCCTGATTTACCCGCCATTCGGTATTCGATATCCCGACCAATATAGGACCAGGCAGTGCCGTTTTCCCCATAAATTTGATTGCCTCGATGGACCACTTTTTCCATTCCACCGATAATCGGCTCCCAAACATGTTCGGGTAACTGACCTGCACCCGAGGGACTCGACCGGGCGGCGTCTTCAAAGGATTGATTTTGCGCCATACGTGGCGCAACCCAACGACCCCGGTTCGCCAAAGCCGCAACGGCTGCGGCCATCTGAAGCGGTGTGACCAAAATATCGCCATGCCCAATCCCAAGATTGACGGTATCGCCCGGATACCATGGCAATTTGCGGGTCGCGCGCTTCCATGCGCGACTCGGCAGCAAGCCGGCATTGGCATCGGGTAAATCCAAGACAGACGCTTGTCCGAAGCCAAATTGTTTTAGATCTTGCGAGAGTCGATCGATACCGAGCCGAACCGCCAGATCATAGAAATAAACATTGCACGACCGATAAAGGGCTTTTTCGATATTAACGCGACCATGACCGCCATCATTGGTTTTGGTCCAGTTCCAATCACGATAAAGCCGCTCATTACCCGGCAACTGATACCATCCCGGATCCTCGATGCTGTCAGAAACTGTAACGGTTGAACCGCCTAATGCAATCAAACCGATAAAGGGCTTGAGGGTTGAACCGGGTTGATATTGGCCTTGAATCGCCCGATTGAACAACGGGGCATCCATGGAGGTTCGTAAAGCATTGTAGTTTTGATGAGATATGCCCTGAACAAACAAGTTTGGGTCATAGGCGGGCCGGCTGAGCAGCGCTAAAATTCCGCCAGTTTTCGGGTCAATCGCAACAACGGCGCCCCGCCGACCGTCAAGCGCGCGATCTGCAGCGGCTTGCAGGCCAGCATCCAAATACAGCGTCAGATTCTGACCATTGATCGGTTTCACGCCATCCAAGACGCGCATCATACGGCCTCGTGCGTTCGCCTCTACCCGATCATAGCCAACCTGACCGAGCAATTCGGTTTCATAAAACCGCTCAACCCCCAGCTTCCCAATATGATCTGTTGAGGCGTAAGCGGTTGCGTTCAGCGATGCGGCATCACGATCATTGATGCGGCGAACAGAGCCCACTGCATGGGCCATAAGAGCGCCCTGTGGGTAATTTCGAACCAGTTTGGCTTGCACCGACAAGCCTGGAAATCGAAATCGATTCGCCTCGAACCGGGCCACCTGTTCATCAGACAGATCAAACAACACGGGAGCAGATTCAAATCGTCTCGTTGTGCGACCACTGAGCCGCCGGAATCGAGCGGTTTCCTCCTCACTCATCTCAAGCACAGTGGCCAAGTGAAAGAGTGTGTCCTCCATATTCACGATTTGCTCAGGGATCACCTCAAGATTTCTCGAGGGTCGATTATCCGCAAGCAAGACGCCCTGGCGATCGAGAATCAAACCGCGAACAGGCGGGCGGGCGACAACTTGCACCCTGTTTTTTTCCGAACGCGCCACCGAATCTGAATATTGAACGGTTTGAAGATACCCCACTCGAAGAATGAGCAAGCTGAAAAGGACAAGCACCACAACAGCGCCCGTTGCCGCTCGCTCAACATAGATCTGGCTTTCGCTACGATGATCTTTTAGGGCTAGGGCTTCGCGCATGGTTACTTATGGTAGGGATGATTTTTCAAAATTGACCAAGCCCGATAGAGCTGTTCGGCCATCAGGACCCGAACCATAAAATGCGGAAAGGTCAGTGCTGAGAGGCTCAGCACCCAATCAGCTCGAGCGAGACAATTCTGAGACAATCCATCCGGACCACCAATCAAAAATTGCACTTTTGGATAATTTAACATCCAGTCTGACAACCGGTTTGAAAGATCTTCTGTCGAAACCTGGCGGCCCGACTTGTCGAGCGCAACAACAAAACTACCGGCTTTGATTTGCCGCAATAAAATCTGCTCTTCGGCAGCTTGATAATCCGCCGCGCGCCCGCCTTTTATCCGTTTGGCTGTGTTGCATTCGTTCAATATCAGCGCACACTCCGGTGGCAGTCTTCTCTGGTATTCATCAAATCCATCCGTGACCCAGTCCGGCGGCTGCTTCCCAGAGGCGATCAGCTCCATTTTCACAACGTGATGTCATCCTCAGAACGATTGAAGGAGATGCTCCACAGACTTTCAAGATCATATTGATCCCGAACTTCCTGCAGCATCACATGCACAATAACATCCGCAAGGTCTACCAAAACCCATGCCCCTTCATCTTCTCCCTCAACGCCCAGGGGCATCTCCCCGGCATGCTTCGCACTTTCCACGACATTCGCCGCCAATGCCTTGACTTGCCGCGCAGACTGGCCCGTCGCAACCACCATGGTATCGGTAATATCGGTCTGTTCCCGCACGTCGAGCACGGTGATGTCCTGACCTTTTACATCTTCTAGCGCCGAAATTACTAATTGCGTCAATGCATCTGTATTCATCTTTCGTATCCGGGTTGATTAAGAAGCAGCATACAACTGCTCTTGGAGAATATAAGCGTGGACCGCTGGGTCTAAAAACGCTGAAGGATCACATTTGTTTTTTATCCGCTGCCGAATCTCTGTTGACGAAACCGCCAGCGCAGTATTATCCACAAAAAAGAGCCTGCCGTGGGCTGAAGACTTCAGCATACCCGTCGTCTTCACTTGATGCGATCTTTCAAATGCCAGCAGAAGCGGTGCAGACGCTTGATCCGTCTCACGACGACAAACGACTAAGTGCGCATAATCCAGTAACTGCTGCCAACCCAGCCAGCTGGGGAGGCTCAGATAGGCATCCATCCCCAAGATGAAGTAGAGCCGAGGTGATGGCCCTAGGCGGCGCCGAAAATCTTTTAGCGTTTCAAGCGTGTAGGATCGATCACCTCGCTTGAGCTCCAAATCATCGACATCCAGTTTAGGGTCTTCCGACACGGCTAAACGAAGCATGGTTAAACGCTGGTCTGGCGTTGCGATGGTCGAGGACTTATGGGGCGGAATGTTACTTGGGACACAACACACTCGGGTTGACAACAACTCAGATACAACCCTTGCGATTTGGAGGTGTCCGGAATGCACCGGATCAAAAGTACCCCCTAGAATCGCGAGATCCAAGGAGCCATCATTCATTGGCGAATTTGCCCAGTGCCCATTACGACGAACTTCTCGCTGGTTAAGCCCTCAAGGCCAACGGGTCCCCGAGCATGCAGCTTGTCCGTCGAAATACCGATTTCAGCGCCAAGACCATATTCAAACCCATCAGCAAAGCGTGGAGAGGCATTGACCATCACCGAACTCGAATCAACCTCCCGCAAGAACTGCTGCGCGGCACTCAACCCCGCGGTGACGATCACGTCTGTATGGCTCGAGCCATATTGATTGATATGCCGGATCGCATCATCCAAATCATCACAGGTTTTGACCGCAAGGATCGGCCCAAGATACTCGGTTAACCAATCTGACTCGTCAGCAAGGCGGACTTGCTCCGGTGCAGCAAGCCGAGCTTGAGTCTCTTTGCAGACCCTAACCTCTACCCCTTTCGCCTGCAGTGCCGACATGAGCTCATTCAGAAAGGCCTGTGGTAATGCGCGATGTAACAGCACTGTTTCCAGCGCATTACAAACAGCATAACGCTGGGTTTTACCATTCAAAATAAGGGATTGCGCCATGGTCAGGTCCGCATCCTCATGGACAAACAGATGACAATTACCATCTAAATGCTTGAGTACTGGAATTCTGGTTTCACGGCTCACGCGTTCAATAAGGCCTTTACCGCCCCTTGGGATAATCAGGTCGACCAAGTCATCGAGACGCAGTAAAGCCCCAACGGCTTCCCGGTCAGTAGTCTGAACCAATTGAATCCAACTGGAATCCATCCCCGCATCTTCGAGCCCGCTTTGAATACACTGAAACAGCGCAAGGTTAGTCGAAATACATTCAGAGCCACCCCGCAAAATCGCAGCGTTACCGCTTTTGATACACAAGCCCGCAGCGTCGATGGTGACATTGGGGCGAGACTCATAAATAATGCCAATGACCCCGATCGGGGTGCGCATCTTGCCGATTTCCAAACCGTTTGGCCTGGCAGAGAGCTGACTAATCTGACCCACTGGATCTTGCAAAGCTTGAATCTGCATCAGCCCTTCGCTAATCGAATCAATACTGGCGCGCGTTAACGCTAGGCGTTCTAGACTCGGAGCATCCAGCCCAGCGGTTTTCGCTCGATCAAGATCTTCGGCGTTGGCACGCAATAATGTGTCAGCCGAGGCTTTGATTGCCGCGGCAATCTGGGCAAGGGCAGTGTTTTTATCGGCCGTACTGGCTTTACGCGCAACTGAGGCCGCACGTTTTGCTCGCTCGCCAATCCGGCGGATGTCCTGCTCAATACTCATCTCATTCCTATCCCGCAACTCTGGAAATTATACTGGCTTACCCCAGTTGATTCGATGCCAACTGACTGCTCACTATTAACAACGGTCTGCTAAGGCGAATCCGCTTCGATCTGCATCTGATCTAAAATTTTTTCAAGATGGCTCAACCGCGTGACGGGATCGTTAATCTCAAGCATCCGCTGCCGAACGGTATTCCTCAAAGGCAGCAGTTCCGCCAAACGACCACCCAGACTCGACAAGGTTTGATAATCAACTTGACTGGCCTTAAATTGGACAGCGGGATGCGCCATCAAATGCTCAAGAACTTCCACTAGCGGTGCATCTTCCGGGCCAGTTGCAATAACGGGCTCCGGCGGCACCATCATTATCTCACCGATCAAGGCTCGGTTTGGGTTCTCGAAGGTATCCAAAATCTTAAATTTACCTTCCGCCCGAATCATCAGGGTTAACTGTCCCTGCCCATTCTGATCAAAGTCTTCGATTCGTACGAGGGTCCCGACCCGTGCAATATTCGGCGCGCTTCGGCCCAAGATGGCCGTGTCCGAAGGCGCCTCTTCAGACAGCACAACCCCCAAAGCCTGGTCGTCTTTTGCAATCTGAGCCACGATGTCCAGATCGCGCGCCTCAATGACCGGCAACGACAGCACGCCACCTGGGAACAAAACGGCTTGGATCGGAAATAGCGGCAGCGACCGCGTTTTCATCACTCGATTCATGGCTTTATCAACATCAACCTTGCACCCAAGACACGAGCCTTCAGCGCTTTGCGTTGCCTTTTAAAGAAGGATCTCTCACAACGCGAGGACCGCGCGGCCTCAAAACGCTAGAAGGGAATATCATCATCAAAATCATCTGATGGCGGCGGGCCAAAATCATCCGCGGCTCGAGAACTGCCACCTGAATTTGCTTGACCACTGCCTTGGCCACTGCCTTGACTCATACTCGGACCAGAGGGCCCTTGGCTATTGCCGCCATCCATACCGCCTCGACCATCAAGCATTTGCATTTCATCCGCAACGATTTCCGTTGTGTAATGCTTTTGTCCGTCTCGTTCCCACTCGCGGGTTCGGAGCTCGCCTTCCAGATAAATTTTAGAACCGCGCTTTAGATATTCGCTGGCAATTTCGGCCAAGCGGTTAAAAAAGACCACTCGGTGCCATTCCGTACGCTCCTTCTGCTCACCAGAATCGCGATCCCGCCAAGCTTTTGACGTAGCGACGGATACGTTGGTTACCGCACCACCTGAAGGTAAATATCGAGTTTCAGGATCTCTACCCAGATTACCCACTATGATTACTTTATTGATGCCTCTTGCCATAACGACTCCCTTACGTCGACCAACAATTTTGAACTGCAGAGACTATCGAATACTTTGCAGTGCGCTTTAAATTTTAACCTTGATCAAAGCCATTCAGCACCCTCACTCGGTGCCCGATCTTAGTTAAATGGGGTTCCACTCTCTTTCATAAATCATAACCTCTTCATAGCCTATTGGGCAGAGCGGATTTTGCTTCGCCTTCTCCGCGGCCCATCACTTCGGCTGGTTTGATCCCCGTTGCAGCGCCATTAAAAGCCCAGCCCAGAGGATGAGGAGCGCCGCATTAACCACCAACAAAGTGGTAATGTCTGTCAGACCGATCAACACCCCACCGACACTGCCACCGGCAAATATCCCTAAAAATTGACTCGAAGAGTAGACCCCCATCGCCGAGCCTCGGCGGGCGCTGGGGGCAACTTTTGAAACGAGTGCGGGCAGCGTTGCTTCTAAGTAGTTAAAGCCAACAAAAAAGACCAATAACGCCATCACAAACAACATAAGCGTTGGAGACCAGGCTAAAACAAGAAAACCGACTACCATCACAGCGATTGCCGGTAGTATCTTGACCAAAAGATCAGCAGAACCCCGCCAACGAATGACCAGCGGCAACATCAGCACAAAGGAGCCTAGCAGTATGCATAAGTAGTACACAGCATGGTCCTCAATGGCGACCCCAAATTGTTTGAGCATGATCGGAATCACCAAAAAGCTCGACATCAGCAAGTAATGATTCATAAAAATACTCAGATTTAACATCTGAAGCTGTAATCGGTATGACACGACCCCGGCTTCGCTGACATCACCGCCCTCAGCGGGATCAACCATTGCGCTGCCCGCACTCGGCAACACAAAGCAAACCAGTAGCAGCGCCAAAGCACCCGTCAAGGCGGCGAGAAAAAATAGCGCTTGCAAGCCGCCATAGGCATAAAGCAGTGGCCCCAGGATGAGAGATCCACCAAAGGCGAGGCCAATACTGCCTCCCACCATAGCCATCGCGCGAGCCCGATATTCAAAGCGCATGCCGTCCGCGAGTACCGCTAAAAGCACACCAGCAATCGCGCCCGACCCCTGCAACGCTCGACCAACCAGCACCCACTCAATTCGTTCCGCAAGCGCTGCAACCAAACTTCCAACAATAAAAACACTGAGACCCGCAATGAGCATTGGCTTGCGGCCAAATCGATCGGAGAGATAGCCGTAGGGCACTTGTAGCAAAGCTTGGAACAAGCCATAGATCCCGAGGGTGAGCCCTATCAACATAGGACCACTGCCATAGAGCTTGCTCGCAGCCAGGGTAAAAACAGGCAAAATGCTGAACAAGCCCAACATTCGAACGAAGTACAAAAGGCTTACAATGGCGGCCGTCGTTCGTTCTGATGTGTTCATGGATCTCACTTAAGGACAATCTGATCTTTGCGAAATGACGTTCAAACCCTTAGTATCGCTACCAGCTCATTAGTTGCCATCAAGAAGCGCTGAAGGACCCTCATCATATCGCCGCTAAAACGGTCGCAGCGTCTGTTTTTGCGCTGCATAGACTGGGCGAAAGATGATAGCAGGGTTTGCGATTACTCGCACGAATCAGCGCCTCGCCTTGCCTTATTGTGAGACAACGCCGCACCCAAAAGCAGCATAATGATTACCTCGGGATGTCGACCATGCTTAAGAAAACGATTTCGATCCGGGGCGCTCGCACCCACAATTTAAAGAATGTTGATCTCGATATCCCGCGCGATTCCCTGACCATCATTACGGGGCTTTCTGGCTCCGGAAAATCATCTCTTGCTTTCGATACGCTCTATGCAGAGGGTCAAAGGCGATACGTTGAAAGTCTTTCGACCTACGCTCGGCAATTTCTCGCGATCATGGAAAAACCCGAAGTCGATCACATTGAAGGGTTATCACCTGCGATTTCTATCGAACAAAAATCGACGTCGCATAACCCACGATCAACGGTCGGCACCATTACTGAAATCGCAGACTATCTGCGGCTGTTGTTCGCACGGGTTGGCACCCCCCATTGCCCAGACCATCATCAGCCTCTCAAAGCACAAACTGTAGCCCAAATGGTCGACCTGGTTTTAGAAACGCCACTTGAAACCCGGCTAATGTTGCTCGCACCCGTTGTTCAGCAAAAGAAAGGAGAGCACCAACAAGTTTTCAAACAGTTAGCCGCCCAAGGTTTTGTGCGAGCGCGGATCGATGGGGTCGTGACAGACCTTGATGATTTACCGACGCTGGATAAACAAAAGCGACATTCCATCGAGGTTGTGGTCGACCGTTTTAGTGTTCGAGCCGACCTTGCGACCCGATTAGCGGACTCCTTTGAAACCGCTATCCAGGCGTCGGGAGGCCTCGCTATTATCGCCTACCTTGATGAGCCCGATAAAACGAATATGCTGTTTTCAGCGAATTATGCCTGCCCCACCTGCGGTTATTCCATGCCGGCCTTGGAACCAAGGATCTTCTCGTTCAATAATCCTAACGGCGCCTGCAAAACTTGTGACGGCCTCGGAACCAAGCGCGTGTTTGACCCTGACGCCATCATTCGAGATGACGAGCTGGCCATCTCAGAGGGCGCTATTTCAGGCTGGGACCGCAGGCACGTTTATTATTATCAATTGTTAGAGCAAATCGCGGCCCATTATGATTTCTCCTTGGAGCAACCGTTTCGAGCACTCTCTGAGGCGCATCAAGCGGTCATTTTATACGGCAGCGGCGAAACCGAAATTCCTTTTTACTATGCAGACCAAACCGGCCAACGCGTGCTGAGACAGCATCGGTTCGAAGGCATTATTCCGAACCTTGAGCGACGCTATGACGAGACCAGCTCGCAGGCCGTCAAAGACCAACTCGGGCAATGGCTTCATGAGCGGCAGTGCGCCGCCTGCACCGGACAGCGATTGAATCCCGGCGCCTTAGCCGTCACCATTCAATCCAAGAATTATGCCGATATCTCAAATCTTAGTATTGAAGATGCCTTTCAGAGTCTTAAAACACTGAACCTCGATGGGCAAGAAGCCGAAATCGCCAAAAAGATTGTCAGCGAAATACTGGCTCGGCTGGGTTTCCTGATCGACGTAGGACTTAATTATCTTTCCCTGGCACGACCGGCCAATACGCTCTCAGGCGGTGAAGCGCAACGCATCCGTCTTGCAAGCCAGATTGGCGCAGGTCTCGTCGGCGTTATGTATATCCTGGATGAACCCTCAATTGGTCTTCATCAACGAGACAATCAACGACTCCTGAGCACCTTGAACAGACTACGTGATCTTGGTAACACCGTTATTGTGGTTGAACATGATGAAGAAGCCATTCGAGCGGCCGATTTTATTGTTGATATTGGTCCAGGCGCGGGTGAATTGGGCGGCGAGGTCCTGGCCTCAGGGACGCTTCAGGATATCCTTGACTGCCCAGCGTCGGTTACTGGCCAGTTTCTATCCGGTGCCCGACGGGTGGCGGTGCCGCTCGATCGACAGCCGCCAAGAGACGCGCAATGGCTCAAGCTCCTTGGGGCATCTGGTAATAACCTGCAAACCCTGGACCTGGCCATCCCAATCGGTCTGCTGACCTGCATTACGGGTGTCTCTGGGTCCGGTAAGTCGACACTGATTAACCAAACCCTATACCCGGTTGCTGCCACTGCATTGAATGGTGCAACCACCCTAACGGCCGCACCCTACGCTGCGATTGAGGGCCTAACCTTTTTAGATAAAGTCGTTGATGTCAGTCAAAGTCCCATTGGTCGAACACCGCGCTCTAACCCGGCAACCTACACCAATATCTTTACCGCGATTCGCGATCTTTTCGCGGGTACGGCTGAGGCAAGGTCCAGAGGCTACAAGTCCGGCCGGTTTAGCTTCAACGTTAAAGGGGGTCGCTGCGAGGCGTGCCAAGGCGATGGCTTGATTAAGGTCGAGATGCATTTCTTGGCTGATATTTATGTGCAATGCGACGAGTGCGAAGGCAAACGCTATAACCGCGAGACGCTTGAGATTCTCTATAAAGGGCGCTCCATCGATGCCGTTCTGCATATGACCGTGGATGAAGCGGTGTCCTTTCTAGGCGCAGTGCCCGTGATCAGGCGGCGGCTAGAGACCTTGCAGGAAGTGGGGCTCGGCTACATCCGCTTAGGTCAGAGTGCAACAACCCTATCCGGCGGTGAAGCTCAGCGCGTTAAACTGGCGCGGGAACTCGCCAAAGTGGATACCGGCCGAACCCTTTACATCCTTGATGAGCCAACGACCGGATTACACTTTCATGATATCGATCAACTGCTCGGCGTTATCCACAAACTGCGTGATCGTGGTAACACCGTGATCGTGATCGAACACAACCTTGATGTGGTTAAAACCGCAGACTGGGTCATTGATCTTGGTCCAGAAGGCGGGGCAGGGGGCGGACGCATCATCTGCGAAGGCACGCCAGAAACCGTGGCGGCTCACGCCGCCTCATCAACCGGACAATATTTAAAGCCACTACTTGAGCAACCTTTTACCAGCTAGCCGGCGATATTAGGCGCTTGCGTACACACTTTGGACCGCATCAATCGCCTGCCCTCGGTGGATGGGTGCGTTACTTTGAGCAAGAACCGCCTCAAGCGCCGAAACGCACAATAAAACATTTTCAGGTCGACTAGCATATCCCATCAGACCAATTCGCCAGACCTTTCCAGCGAGCGGGCCCAGACCAGCTCCGATTTCTAAGTTATAAGATCCAAGCAGCGCTCGGCGAATCAACGCCTCGTCAACACCCGCTGGCACCTCAACCAAGTTGAGCTGCGCAAGTCGCTCGGACTCCGGTACAAAAAAGCGCAGACCCATTGCCTCAAGCCCCGCTTTAAGCGCCTCATGATTCCGCGCATGACGCGCCCATGCTGCCGAAAGCCCTTCCTCTGTTGCCATCAACAACGCTTCATGCAACCCGTACAGCGCATTAACTGGCGCAGTATGATGATAAGCCCGCGTTGAGCCTGCACCCCAATATCCCATCACGAGATTCATGTCTAAAAACCAAGAGGGTACTGGCGTCTTCCGCGTCTGGGTAAGGCTCGCTGCACGTTCAGACATCGTAAAAGGAGAAAGCCCTGGGGCGCAGGACAGGCACTTTTGCGTGCCGCTATAAACGACATCAGCGCCCCAGCCATCTACGTCAACCTCACAACCGACCAAGGACGTCACACAATCGACAATGGTCAAACAACCGGCTGCATGAGCCAGTTCACATAAACTTTTCGCATCCGATCGAACCCCAGTTGAGGTCTCAGCATGGACAAAGGCAACAATTTTAGTGTCAGGATGCGCCTGCAATGCCGAACGCAGTTGCTCCGGGTCAATTGCACGCCCCCAAGCCGTCTCAAGCAAAACCAAGTCACCGCCGAACCGCCGTACGTTTTCCGCCATACGGCCACCAAACACACCATTTTGTAGGATGATCACCTTATCGCCTGGCTCAATCAGATTCACGAAACTCGCCTCCATCCCCGCACTACCCGGTGCTGATAGCGGAATGGTTAAAGCGTTCTGAGTTTGAAACACGCCCTGCAACATCACTTTAATCTCATCCATTAACCGGATGAACTCGGGGTCTAAGTGCCCGATGGTCGGTTTCGCCATCGCCGTCAAAATTCTCGGATGCACGTCGGACGGACCCGGCCCCATTAACGTTCTTGGGATTGGTAAAAACGTTGTGATCATCACGGTTATCCTTTTCTCAGGCCTTTAACTCAATACTGGTTAAGGCGTCTTATCAAACGCAAAAGGGCCGGATGAACCGGCCCCTTTCATTCCCTTGAACTTCGTTCAGGCTTCTTCTACGACATCCAAATCTTCTTCATCGGGAATTTCCCGATCTACTAACTCTACAAAGGCCATCGGTGCTTTATCACCTGCTCTAAAACCCGCCTTCAAAATTCGAGTGTAGCCACCTGGACGATCCTGAAAGCGTGGCCCCAAATCAGTAAAAAGCTTACCGACAACCGCTTTGTCACCCGTCCTGGCAAACGCCAACCGACGATTCGCCACAGAATCTTGCTTCGCCAGCGTAATCAACGGCTCAGCAAACCGTCGCAATTCTTTGGCTTTTGGCACAGTCGTCTTTATGACCTCGTGTTCCATCAGCGAGCAAGCCATGTTCTTGAACATTGCCTTTCGGTGAGAGGCGTTCCGGTTGAGTTGCTTTCCACTTTTTCTATGACGCATGGTAGTTCCTAATCTAACTTAGCTCGGCTTGTTCAGACCGATGATTTAACCTAACAAACGATCGTCACCCCGTAAACTCATGGGTGGCCAGTTCTCTAGTCGCATTCCCAGTGACAATCCGCGTGATGCCAAGACATCTTTGATTTCAGTGAGTGATTTCTTACCTAAATTCGGTGTTTTCAGCAGTTCCACTTCGGTCCGGCGAATCAGATCACCAATGTAATAGATGTTTTCAGCTTTCAAACAGTTTGCCGAACGAACGGTCAGTTCAAGATCGTCTACCGGTCTTAATAGGATCGGGTCGATTTGTTCTTCAACTTGCTTCTCTTCTGGCGAATCACTGCTTTCTAAATCGACGAAAACGGCAACTTGTTGCTGCAAAATTGTTGCTGCTCGACGAATTGCTTCTTCAGGATCAATCGTGCCATTGGTTTCAAGATCAATAATAAGCTTGTCCAAATCAGTTCGCTGTTCAACCCGCGCACTGTCAACCTTATATGCAACCCGACGTACCGGACTGTAGGAGGCATCTAACAACAGACTCCCAATCACCCGACCCGAATCCTCTTCGCTCACCGCTGTATCGGCTGGCTGATAGCCTCGACCCCGACCGACGGTCGCTCTCAGATTCAACTTACCAGCACCATTGAGCGTCGCAATAATATGATCTGGATTTGCGATCTCGACATCGTGATCCAGCTGGAAGTCCCCAGCTGTCACAACACCTGGCCCGGTCTTTGTCAATGACAGTTCAGCCGTATCAGCCGTATTCAACTTAACGGCCACACCTTTTAGGTTCAGCAATATCTCGATGACGTCTTCTTCAACGCCCTCGATCGCACTGTACTCATGCAGCACACCATCGATCTCTACTTCCGTAATCGCACATCCCGGCATGCTCGACAACAGGATCCGACGCAGGGCATTACCCAAAGTATGGCCAAAACCACGCTCTAACGGCTCAAGAATCACCTGAGCCTGAGTACTGCTAACCTGGTCAACCTGGATATGCTTAGGCGTTAAAAACTCTAATGACGAATGAGGCATACCTTATTCTTCCTTAATCTTAATTGAATTCAGTCGCTTACTTGGAGTAAAGCTCAACAATCAAATTTTCATTGATTTCTGATGGAAGCTCGTCGCGTTCTGGATAAGCTTTGAGGACGCCTTCCAAACGATCAACATTCACTTCAACCCAATCAACAGAAGACCGCTGAGCTGCCAAGTTCAGTGCACCTTGAATACGCAATTGGCTTCGTGAACGCTCACGAACCGTCACCGTATCACCCGCTTCCACCTGGAAAGACGGGATATTAACGACCTGTCCGTTTACAAGAATAGACTTGTGGGAGACGAGCTGCCGAGATTCCGCACGGGTACAACCAAAGCCCATGCGATACACAACATTATCAAGCCGTCGCTCAAGGATACGCAGCAAGTTCTCACCGGTTGCGCCCTTCTGACGATCCGCCTTCTTGTAATAGTTACGAAACTGCTTTTCCAGCACGCCATATATTCGACGAACCTTCTGCTTTTCCCGTAACTGGATTCCGTAGTCTGTCGCACGTGACCGACGGTGACCGTGCATTCCAGGCGCGGTCTCCATTCGACACTTCGACTCAATCGGTCGAACGCCACTCTTCAAGAAAAGATCAGTACCTTCTCTTCTACACAACTTCAACTTAGGGCCGAGATATCTGGCCATTGGCAATCTCCTCTTTTACACCCGACGCTTTTTAGGGGGTCGACATCCGTTATGCGGAATCGGTGTCACATCTGTAATATTGGTTATTCGGTAGCCCACAGAATTTAGCGCTCTTACTGCAGCCTCACGTCCTGGCCCTGGTCCCTTAACAAAAACCTCTAGATTCTGGAGCCCATATTCCAGCGCCGCATTGCCCGCTCGTTCCGCGGCAACCTGGGCTGCAAATGGCGTACTCTTTCGAGCGCCTCTAAATCCAGACCCACCGGCTGTTGCCCAAGAAAGCGCACCGCCCTGTCGGTCAGTAATGGTCACGATCGTGTTATTAAAAGACGCGTGGATATGAGCCAATCCATCTGCGATCTGACGTTTACCTTTTTTCCGGGCTACCGGCGCCTGCTGGCTTTGTGTATCAGACATACTGTCTTCCTACTTTACTAAAACTATTTTTAAGGAGTGTTGTACGACTACTTCCGTACAGGACGCTTAGGACCCTTACGCGTTCGCGCATTGGTCTTGGTGCGTTGCCCTCGTACTGGCAAACTCCGACGATGCCGAATCCCACGATTACAGCCTAAATCCAAAAGTCGTTTAATGTTGAGCTGAACTTCACGCCGAAGATCACCCTCGACACTCAACTTACCGATTTCACCCCGAAGGTCATCAAGCTCCCCTTCAGTCAACTCTCCAACCTTTGCATTGCCGCTAATCCCGGTTTTTTCACACAATGCTTTCGCAGTTGTGCGACCAATCCCGTAGATGTACGTCAACGAAATTTCTGTGTGCTTATCATCAGGAATATTAATTCCAGCTAAACGAGCCATGCGTTGCTCCTGTCCACCTTAATCACCGCGGTTATCCTTGGCGTTGTTTATGTTTTGGTTCAGAGCAAATTATCCGCACCGAACCGTTACGCCGAATCACCCGGCAATTCCGGCACATCTTTTTTACTGAAGCTCTTACTTTCATTGCCCTAACTCCTAGCGCCGTCCAAAATTTTGAAGATTTGATTTTTTCATCAGTGACTCATACTGATGCGACATCAAGTGCGTCTGAACCTGAGCCATAAAGTCCATGATAACCACCACCACAATAAGCAGTGCTGTACCACCTAACTGAAACGTAATATTGAACTGAATCACCAGAAACTGTGGCAACAAGCAAACCGTTGTCATATACAGCGACCCGAACAACGTCAATCGCGTAATAATGGTGTCGATATACCGTGCGGTTTGATCACCAGGCCGATAGCCAGGAATAAACGCCCCTGAGCGCTTGAGATTATCGGCTACTTCCTTTGGATTGAACATAATCGAGGTGTACCAAAAACAGAAGAAAATGATACCGATCGAAAATAAAATGATATTTAAAGGTTGTCCCGGCGCAATCCAAAGACTCACGTCCTGCAGCCACTCCATCCCTTCCGATTGACCAAACCACTGACCGAGCGAGGCAGGAAATAATAATAGACTGCTCGCAAAAATCGCGGGTATGACGCCTGCCATGTTCACCTTGAGGGGCAGATGAGAGCTTTGCGCCTGGTACATGCGTTTGCCTTGCTGCCGGCGCGCATAGTTGATCGTAATGCGCCTTTGGCCCCGCTCGACATAAACCACGCCGGCAACGATCACAATGGCCAGAACGGCAATACCAAGTAGCGCAATAATCTGGATCTCACCCTGGCGTGCCTGCTCAAAAGACTGACCAATCGCCCCAGGGAACCCTGAGACAATCCCGGCGAAAATAATAATTGATATCCCGTTTCCAATGCCCCGTTCTGTTACCTGCTCGCCCAGCCACATAATAAACATGGCGCCCGTCACGAGTGTCGCAACCGCAACAAAATGAAACATGAAACTACCGGTATAAGATAGACCCTGAGACTCCAATCCACTGCTCATGGCCATGCCCTGAACCAGCGCCAGTGCTAAGGTGCCGTATCGCGTGTACTGCGCTATCTTCTTTCGACCAGCCTCACCTTCTTTGCGTAACTGCTGCAGAGACGGCGTTGTCGCAACCAAGAGCTGCGTGATGATACTGGCTGAGATGTAAGGCATGATACCTAACGCAAAAATACTCATGCGTTCTAAGGCACCGCCACCGAACATGTTCACCAGATCCAGAATGCCGCCCTGATTTTGATTGAACAGCAGGCGCAGACGATCTGGATCAATGCCGGGCACGGGAATATGGCTCCCAATACGATAAACAACGATCGCAATGAGCACGAACAGCAGACGGCTGCGAAGTTCCGATAACCCGCCTCCAGATGCCATTGCTTTGCCCTGTGCTAGTGCACTCGTCATTGCTTAATCCTTAACCCACTCAATTTTACGCCCCCTCCGCTGGCTCATTTGCAGCAAAGGTGAATACGCTGTTTTACTTAGTCTTCGATCGATCCGCCGGCTGCTTCAATTGCCGCACGGGCGCCTTTGGTCACGCCCAGTCCTTGTATCGTAACGGCTCTTTCAATTTTGCCAGACAAGATCACCTTGACCCGTTTGGTGTTGCCATTGATCAAATCAGCTTGCCGAAGGACTTCTAGCGTCACGACGTCTGCATTCGCCGCTGCGACTTCAGACAGTGTGACCTCACCTGTAATCCGGCTCTTTTCAGTTGTAAAACCGAATTTTGGTAGCCGCATTTGTAATGGCTGTTGTCCGCCTTCAAACCCTGGACGGACCTTGCCACCCGAGCGCGATTTCTGACCCTTATGACCTCGACCGGCGGTCTTACCAAGACCACTACCGATCCCTCGGCCGACTCTCTTCTTTGCTTGACGACTGCCTGGCGCACCCGATATCGAATTTAAACGCATGTCGATTGTCTCCTTACGCCTTGTTTTCTTCTACAGAAACCATGTAGGCCACTTTATTGATCATGCCCCTGACTGAAGGCGTATCCTCTACAACCGAGGACTGCCGGATTTTACGCAGTCCCAGACCTGCCACACACGCTTTGTGTGACTTAAGTCGGCCATGAACGCTCTTCGTTAGCGTAACTGTGACGGTCTTCTTTTCCATGATCATCTATCCCAGAATCTCTTCTACTGAGAGCCCACGCTTATCGGCGATAGACTCTGGTGAACGCATATTTTGCAGACCTTTGAACGTTGCTCGAATCACGTTCACTGGCGTCGTTGAACCGTAACATTTCGCCAAAACGTTTCGAACGCCGGCCACTTCGAGCACTGCCCGCATGGTTTTACCAGCGATAATCCCGGTACCTTCAGACGCTGGCTTCATAAAAATCTTTGAAGCGCCATGCCGAGCATTGACTTCATACTGAAGCGTGGTGCCGTCGAGGTCGACGTCAATCATATTCCGCCGTGCAGCTTCCATCGCTTTTTGGATGGCCTGAGGCACTTCACGCGCTTTACCGCGACCGTAACCGACCTTACCGTTACCGTCACCCACAACCGTCAACGCTGTGAATCCGAAGATTCGGCCGCCTTTGACCACCTTGGCGACACGATTGACCTGTACCAGCTTTTCCTGGATACCTTCTTCGTTTTTATCTCGTTCGTTGTAAGCCATGCCTATTCCTTAATTCGTTCTTTCTTGACGGCTTAAAACTGCAGCCCGGCTTCGCGAGCCGCATCTGCCAAAGCCTTGACCCGACCATGATATTTATAACCAGAGCGGTCAAACGCCACCCTTTCGAACCCTGCGGCTTTTGCTCGCTCTGCGATCAAGGCACCAACCTTCGCCGCGCCTTCGATATTGCCAGTCGGACCATCCCGAAGTGCGCTCTCGAGTGTTGAGGCAGCGACTTTAACCTGTGCACCATCTTCAGAAATAATCTGCGCATAGGTATGCCGAGGTGACCGGTAAACACAAAGCCTAGGAACCAACAGTTCTCGGATTTTAGATCGACTCTTACGTGCTCTTTTTAAACGAGCATCCCGCTTACTTTTCATCTCGATTTGTCTCCTGACAAGACGCTTAATTCGTCTTTATTGCTATTCGGCTAAGGTTTACTTTTTCTTAGCTTCTTTACGTTTGACATATTCGTTGGCGTATCGCACCCCTTTGCCTTTGTAAGGCTCGGGCGGACGGAACGCTCTAATTTCTGCGGAAACCTGACCGACCTTCTGCTTATCTATACCCTTAACAACAATCTGGGTCTGCGTTGGCGTTTCAATTTCGATGCCCTCAGGCACCGCATAGACTACCGGATGAGAAAATCCCAAAGTTAAATTTAGCTTAGCGCCCTGTGCTTGCGCCCTATAACCAACGCCTTGAAGCTCCAGCTGTTTTTGATATCCTTCGCTCACACCTTGCACCATATTGCTCACCAGTGACCGGAAGGTCCCAGCGAGCGCTGTTGCTTGCTGCGTTGGTCCTACAGCCTTCAGCAGAAGCAAATCTTCTTCACGAGCGATGGTTACCAAAGAGTGGAGCGTCAACTGCAACGCGCCTTTGGCACCTTTGACCTTGAGGTCAGGGCCATCAATCATCACTTCAACGCCGTTGGGCACGGGTACCGGGTTATTTGCTATTCTAGACATGAAAATTAACCTTTAAAGACTGTCTTATCAGAAAACTGAGCAAAGAAGCTCGCCACCGACGCCTGCAGCACGAGCCGCTCGATCCGTCATAACACCTTTATTCGTCGACAAAATCACGACACCCAGACCGGATTGGATAGTCGGGATCTGTTGTTTGTTCTTATATATCCGCAACCCAGGGCGACTCATTCGATCGATTTTCTCGATCACTGGTTTGCCATCATGGTATTTCAGTGCAATGTTTAAACTTGGCTTGCCAGCGTCATCAACGCCATGACTGAAATCCGTAATGTATCCCTCTTCTTTTAGCACCCGAGCAACCTCGGTTTTTGTGCCTGAGGCGGGCATCGATACATCGGGATGCTTCGCCGCTTGCGCATTCCGCACCCGAGTCAACATGTCGGCTAATGGATCTTGCATTGTCATATTCTGTCTCTCCTAATTACCAACTTGACTTAACAAGCCCGGGAATATCACCGCGCATCGCAGCTTCACGCAACTTCTGCCGAGCCAAACCAAATCGGCGATAAACCGCATGGGGTCGACCGGTCAGAACACAGCGCCTGACTTGCCGTGTTGGACTGGCATTACGAGGCAGTTTTTGAAACTTAACCTGGGCTGCCCAGCGCTCGTCATCGGACAAGTTTAAGTCCTTAATCTGAGCCTTTAAGACAGCTCTCTTGGCAGCAAACTTTTGTACTGTCTTCTCGCGCTTCTTCTCGCGATTGATCATTGATTTCTTAGCCATCGTGTCCTCGGTTAATTACTTCTGCTTTCTGCTAAACGCTGGGCCTAAGCTTCACGTAACGGAAAATTAAACGCTCTTAGTAGCGCGCGGCCTTCGTCGTCCGTCGCAGCACTCGTTGTAATATTGATATCTAAACCCCGGATCCGATCGATCTTATCGTAATCGATCTCAGCAAAAACGATCTGCTCTGAGAACCCCATAGAGAAATTACCGCGGCCATCAAAAGCCTTCGGACTGATCCCTCTAAAATCTCTTTGTCGAGGCAGGGCAATGCTGATCAAACGATCTAGGAATTCGTACATCATGGCGCGACGCAACGTCACCTTGCAGCCAATCGGATACCCTTCTCGAATCTTGAATCCAGCGATCGAGCGCCGTGCATTGGTGATAATCGGTTTCTGCCCGGCAATCGCCTGCATATCAGACACCGCGGCATCCAACTGCTTTCGATCATTCAGCGCTTCCCCTACACCCATGTTCAGTGTGATGTGCGTGATCCGTGGGACCTGCATCACATTGGCCAATCCCAGCTCTTCTTTTAGCTTAGGCTTGATTTCTTCGTCATATAGCTTCTTTAAATCTGTCATAGTCTTAGTCGTCTATCTGCTCACCAGTGGACTTAAATATCCGAACCTGCTTACCATCTTCTAAGGTTTTAAACCCAACCCGATCTGGCTTGCTTGTGGCTCGATTAAAAATAGCAACGTTCGATATCTGAATCGGCGCCTCTTTCTCTATGATCCCGCCAGGCTGACCCGCTTGTGGGTTACCTTTTGTATGACGCTTGATCATGTTCACTCCTGAGACATACAGCTTATGCTCATCCAGAACTCTTGTGATCTCTCCGGTCTTACCTTTATCTTTTCCAGTAAGAACGACGACCAAATCGTTTTTCTTCAACTTTTTCATCAATCCGATCTCTTATAAAACTTCTGGTGCCAGAGAAACAATCCGCATGAACTTCTCGTTTCTCAACTCCCGAGTCACTGGTCCAAAAATACGAGTCCCAATGGGCTGCTTATTGGCGTTCAATAAAACTGCAGCGTTACCATCAAACCGAATCAAAGACCCATCAGAACGCCGAACACCTTTCCTGGTACGAACCACAACGGCGTCCAACACCTGACCTTTCTTAACACGGCCGCGAGGAATCGCTTCTTTCACCGTGACCTTAATAACATCACCAATCCCAGCGTATCGTCGCTTGGAACCGCCCAGCACCTTGATACACATCACCCGGCGTGCGCCGCTGTTATCGGCGATATCTAGATACGATTGCACTTGAATCATGCTTTAAACTCCACTGAGGCAAGCAACCTTGCCAGATCTATGCCGTGTTAAATTTCTACTGCTCGCTTATCTATTGAAGTCAGCATCCAAGTTTTGCTTTTAGAAATTGGACGTGACTCCCGAATCGTCACCGCGTCCCCAGGTTGGCATTGGTTTTCCGGATCATGCGCCATAATCTTCTTTGAGCGTTTGATGTACTTACCGTATATCGGGTGCTTAATCCTGCGCTCAACCAACACCGTGATACTTTTGTCCATCTTATTGCTGACAACCGTACCGCTCACATTTCGTGCTAAATTCTGTTCACCACTCATGACAATCAGTCCTATTTCTTTGGTGCCGTGCCATTTGCCCAGCGCTTAATCTCTATTCGCCTTTTTGGCGCCGCTATTAAAACCTACCGCAGTTAGACGTCCTTCGACTCACCCATTACCGTCTTAACTCGAGCAATATCCCGACTCACTCGTTTCAAAAGGTGGGTCTGAGTCAATTGGCCAATTGATTTCTGCATCCTTAACCCAAACTGCTCTTTAGCAAGGCCCACTAACACGTCCTGGACTTCTGCAGGTGTCTTCGATCGCAATTCTTTTACATCAATCATCCGTCTCTCCCCGGTTACATAATCACGCGTTTAACAAACGTCGTTGGGAATGGCAGTTTTGCCGCCGCCAAACGAAACGCATCACGTGCAACTTCCTCGGAAACACCCTCCATTTCGTAGAGCACCTTCCCAGGCTTAATCTGAGCAACCCAATACTCGACGTTACCCTTACCTTTACCCTGCCGCACTTCGAGGGGCTTTTGCGTAATCGGCTTATCTGGGAACACACGAATCCAAATCTGACCGCCTCGACGTACCCGACGCGTCATTGCCCGCCGCGCCGACTCGATTTGACGCGCTGTCATACGACCACGTCCAACCGCTTTTAACGCGAACTCACCAAAGCTGACCGTACTGCCACGATGGGCAAGTCCACGGTTAGACCCTTTATGCTGTTTCCGAAATTTTGTTCTCTTAGGCTGTAACATGATCTCTTAACCAAAATTTTGAGCAGTATTTGAGGCGGCCGCAGCTTCTTCGCGAACACCCAGAATTTCACCTTTAAAGATCCACACCTTGACACCGAGGATGCCATAGGTCGTCAATGCTTCTGCGGTGGCGTAATCAATATCAGCGCGCAACGTGTGTAATGGCACGCGTCCTTCACGATAATTCTCTGACCGAGCGATCTCAGCACCACCAAGACGCCCTGATACCTGGACCTTAATCCCCTCTGCACCGAGGCGCATCGCGTTTTGCATCACCCGCTTCATTGCTCGACGAAACTGAACTCGACGCTCCAATTGTTGCGCGACGTTCTGAGCAACCAAATAAGCATCAATTTCGGGTTTGCGAATCTCTTCAATATTGATATGAACCGGCACCTTCATCATGCGGCCAATCTCTTGACGAAGCGCCTCGACATCTTCCCCTTTCTTACCAATCACAATCCCGGGCCGTGCTGTATGGATCGTAATTCGAGCCGTTTGTGCAGGCCGATGTATATCAATACGACTTACAGACGCCTGCGCCAACTTCTTGTGAATAAACTCTCGAACCTTAAGGTCCGCATGTAAATTCTTGGCGTAGGCTGGTCCTTGCGCATACCAAATGGAGGTATGCTGCTTGACAATACCGAGACGCATGCCCGTAGGATGTACTTTCTGACCCATTCCGGTCTCCTAATCTCTACCGATTATGACTTAGCTATCTGCCACTGCGAGTGTGATATGACAACTTCTTTTAAAGATCCGATCCGCACGACCCTTCGCTCGGGGTTTAATCCGCTTCATGGTTGTGCCTTCATCTACAAATATCTTAGCAACAGACAATTCGTCCACATCCGCGCCTTCATTGTGCTCGGCGTTCGCGATAGCGGACTCGAGCAGCTTCTTAACCAAATGCGCTCCCTTCTTAGTACTGAAGGTCAGCGTGTTCAGCGCTGAACCTACAGCTTGCCCACGAATCTGATCAGCAACCAGACGCGCCTTTTGAGCCGAAATCCGAGCACCTTTTAATCTTGCAGAAACTTCCATCACCTGTTCCTCTTTACCCTGGATCTAAACCGCGACCTACCGTCGCTTCGCTTTCTTATCCGCCGCATGGCCACGATAGGTCCGCGTCAAGGAAAACTCGCCCAGCTTGTGGCCAACCATATCTTCTGTGATAAACACCGGCACATGCTGGCGACCATTGTGGACCTGAATCGTTAACCCAACAAAATCCGGTGCAATCATCGACCGACGCGACCAAGTCTTAATCGGGCGCTTATCGTTTATCTCAAGCGCTTTTTCAACCTTGTCGGCCAAATGCAAATCAATAAACGGACCTTTTCTTAAACTTCTAGGCACAACCTATCTCCTATCGACTTGCGCGACGACGACGAATAATCATCTTATCGGTACGCTTATTCTTTCTGGTTTTGTAGCCCTTGGTTGGCATACCCCATGGACTGACGGGATGTCGGCCACCAGAGGTCTTACCTTCACCACCACCATGCGGATGATCAACCGGATTCATAACAACCCCACGAACCGTTGGACGAACACCACGCCAACGCGTCGCACCTGCTTTACCAAGTGATCGCAAGTTATGCTCTGAGTTGCTGACTTCACCCAGCGTTGCGCGACAATCCGCCAGTGCTCGGCGCATCTCACCAGAGCGCAAACGCAAGGTGACATACCGACCGTCTTTAGCGACCAATTGCACGGACGTGCCAGCGCTGCGCGCAATTTGCGCACCTTTACCAGCCTTTAATTCAACACAATGAATGACACTACCCATTGGAATGTTGCGCATTGGCATACAATTTCCAACTTTGATTGGCGCACCTTCACCTGACTGGATCTCATCACCGGCCGAAACACCCTTGGGCGCAATAATATATTTTCGCTCGCCATCGGCATACTTCAGCAACGCAATATTTGCCGTTCGATTTGGATCGTACTCTAAGCGCTCGATCACTGCCTTAATGCCGTCCTTGGAATTTCGTTTAAAGTCAATAATTCGGTACTTCTGCTTATGGCCACCACCGATGTGACGGGTCGTGATTCGACCTTTATTATTTCGTCCGCCGCTCTTAGGCTTCGCCTGGACCAAGGCCTTAAAAGGCTCTCCCTTATGAAGATCAGGGTGGACGACCTTAACGACGAACCGGCGACCGGGCGATGTAGGTTTTGCTTTAACGACTGGCATTATTCTTCTCGCGTATCAATTCTTGAATTTGCTATTTGGCTTCGGCGGTGAAATCAATTTCTTGACCTTCTACCACACGCACATAAGCTTTCTTCCAGCTCGGCTTCTTACTAAGACCTCTCATGGTCTTTTTGACCTTGCCTTTCACATTGGCAACTGTCACTCCGGCTACACTCACCCCATAGATTTTCTCAACAGCGGCTTTTATCTGAGGCCGCGTCGCTTCTTTTCTAACTTTGAAAACAAAATGGTTGGACTGCTCAGCGACAACGGTCGCTTTCTCTGAGATGTGAGCGCCTAAAATAACGTTATAAATTGCGTCTGCACTCATCCCAACATCTCCTCTGCTCGTTTCAAGGCGCCGACGGTAAATAGCACCTTTTCATAGCCCAACAGAATCACAGGGTTCACGCCTTGCACGTCTACAACGTCAACTTGACGAATATTTCTCGCACCCAAATATAGATTCTCATCGACTTCTTCAACCACGACCAAAACCTGGTTTAAGTTGAGATCCTTTAAGCGTTGAAGTACTTCTTTCGTTTTTGGTGCCGTGACCGAGAAGTCTTCCGTCACAATCAGCCGATCCTGGCGTACCAATTCAGAAAAAATAGACTGCATCGCACCGCGGTACATCTTCTTGTTCACCTTGACCGAGTAATCGCGAGGCTTAGCAGCAAACGTCACACCACCACCACGCCATATCGGACTACGAATCGTTCCTGCCCGAGCGCGACCCGTGCCTTTCTGTCGAAATGGCTTACGACCACCCCCGCTGACTTCGGACCGCGTCTTTTGCGCACTCGTGCCTTGACGCGCACCGGCCATGTAGGACACAACCACCTGATGAACAAGCGCTTCGTTGTATTGCCGACCAAAGAGGGTTTCGGATAGCTCGACCGCTTTATCAGTGAGGCCAACGCCCGGTTCTGAGATATTTAAGTTCAAGATTCAGCCTCCGTTTGACTCCGAGATTTCACGGAAGGTTTTACAACGACAGCTCCGCCCTTTGAGCCAGGCACCGCGCCTTTGATCAAGAGCAAGTTGTTCTCAACATCAACCTGCACAATTTCGAGGGACTGAGTCGTCACTTGTTCTGCACCCATGTGACCAGCCATTTTCTTACCTTTCCAAACCCTGCCCGGGGTTTGACACTGGCCAATAGAACCCGGCGCACGATGTGATAATGAATTACCGTGGGTCGCGTCCTGCATCGTAAAGTTATGACGCTTAATCACGCCCTGAAAACCCTTACCTTTCGAGCGACCCGTAACATCTACTTTTTGGCCCGCTTTAAAATTAGCGACAGTCAACTCAGCACCGACTTCAAAAACTGCGTCTTCGGTGGTGAATTCCGTCAATGTTCGACCCGCCTCGACCTGCGTCTTCTTAAACAGACCAGCGTGCGGCTGATTAATCCGTGACGCCTTCACAGCGCCATAGGTTACCTGGATTGCCTGATAGCCATCGCGATCGAGGCTTTTAACCTGAGTCACTCGATTGGGTGTTGCTTGAACGACTGTTACAGGCACTGATCGGCCGTCTTCAGTGAAGATCCGAGTCATACCTTGTTTTGTACCTACAATGCCTATCGTCATTGTCACTCTCCGAATTAGTTGCGCTTTCAGGCCAGATTAATCTGGACTTCAACCCCTGCTGCCAAATCTAGCTTTGTTAGCGCGTCGACGGTTTTTTCCGTTGGCTCTAAAATATCCAACATGCGCTTGTGCGTTCTGATCTCATACTGATCTCGCGCATCTTTATCGACGTGAGGCGAAATCAGGATAGTGAACTTTTCTTTTCGAGTCGGGAGCGGAATAGGGCCGCGGATTTGGGCACCGGTTCGCTTTGCCGTGTTGACAATCTCTTGGGTTGACACATCGATGAGTCGATGGTCAAACGCTTTGAGTCGAATCCTGATTCTTTGATTTTGCATGACGCGCCTATCTTTCGTTTTAGTGCACCTTTCGTACACCACTGTCAGTTCGCTCTTACAACTCGTGAGCTCACTAGCCAAATTTAAATGCAAGAATGCCCTCCTCTTTAAAGGAAGGCACACTTTCGTGTCGTTGCTCTTGCGAGCGTCCCGTGATCCCCTATCGGAATCCTGTTCCCCAAGTCGGCTTTTACTCTCGACTTTGCCCCAATGCTACCGGCGTCTCCGCTTTTTCGGCTGCCTTTTCAAGTCAAGGCTTAGCAGGGAGGCGAATACTACCCGCCTTCCTGCGCAATTGCTAGCCTTTAGTCTTTAATTTTTGTTACAACGCCAGCACCAACCGTTCGGCCGCCTTCGCG